>CAIODU010000428.1 GCA_903857165.1 uncultured Methylococcaceae bacterium | reverse complement strand
TGATTACGTTGTTTAAGTTTTGAAATCGTTGGCGGCAAAGGGTTGCCGCCCTACAGTCCTTGTTACGCAGTAGGTCGGCAATCCTTTGCCGACATGGGCGTAAATAAATAAGTAACCAATAGATATGGAAAACGCTGTAAGTGTTGTGCTTCCACTAAGTCTATCAAGTCCTCTATATCTATATTGGCTAGAAACGGTAACGCATTTCCAATACTTCTCATAATATCAGAAATGCTGCGATCATTAGAAGCAGAAATACTATCATATCCAGCTTTTAATATGTTTAACTTTGTAGATATTAAACCCAAAAAGCGTCCACTAGCAAAGTCATCATATATAATTTCTTTCGTCCATAATTCATGTGCTTTATCAAAAATGGTGCGAACATCTAGCGGAAGTTCAGACTTCCCAAAATCGCGGAGGCAATGGACTGCCGTGCAGTGATTTCTGGCTGCGAGTGAAGTGAATATCAATTCATTTCCTTCAATATGGCAAATCTCACTGATTTCTGGGGAGGCAAATGAAGTAGTATCTAATGCTTCAATCGAAATTTTATCAGTCCTTTGGCTATGCAATTCAAATGCAAGCCGTAAAACTTCATGCGGAATTTCTTCTAATTTAGCGTTAAAATGTATATGGGATTGCATGGTATACTTATGGTCAGTTTTTTGCTGACTGCTTTTAGTTTATTGGCAAATTCCAAAGTATCGAGAATGATGGTATTTATTCCCCAACCATCTCCAAAGCTTTGGCAACCAAGCCATCATCCAAATATAGCCCAACTCGACGGAGGCGTTCTATGATTGCTTTAGCCTCGCTAATTAAGCCTTTCTGTTTGGCTTTCACAACAATACCTAGCGAACCGATGACGCTGATGTTAAGCGAGTTAGCGCAGCGACGAGCTTCCAAGTCATCAAGAACCACCCGCTCTGCACCCATGAGCGCCGCCATTGAAATTGCTTGTGATTCCCCACTTCCCAAATCCCACGCCAGAATTTCAGGCCGATGTTCGACATTGGGTTTTATCTGAACCCGGCTCGAATGCTCAAGAAACGCCATCAATGAGGCTTCTGCTTTTCTTACAGTCACTTCATGGAAAACAGCCATTGGCACGATCAAACTTCCGGCTAGTTCTGCCAGCAATTCTAGTAGCCCCGCTTTGCCCAGTACGATCAAGGGTGAAGAATTGACTACCCACATTTTATTCTTCCCGCAATTCCTCTAGTAGCTCTTCCGCTGTGACCTGACAAGCAGGTACTTTGCGTTGGAATAATTCATCAATAAACTCGGCACGACAAATACCCGCGATTTCCGCTGCTCGACCTTGTGAAACACGACCTTGGGCATACCATTGCACAGCAGCCGCGATGCGCATTTCACGGGCAAACTCGTTGGGAGATAGGCGTAACGCCCCAAATATACCGGGATCAAATTCGTATGCAATAGTCGTCATATTAGCTTCGCTCATTTACGCATTCCCACACGGATGCACAATAATCTTGCTCCTTCCATCCCCCTCAATCTCTTCATCCCGGATAATGAAATTATCCAGTTTCATCGTCAGATACTTATCAAAATAATCCTTCAAATCCTTTTCCAGCGGGCCACGGTCAAACTCCGGTTTGACGGTATGGACATTGCCCCAGACGATTTTCACCACCTCGCCATGCTTGACGACTAATTCGCCGTCTTTGAAGACGTAATCGGGCTTGGCAAACATCGCTTCCTTGTCTTCCTGTTCGGTGTAGACGGTAATGTCCGCGCCCGCGCCAACGCCCAAATGGCCCCGGTCTTTCAGGCCCAATAGTCGGGCCGCACCGGCGCGGGTCATGATGGCGATTTCGTACAACGAATATTCGCGGTCTATTGTGCCTAAGGTGCTTAAAGCCGCCGCTTCGGGGTTGATGGTCGCCAACATGTCGTTGCGGAAACTCTTGTTGGTCAACAGCTTGATGAGATGCGGGTACATCGTAAACGGTGCGCCGTTGGGATGATCGGTAGTCAGGAAAATCCGCCAAGGGTCTTCGGCGAGCAGGAAGATTTCCAAGCCGATGGCCCATTGCAGCGCGTTGACGAAGTTCTTGTCCTTGTATTTGAACGGCACCACGCCGCAACCCGCGTCGCATTCGATGTCCATGACCACCCACTTGCTGTTATGGGCGTGGGCGGTGTTGGCAAACTGGCGCTGGGAGTCGCCGGAGGCGGTGACGGTCGCGCCAAACAGGATTTGCCCCACGTCCATGGTGATGTTCTTATTTTTGTTGAACGCCTCGGCAATCTGCGCCGCGCCGGAGGAGAATTTGCGGTCGCCTTCCGTGCCATAGCTGTGGAACTGGATGTGGGTCAGGTGCATTGGCAAGCCTTCAATGCCGCTGATGGTGTCCAGCGTTGTTTGCATATTTCCAGGGACGCCCAGATTGCAGCCATGCACATGCAGCGGGTGCGGAACGCCTAGCTCATGCACGGCACGGGCTAAGGTTTGCAACACTTGGCGCGGAGTGACACCATAATAGACATGTTGCTCCTCCAAATCCAAGCTGCGCTGGTTGAACTTGAACGCGCTTATGCCGCCCGGATTGACCACTTTGATGCCGATGCACTGAGCCGAATGGATGGTCCAAGCGACGTAATTGTTGATTTCCTCTTGGGATTTCCCCGCTTGCAGCATCCGCAAGAAATAATCATCGCTGCCAAGCATCGCATACCCCCCCACGTCCAGCATTGGCACGTCGGCCATTTCGTGATGGGCCTGCCGGGCGTTGATGGGCAGCACCGCCGGCTCAAAACCTGCCGTGTAACCCATTTCCGCATAGCGGTAGCCCGTGGTCAGCGTGGAGGGTACGGCATGGCCGCAACCTGCCCGCATCAAGCCTTGCCGCTCGACCGGGTCGCCACGATGGTCTTCCGGCAACAAGTTGCGGGCGATGGTGACTTTGCCGCCGCCGATGTGGGTGTGCATGTCGATGGCCCCGGCCATGACCACTTTGCCGCTCAGGTTATATTCTTGGCTGGCTTGTTCGTTGTTTGGCGATGGGATGATGCGCCCGTCCCGAATCCATATGTCGCGGATTTCGCCATTGATGCCGTGGGCGGGGTCGTAGATTTTGCCGCCGGTGAGTTTGGTTAGCATGGTGGAAGTTCTCCTCAAGTAATCAGTTATAAGTCCAGCGCATTTTCTGAGGCGAGGCGCTTTTCTTCAAAAAAGGTTGTAACATCCTCATTGTCAACCCGCGCATAAATTTCTTCCACGGTGAGTATTAGGCCAATGGATTCAAAGCATAACTCGTCACCCAGAAAAAAATGTTCCGATAGCCAACCCTTGCTTCGTCTGCATATCTCAACATCGACTATATCCTGCTCGATAATTACATACTCTTGGAGGCTAGGAATATTAAAATAAACCATTCGTTTAGTGGTTTCATCTGTTTTGCGCGTGGATTTTGACAATACCTCTACTAAAATAGTAGGTGAGTCGGAGTAATACTCATGTGGATTTTGCTCTTCACAAACCACCATCACATCAGGATAAAAAAAATTGGCCCCGGCTTTGACTTTCATGTCTGAGGCGAAGGGTTCACAGGGGGAATTTTTAAGCCAGTTCCTTATTTCGCCAAACACATTACCCGCTATCCTTTCGTGATTACGGCTGGCTCCAGCCATTGCATAAACTTGTCCATCCAAGTATTCGTGCTTAGTCTCACTGACTAACTCCCCTTGGAGATAATCTTCTTCGCTGATATATGAGATTTTTGGATTGATAGCCATGACAAATTTTCAATTGCTTTCTGGAAAATATAAGCGAATCTTGGGAATAAACCTAAAGTCGCGGATATTCAAGGTGTAAAGCTCTATATCATGAACAAGAGCGGTCGCAGCAATCAACATATCAGGTATGGATGGCTTATGGCTCAAGGCATATTGTTCCATTAAGTCGATAAAACAGGTTGCCGTGCCAGCGTCGATGGAATACCGATGAATCATGCGCAAGTGTTGACGAATGGCAGCTAGTTCTTGCTTGTTTAGTGCGCCAAAATAAAGCTCTGCTTGGGTAATCACGCTGATGGAAATAGTGTCACTACCGATGTCACGCAACTCTTGGACAATAGCCGGATTGTTTTTATAAAACTCAATCAGGATATTGGTGTCACAGAGAATCATATCTGCCTATCCGGCCATGCTTCTTTCCGCAGTTGCGCCTGATCCAAACCACGTCCTTCCCAAAGACCAGCCACGGCAAAAAATTTTTCTTCATCTTGGCTTTCCCTCGCTTTGACAAATTCAGCAAAATCAAGGATTTCAGCAGCCTTGTCATCAGGTAAATATTGCATTATTTCATAGATTCGTTCGGCGATGTTTGACATTCTTTACACTCCAAATAGTGCGTAGGTTATTAGTGTGGATATTTTTAGTTACGTTATAACGGCTTACGCCAAAGCTTTATGCTGCTTGGATTAAAGGTGTAAAATCAGAAGTGATGTAGTTATCGCCCGCAACTATTAGCAAATGAGTTGGTAAATTTTCTTCATCTGAAATTCTAATTCTTTTATTCTTGATTTCATCAGAAATAAATCGATATAAGCCTATGACCGATCCTACTTCGTTACTAAAATTTTTCTAACCGATATCTTCTTCATAAACAATATGAGTGGGTTTAAAGTCAGTTCTTTTTTCTATATCTCTTTTTTTCCACTCATCTACCCAGTTTTTAAGTGTTTCGTCATCTGGTATTTCTGGATATCCTTTCCGTGTCAGGATGAAAATCATTTCAATATCCGTACATTCATTACACCGCAATACAGGAGTATTGATTACGGGATCGAGACCTACCGGGAGAAAAACTTTTGGTATTTGTTGACCCAATACACCACTTAGCGATCCAAGACCACCAGCCAAAACTACAGCCCATACGATGAAATCATCGGTGTTCATTAATTTTCCTCTTTACTTTAAGTCTTAAAAGGATATAGATATTCTCCATCAAGCCGCTAGTTGAAGGATTTCTTCAACGTTTTTTTTTACACTCACTTTTGACCGTTCTGCCCTTTCGATGGCGGGCATTAAGTCGTTGTTGTCCTCAATCCTCAACATCCGAATATCCCTTACGCTAGGGCTGAACCAGTCGTACCTTGAAGTTAGTTCTTGGACAGCAAGAACGCAGGTTACCGCATCGACTGTGCTTCCACCAAAATATACGCTTCCCTGTTGCCACTCAAAACCGAACTCATCAACCAACAATCGCCTGATGTCAGTATAAGCGTTGTTGTAAGATGGGGTTTGATAAGCTTCCCGTAGGGTTTCCATATCAAGGTCAAAGGTGACTGCATACATATTACTTTCACTCCCGTTTAAAACTATTGGGTGTCTGTGTGACGATTGAGCAGACAAGATTTAAAATCATTGAAAAAATTACTTTATGAGCATTTATCCTAATGCCCTCTGTATACCAATCAACACCTCCGCCCCGCTCGGCAACCCCGAATCTCGCAGCTTACGCAAAGGCATACTCACTACATTATCACACCGGTACATATGCCCGGCATGGTCGATGCCCGGCGCGCCGACAGGGATATACACGTCAGGCTCTTGCTCGAACACCATGCCAGACCGGCCTATCACGATAGTCGGAATAGAGGCAACGGGCGGGGTCTGGCGGGCATTGATCGTGGCAATCCACACCAGCACGTCAGCCTCGCCAGAAGCCAATAGCCGGGCGGTGGAATGATGGTAAGGGTCATATTCAGGATACCCACGCGCATAGCTGATGCGGGTGGGATAGCCGGTTTGCCAGGCAAAGACTTGGCTGGCGGTGCGGTCGCCGTCTTGACCGCCCAAGGGCAGCACGGCGGAGCGGGTGGCGCCAGATTGGTTCAGGGCAACGACGGCTTGGCAGAGCTGCTGGACGGTCAGTTCGGCATGGGGGTAGTTCAAATGGCCCGCCGCCCAGGTCAATACACTGTAGTTGGCGGATTTCAGCTTGTCGATGACGGCTTGCAGGTCGGCCACGCTGATGCCGCCGATGGTTTCGGCCTGTAGCCTCACGCCTCTAGCCAAGGCATTGAGGGCGGCGGCGACTTCCGGGTAGCTTTCGGCCGGACAGGCTAGGACTTGCGCCTTGCGCCCATCGGGTGAAGTCGATGCGTCGCCAGAGGGTGTGCGGCCTATGTAGATGATTTCCCGCTTGCCGGTGTCTAGGCCAAACAGCGTTTCTTTATTCCAGATGAAACGCTCGTAGAATCGGGGGAAGTCGGCTTCGATGTCGCTGCCGAACACGACCAACACTTCGGCGCGGTTTTTCAATTCGGCCAAGGTGGTCGCCATCCAGCCAGTGTCGGACAGCACCAGCAAATTGCGTAAACCGCCTTCGGCGCGGGCCTGGTCCAGCACCGCACCGCAACGGTCGGCCAATGACAAGGCGGCGCGGGTGTCGTTGACATCGGTGCCGAAGCCGCCGAACAGCGGTAGCCGGGCATCCCGCAAATAACCCGCAGCAACCGCAGTCGCCTCTTCCATGGAAACAGTTTTGCCGCTCACGCGGGGTTGGGTGTCGGTGATGGGTTGCTCAAAACCGGCCAGGGTGACGGCATCGCCGTGTTCCAACACCTTGATCCCGTTGCCGTTGACCTGAATCTTCAGATCGTCCGAACTGATGCCACAAAACGGGCTGGGTACGTTTTCCCAAATCTGGCTGCTGCTGTCGGTCATGTCCTTCCCTCGTGTGCTGTCAATTTCGTGTGATTGGAGGTAATCCCCGGTTTCAATCAATCCCGAGGGCAGTAAAGGCTCCGGCCTAGGCTTAAAATCTGTTGAGAGGCAAGCGCCAGGAGTCTGATCTATTGTCAAAGAATAGGTAATTTAAGCTTTTTTTTCAACTTGGATCGCCTTGCCACTGTCTATCCCACCCATAAGAAGAGTAATATCATTGCAAAAATTAAGCGCCAAACCAATTCAGGAACCCATCCCATGAGCCAAAACAACCGAAAATCCACCGGCAAAGCAGAAGAGATCAAGTCTTCCCCGGCCCACGCCGATGCCGAAGACAGCTTGCCGGAAGATGACATAAATCATCCCTCGCCCCCCAACCGGGAGGCCGCCGAGGAAATTCAGGCGATCAGCCATGAACCCACCGCGATGCTGGTGGCCAACGCCCCGCACGGCAGCGACGAGGACAGTGAAGATGCCGAATTGCCTCCGGGATACCCCTATCCCGACCGCATACGCCGACGCGAGTACGAACGCACCAAGCAAGACTTGCAGATCGAATTGCTGAAAGTGCAAAACTGGGTCAAAGAAACCGGCCAAAAGGTCATCGTGTTGTTCGAAGGCCGCGATGCCGCAGGCAAGGGCGGCACCATCAAGCGTTTCATGGAGCACCTCAATCCGCGTGGCGCGCGTGTGGTGGCGTTGGAAAAGCCCACCGAAATGGAGCGCGGACAATGGTATTTCCAGCGTTACATCGACCATTTCCCCACCGCTGGCGAAATGGTGTTCTTTGACCGGTCTTGGTATAACCGTGCCGGGGTGGAGCGAGTAATGGGGTTTTGCCGTCCACTGGAATACCTAGAGTTTTTGCGCCAGACCCCGGAGCTTGAGAGGATGTTGGTGCGTAGCAACATCCGGCTGTTCAAGTATTGGTTCTCGGTAAGCCGGGACGAGCAATTGCGCCGCTTCATATCCCGCCGCGACGACCCTTTGAAACACTGGAAGCTCAGTCCCATTGACATCAAGTCCCTAGACCGTTGGGACGAATACACCGAGGCGAAAAAAGCCATGTTTTTCCATACCGACACCGCCGACGCTCCGTGGACGGTCATCAAATCCGACGACAAAAAGCGTGCTAGGCTAAATTGCATGAGGCATTTCCTCTATTCACTGCCCTACCCCAACAAGAGCCTCAAGATCGCCCACCTTCCAGACCCTTTGCTGGTAGGCGACGCATCCAAAGTTTTGGAGGAGGACGAGCGGATTGTCAGTCATTTTTGATCATAGCAACTTCTTTAACAAATCGAATTTTTGCGTTTCGTATTCTTCTGCGCTGATGACGCCTTTCAACATCAAGCCATGCAGCTTTTCCATTTTGGAAACCGCTAGCATCTCGGCCTTTTGTTTTTCGTATTCTTCGGCGCTGATGATGCCCTTGGTCATCATGGCGTGTAGCCTTTCCATCGTCGCCAGCCCTTTTTCTTCCTCATTCCCTAGTTCCGCAACAAGGGGTTTGGCCGTGGCCACAGGTGCAGCAGGGGCATTCTTCCGCGACGAGACAGGAAAGGCCGACGCAACTCCATCAGAAGTTGCCTGGGAAGCCCCCGCCTCCTTCGGTTGATTGACCGGCGGCAGTCCCCGGCCTGGATGCGGGGGTTGAAGCCAGCCCTCCCGTGCATCCCTGATGTCTGGCGAGACGCCTTCACTGCGGCCTGCGGGCAATGTCGGGTTGTCGCGTGGTGCGCGCATATCAAAGGAGTCTTGTGCCGGGAAGTTCAACTCGGCGCGATTCCAAGTCACCCCGCCATCTTGAGTAGCCAGCAGGGTGGAGTTGTCACCTACGATCCAACCAGTTTGGACATTGATGAACTGAATGCCATTGAGGTTTTCCATGCAGCCACTTTCCTGTAGGCTCCAGTTTTGCCCCCCATCCTGGGTGGCGATGACAAAGCCATTTTCCCCCACTATCCAGCCGTAATTGTCGTCTAGGAAATGGATGGAGTTCAGAGATGCATTGATATTACCGGCATGTGCAATCCACTTTTTGCCCCCGTCGGTGGTAGTGAGGACAGTCCCGTTTTCGCCTACAATCCAGCCACGCGCAGAATCAAAAAAATGCAGGCTTGCGAGATTTTTTTTGGTCCTCCCGTTTTGGGGCTGCCAAGTTATGCCACCATCGCGGGTGACGAGGACCGTACCTTTATCGCCCACCGCCCAGCCAGTTTCAACGTCGATAAAGAATACACTTGAGAGATTCGCATCCGCCTTTACAAAAACGGGTTGCCAAGTCCGTCCGCCATCAAGGGTGAGCTGAATCGTACCCTCATGACCGACGGCCCAGCCATTATTAATATCTACGAAAAACAAATTGTTAATGAATTTATGGGTCGAACTGACCCGCTCATGCCAATTAAATCCAGCATCATGGGTTGAAAGTATCGTCCCGTTTCTTCCAGCCACCCATCCATGTTGATTGTCTATAAAGCGGACACTCTCAAGGTTGGCGGTAATGTTGACCCCTTGTGGATGCCAAGTTGCACCGCCGTCCCGACTGGCGAGAATCGTGCCTTCCTCCCCCACGACCCAGCCTTGTTTTTCATCAACGAAATGAATTTTCTTAAACCCTTTTTTGGGTTTGGTGTACAGAGTCTGCCAAGTCTGGCCCTTGTCGGATGTGGCAAGGATTGTGCCTTTTGAACCTACGATCCAGCCATTTGTAGCGTCGGCGAATCTTACGCATTCATGCATTTTCTGGCACTCGCTGGTTTGAGTTAGCCAACTATGGCCTCCATCGGAAGTTTTCAGGATGGTGCCATTCGCACCTACGATCCACCCGCTTTCGGAGTCAGTGAAATAGACGCTGGTCAAATCGAAGTCCGTGGGACTTGTTTGAGATTGCCACGTTCCCCCGCCATTGCGGGTGGCTAGGATAGTGCCGCGATTGCCGACCGCCCAACCATTTTGACTGTCAGGGAAATGTACGGATGAAAGCTGGGCATTGGCAGGGGATTTTTGCGCCTGCCACGATTCCCCGCCGTCAGTGGAGGCAAAAATACCACCATTCCAACCCACGACCCATCCATTTTGTGCGTCTGCAAAATAGACATAAGTGAGCGTTTGTTGCGAGAGGACCAAGGATTGCCAGTTTTTTCCTCCGTCATAGGTTGTAAATATCATCCCCAGCCAATCCACGGTCCAACCCCTTCGGGCATCGGCAAAATACACGCTCGAAAAAGTACGCCGTGTATTGTTGCGTTGTACCTGCCATTTATTGCCGCCATTGCGAGTGACCAGTATCGTGCCGTTTTCACCCACCGCCCACCCCCTTTGCCCATCGATGAAGCACACACTCCAAAGCCTTTCCTTGGTAGTGCTGGCCTGGGTTTGCCAGTTCGCTCCCCCATCGCTGCTGGCTATGATTGTGCCGTTTTCGCCAACTGCCCAAAGTTTATCGGTGCCGGGTAGAACGAAAACAGACAGCAGTTCGGGAAAACCTGCCAACATCCCTATGCGATGGATTCTCGGTGAATTAAGCGTCGGCCCATCCTGGACATGATCAACTTCTGTGGGCGGATTATCCGTAACGAATGCCCGTTCTTGCTTTTTGGGCGCATAATATTTTGCAATAAATCGGGATATTCCGGGCCAATAAGCTGTTGGAGGGGGCTTTTCAGACTTTGACTTTCCTGTTTCGGCTATTTCCAAACCCGTTTCGGATGCTGGAATTACCGTCTGCAAAGAAGTCTGCCCACTATTCACCGCTTTGTTTTTCAACCCGGCAAGGAGTATCAGCAAACAAAAAGGCCACGCCAGATGATACCAAGGGGCCGGATAAAACCTAAGCTGCGGGGAAGACCAAGTTTGACCAAGGTCACGGCTGATTATCGGAAGGCCGGTTTCGCCTGCCATCCAGCCGAAGGCATTGTCAACAAAGTGGATGCTAAAAAGATTTTCTGTTGTCCCGACATCGAGGGCCTGCCAAGTTTGCCCTCCATTGCGGGTGGACAGGACAGTGCCATGATCCCCCACCGCCCAGCCATTATCGGAATTAATGAAATAGATGTCTCGCAAGCTTACTGAGACCCCGCTGGCTTGCATTTGCCAGCTTTGTCCACCGTCAAAAGTGGCAACGATCACCCCTCTTTCGCCCACTGCCCAGCCGACGTTGACATCGGAAAAGAAAACCCCGATGAAACTTGCGACTATCTCGGTGGAGCCCAACACAGTCAGGGGTGACCACGTTTGCCCCCCGTCTTTTGTGTGGATAATGCTAGCTTTGGCACCCACAGCCCAGCCATGCAAGGAATCTATGAAGGAGGCACCCCAAAAGTTTTCCTCAACTTCGGAGAATTGGGGTTGCCAAGTTTCCCCACTGTCGTGCGTGGCGAGGATAGTCCCTTTTTTGCCCAAGGCCCAGCCAGTTTTAACATCCACAAAAAACACCTTGTTTAGTTTTTCCCTTACATTCCCACTTTGGCTTTGCCAATGACCGCCACCGTCGGCGGTGGAGAAAATCACCCCATTGTCGCCTACAACCCAACCTCTGAACTCATCGACGAAACTCAGCGAATTCAGTTTTTCGGTTGATTTTCCGTGGGCTTTCCAGCTTTGCCCGGCATCCGTGGTGGCAAGGATAATGCCGCTTGCATCCACCCCCCAACCCCGCCGGGCATCGATGTACTGGACACTGCCGAACCCTTTATCCGGCACACTGGATTCAGCCAGCCATGCTTTGCCGCCGTTCTCAGTGGCGAGGATCGTGCCATTTGCGCCCACCACCCAACCGTTATTCCCATCCGAGAAGTGAACGCCCGTTAAAGGCTGCTTAGTATTGCTGCCCTGCCCGCGCCAGTTTTCGCCTCCGTCGCTTGTGGCCAGGAGGGTGCCGTTCCAGCCTACCACCCAACCGTGTTGGGCATCGGTGAAGTGAATGGAGGCTAGATCCTCGGCATTGCTGTCGAATTTTATCTCACGGCTATGCCAGTTTTGCCCGCCATCAATGGTCGCAAGCAAGACCCCTTGGTTGCCCACCAGCCAGCCATGCTGGATGTCAACGAAATAAACGCCATAGAGGTTCGATTTGGTGGGGGAGGTTGGAATTTGCCAACTCACCCCGCCATCGGCGGTAAGGAGAATCGTACCGTTCCAACCCACCACCCAGCCATGCATCGGATCGGTAAAATAGACCTCGGTGAGATTCTCCTGGGTATTGACTGCCTGGGACTGCCAGTTATTCCCGCCATCTTGCGTGGCAAGTAGTGTGCCGCCACCGCCCACGGCCCAGCCATGTTGTGGATCGACAAAATAAAGGCCATTCAGGCTAACGCGGGGCCCGCTGGCTTGTAGTTGCCAAGTCAGTCCGCCATCCTTAGTGGCAACAATGGTGCCGTTGAAGCCTGCGGCCCACCCACGCTGTGCATCGGCAAATTGCACGCTGTACAAGTTATCCTTGGTATGGCTATTTTGGGTTTGCCAATGTCGTCCACCGTCATCACTGTGGATAATCAAACCATCTTCCCCCACCGCCCATACGCTTTCACTGTCCGGCAGCACAAAAACACTTTTTAGGTAGGTCGCTAGTTGCGGCACCCGCAAAATTGCGTTACGTTCAATGGGAAAACGCCAAAAATCCAGGCTGAACCAAGAACCAGTGGGCTGCCATGGGCTTAATCTGACATTCTGGGTAAAGGCCAGCCAACTGAAGAAAACCAAAGCGGCCAAGGCGAACCCCTTAATCGGCCAATTCATCCTGGATTCGAAACTTTTGCGTACAATCTTGCCGAAATCAAGCATTAATTCCAACCACTCCAAATGCAAAGCCGGCGGGGCGGCAAGGGCCGAAACGCCGGTCAGACAGGGAAGAAGAACCGTGCCGATCAGTTCGGCTTGAACGGCAACGCCGACTTGTGAACGATGATCCTTAGCTTGCCATCATTGCCCCGCTTGAACGCGAAGAACTTATCGACCATGGTCTCTTTCCCTTTGGCATCGGTCAGGAAAACGTTACCCATGGTGAATGCGAAGTCGCCGTCGATCAAGACACCCTCGTTCGTATAGCGGCAGCCGACCCAGGGCTTGAGGGCGAAACCGGCGTCATTGGGGTACTTGGGATTGCCGCCAATGAAGTACGCGGCGGCGCCTTCCTTGTCCAAGCGGAAATTTTGTTCGCCGAAGGTTAACGTGGGATTGAACAGCACCGTGCCGTAATCATAATTGTATTGATTGCTCAGCACCTTGGTCGCCACCGTCTGGTAATCGCCCCCGGCAGCGTAAGTCTTGGCAATGTTGACTAGGGAATCGCACCAAGCCTGCTGGGCGTCATTGACCTTTTCCACGGTGAGGAGGTTCCCCCCAGCGGCAGGGGTTGGATCCGTCGCGTTCTTCGCCCGCACCGCCGGGGCGCTACAGCCGGCCAACATTCCGGCACAAACACCTGACACAATCCAAACACTGGCACGATGCTTCATCATAAGTTTTGTTTCCCCGTATGGTTAATGAAAAGGGCGGAATGGATGGCCCACATCGCCCGTTAATGCCGAATGATGCACCGGGAGGTGGAACCCGTCAAGCGATTGGACTACGAACGTGGTTCTGCCGTTGCGCGTCAGTCGCCCGCCGAGTCCGCCGGTGCCAAGTCGGGCACCTTGAGCGGGTTCGTATCCGGCGGAGTCGCCGTTTTCACGGCTGCGGTTCCAGGCAGTATCTCAAAGTTCGGCGTGAACGAGACCATTAAGCCTCTCAACTGATCGAAAGGCTTGCGGTCGCCTTCGAATGTTGCCTTGCCGGCCTTGATCAGGTCGTCGAACGTGCTCACGCCCATCATCACTTGGTCGAGTTCGGTGCGGTTAAGGGTAATCGTGAGGTCCGGTTTCTTCGCCTGCTCGCCCTTGATGTTGGTCAGCGTCGCATTGCTCATCTCCACTAGGTACTTCTCGCCGTTGTCGGGAGTCGCCAAGTTGATGACGAACGCCATGCCCTCTGCCTTCTTGGTGTCCACGCTAATGCCGAGGAAGTCGAGCCAGTTCTCAGTCGACATCGCCCGGACCACGTCCGGCCCGGACGAACTGACCGGCACGCCGCCCGGCAGACCTGTGCGCAGTTCATACGCCCCTTGGAGGAAGCTGTTGCGCAGACTCGGACTTTCCTTCTGGTAGCCGATCTGCTCGAAGACATCCGCCAGCAGGTTCTTGGCCGCTTGGTTCTTGGGCTGGGCAAAGACCAGCCGGTTCAGAATCTCCGATGCCTCAAGGTACTTGCCCTGGTCATAGAGCTTCTTGCCCTTGGTCATGATCTTGGCCGGGCCACCCATCATCTCGACGTACAGCGGCGCGGAATCTTCTGGCGAGAGCGGAATCAGCGTGGCCGGGTTGCCGTCCCAGTAGCCTAGGAAGCGGTTGATGACACCTCGGCTGTTGTGTTCGCTGGAGCCGTGGTAGCTGTGCGCGGGCCATTGCTTCCACAGGCTTGGTGGTAGTTGATAGACGTTATGAATCTGGTTGATGGTTACGCCCTGATTGGCGTAGTGCAAGGTCTGGTTGTTGAGGTTGGCGTAAGTGTCGCGCTGGGTGCGCATCACTTCCTGAATACGTTCGTTGCCCCAGCGAGGCCAACTGTGCGACGCGAACATCACCTCGGCCTCCTGACCGAACTTATACAGCGCGTTATTGATCTGTTTAGACCAGTTCAAGGCGTTGCGCACCGGTGCGCCGCGCAAGGTGTAAATGTTGTGAATCGTGCCGGTGATGTTCTCCGCCGCCCAGAAAGCTTTGAACTGCGGGAAGTAGGTGTTCATCTCGACCGGCGCTTCGGTGTCCGGCGTGTTCTGGAACACCATCTTCACGCCGTCAAGCGTCACTTCCTCGAAATCCTTGGTGATGATGAGGTTCGGCGGGATCAGCCCGACATTGCCGTTCGCTACGTTCTTGCCAATCGACTGGTCCACATGGCCGAAAGGGCTGCGTGCCAGCAACACGGCGTATTGGTATTGGGTGCGCCGCGACATGGCATTGCCGGCAAACACGTTCTCGGAGATCGCGGCCTCTAAAAAGCCTATTGGTGCGATAACCTTGACCTTGCCGCTGCGCACGTCGGCTTCGTCCACCACCCCGCGCACGCCGCCGAAGTGATCCGCATGGGAGTGGGAGTAGACGACGCCCACGACCGGACGTGGCCCAAGCTTCTCGTTGATGAATGCCAGCGCCGCCCGGGCGGTTTCCTTGGCGGTCAACGGATCGAAAATGATCCAACCAGTGTCGCCCTTGATGAAGCTGATATTAGCCAAGTCGTAACCGCGCACCTGATAGATTTTGCCGGGCAGGACTTCGTAAAGACCATAGGCCATATTGAGGACGGCCTGGCGTTGCAGCGAGGGATGGATGCTCTCGAAATCCTTGCCTTTCAACAGGAACTCATAGCTGGCCATGTCCCAGGCAACGTGACCGGCATCAGCCATGATCTGCTTGTACGGCGGCGCGGCGATGAAGCCCTTCCCGGCCTCGTCGAAGTCCCGCTTGTCCTCGAAGGGCAGCGTTGCCTTGATGCCGTTGCGCAGGTCAATGGTGAACTTCGACGGCATCTTGCCCAGCGGATGGAAGTGCTTGCCTTCCACCGCGCCGGGATCCGCCAAGACACCGCCACCGCCGCCCGCACCGACGGCGACACCGCCGACCGCGCCCAACAATGCGAAAGCCATGCCTAGGGTGAATGTTTTTTTGATTCTCATAAGACTTTCTCCTGATTGTAGTGAGTGGGGAAAACGAGCTAAAGGTTTGACGTAAGCGGTTTGTGTTAGCAGCAGAAGGGTGCGGATGCGAGGGCTAGGGAGATCAGGTGTTCGCGGATTTTGGCGACGCAGTGGGTTAGCTGTGGGCTGGTTAAGGTGGGCTTGCATTGCATCGGCCTAACTCAATAATTCAGTCGCTCGAAGGGAGTGGCGGTTTGCCCAAGCCTTTGCAGTGCGAAATCCTTCAGAATACAATATAATCAGTTAGCGAAAACATGAGGACAGTCCCGACATGACGTATTGTTTCAATTGCTAATTGTAACCTAATTTGCCTGTATTCATCAACATCAACTAAGGGGATCACCATGAAAAATCCATCAAAGCGTAGTTTTAGGGCCAGTGGCAAAACCAATATTGCCGTGCTGCTAGGCTTAGGAACCTTGCTCTTAAGCGCCTGCACTGCCGTGCAAAAAGCACCCATCACCTTGGCTGACACTCATTGTGGGCTTATCGGAAAATACTGCGACAAGCTGACACCCGGCGGCAAAGGGCAAATGGGCTTGCGTTATGTGAGGCCGGATGTCAATTGGAGCCAATTTAACAAGGTCATCATCGCCCCGGTGACCTATTGGGGCAGCGAGGAGGCCCAGATTCCCCAGTCCGACCGGCAAACCCTGATCAATTATTTCCAACAAAGTTTGAAGGAAAATTTGGGCAAGAAATTCCAAGTGGTGGACGAGCCAGGGCCGGGGGTGATGACTTTGACTGTGGCGCTGACGGATGCGGAATCGGCCACGCCGGTATTACGCTCCATCTCCATGATCGTCCCCCAGGCGCGCTTGTTGTCCAGCATCACGCGCTTGGCGACGGGAACCTTCCCCTTCGTAGGCGGTGCCCAAGTGGAGGCCAAGCTGGAGGATTCCGTGAGTGGGCAAGTGCTTGCGGCCATCGTGGATAAACGCCTAGGGTCCGGGTCGGCCACCGCCGGCTTCCAGTGGCGGTGGGGCGATGTGCAGAGCGCCATGGACTTCTGGTCCGAGTCTGCGGCAAACCGCTTGTCCGATTGGACATCAGGAAAAGAAAAACCTTAAGTTTTTCTGATAATCTGATTCCGTTCGTGTCCTGAACTTTCCACAAGTTCAGAACCCATCACGAACGGAATCAACAGCTTACCATTATAAAAGCTCTTTCCTTTTGCCTACAAACATCTGACTGTGGTTGAATGTGCCGCCCAAATACCACCCATTGACGGCCAATGATTTGGAAAATACAAACGATGCCCAGCCCCTTGCAAAAAAAAACCTCTTTCCATCCCCTGGCATTGGCGTTTCTGGCTACCTCACTGTTTACTGCTTCGGTCCGTTCCGAGGAAACATCAAAGACACCCGCCTCGGACAAGCCCGCCGGCTCAAGCCCTTGGGGCTTCAACCTGACGACCTACCTGTGGCTACCCGGCGTTGACGGCAGTTTCTCGGCGGGTCAGCGCACTGGCTCGGTCGATGTCAATTTCATTGACATCGTCGGTAAGTCGAGGCGCATCCCGCTCGGGTTCATGGGCCACTTTGAGGTGCACTATGATCGTTTCGCTTTCTACATGGACGGCAATTATATTAACCTACGGCTGAATCCTGCGTTTGGCCGGGTTAGCGAAGGCATCAACAGCGAATTGGGCCTGATGGACTACGGCCTGATGTATCGGATTTTTGGTGCCAAAGCCTCGGAAATTCGCGACTATCAAGGTAAAAAACGCCCCAATAGGCTGGATGTTTACGTTGGGGCGCGCACCCTTTGGCTGGACAATAGCGTCTCGTTTTCAGGCCCTGGCGGCTTAATCCAGCTTAGCCCCTCGACTAGCCACTCATTTACCAGCCCCCTGATCGGCGGGCGGATCGGTTTCGACTTGACGCCTAACTGGTATGTGATGACGGATTTCAATTTCGGCGGCTTCGGCGTCCAGAGCGTGAACTTTACCGGCAGCATCTTGGGGGAGATTGGCTATCGCACGACTGCATTCGACATACCCATTTCTTTGGAAGCGGGCTACAAGGCCGTCCGCTACCGGGTTGACAGGGATGGGCCCACCGCCACCAGCGCGACTTTGAATGGGCCGTTCATCGGTTTGACGGGAAATTGGTAAACCGATTTCTTGTAAAGATTATCCCTATGTAGGGCGGCATTCATGCCGCCATGGTGGCCTGAAGGCCACCCTACAGGTACAAACATTCCCGTAAATCGCCTAAACCTAAATCCCCAACACATTGCGTAAATTGATCTTCATCGCCATTGGGTTTTTAGGGTTGCAGTTTTCCGCAAGGCTGTCCGCCCTGCCCGTTGACGAGGCGGATTTGCCCAGCCTAGACCGTCCAGCCCGACACTCCGAGAACTTCAATCCGTCGGAACCGTCGCAGAAGACCGTCATTGCACCCGTGGCTACCAAAACGCCTGCCGCAGAAAGAGTGCCCTCTCACTGGGACTTGGAATGGCAAGGGTGGTATGGGCTGCACTACACCTTTTACGGCAGCCGTCCCAAGGGGGGAAGGGCGTTGACGGACGACGAGGAAGCGCCTTCTTTCCCCTCCCTATTCACCGACCGCGTTAAACTGTCGGGTAAAATCGGCGGGCGGGTTGATCTCGATGCCGCATTTTTTGTGAATGGCAACGGCATGGAGCCGACACCCAACCTAGTGGAACTGCGCCGCTGGCGTTTTTATACCACGGGTGATGCGATTCTTCTGGTGCCTTTTTCGTACAGCGTCAATGTGATGGCGGTTGACAACTCGCATTTCGTCTTGGACGATGTCTTCTTGGAATTCAGGCACATTCCCTATGTCGGCAACCTCAGGGTCGGTTCCTTCATACCGGCCATGAGCCTTGAAGCCTCCGGCAGTAGCCGGGATGCCACCTTCATGGAATGGGCGACGCCGATTCAGGGGCTGGCCCCCAGGATCAGCGCCGGTTGGCAATTCCGCCGGCCTTTTCTCAATGATCGCGCCACTTGGTCACTGGGGCAATTCGCCCAAAGCCTCGGCACCGATGTCGGCGATGCCACCACAGACTTCACCCGCATCATTGGCCGTTTGACCTGGCTGCCGATTTATGCGGTCGAACCGGAAAACTCAGGTGCGACGCGCCTGCTCCACTTGGGGCTGGACTTGAACTACCTGCGCTCGGGAAACGCCTCGATCCGCTACCGCAGCCGTCCTGAAAGCCACGCAGCGCCCTTTCTGGCCGACACCGGTGACGTTCATGCGCAAGACATGGAGAGTCTCGGCGTTGAAGCGGCCTGGGTGGATGGCCCTTGGTCCGTGCAGGGGGAGTTTCTCGGAAATTTCGTAGCCAGTGAAACGGATCACAGTTTTTATGGCTTTTATATGTACGGCAGTTATTTTTGTACGGGGGAAAGCCGTTCTTACGATACCAGCAGGGGCGTATTCGGACGGCTCCAACCGAAGCGGAGTTTTTCTTTCGCCCGCGAGGGCATAGGTGCCGTGGAAACAGCGGTGAGGTTTTCCTACCTTAACTTGGACAGCAAGCCGGTCAATGGAGGGGTGTTGCAGTCGGTGACCTTTGGCGTGAACTGGTATTTACATTCCAATTCAAAAATCCGCTTCAACTATGTGTTTGCCCATGCCAGTGGCGGGCCCCGACCAGGCGATCTAAATGCCTTTCAAACCCGCTTCGAGTTTGATTTTTGACCGTTTTGCGATTGGTCAAAAAGAAAGTATCGCGCCATATCAGGTACAAGACAACGATGAGAAGACGAAGGCGGCATTCAGGGATCTGGTAAATAAACTTCTGGAGGAGGGCGCAAAAAGGGACATTCGTTGAGACTGAGCATTCTTTTTGATGGACAATTTTCAAGCTAATTGAGTGTCGATTGGGGGGGTGTTCGGACAGGGCTGGCCTATGACTGGGCATTGGCAGGGTTCAGTCTGCCCTTTTTGGCCGCCGCCTTAAGCTAATG
>CAIODU010000427.1 GCA_903857165.1 uncultured Methylococcaceae bacterium | reverse complement strand
TGTGAACCTATGGGCTGGCAACCTACCTGATTCAAGCACTTGTGCAAGCGGCAAGTTACCGTCCATGGCTCTGGATTCCGGCATCCATGCCGGAATGACGGTGTTTTCCCGTTCCGTGGGACTTGTGTATAACGATGAGCGGAGACCGTGGGAACGATGAAAATTAGTCTCTCCAATGCTCGCCCACACAGCACTGCTGCGGCAGAATAAATTCCATGTGAAAAACACTTGTGAGCATCTTTTATATCGCGGCGTGCAGTTGCTGGAATTTCTAGGCTAAGGTCTGTAAGTAATGATGTTGGCCAAAGGCGTTCTGCTTTTGTATTCCAATCTATTTGGTTGTATTCGTTCACATATGATGAAGTATGGCCAAGCAAAACGTTATGGCATGATAAGCATTGCATAAGGAAGTATATTTCCTTACAAAAAGGATCGTCACTACTTTCTATGACAATATGAACTTCTTCTTCCATCTTAACAATCACCCCACAGTGTGGGCAATCAATTACTAATTTGCTTGGCATTTTAAAAATGGTTGCTTATATATGGTGTGGCTTGATTTTAAAAGCCAAACTTTAAATTAAATACCCCAACAGGCATCTTTGTTTTGCTCGTTCCCAAGCTCCAGCTTGGGAACATGGTTTTAGAAGCTTAGGCTTCAATTGACCGCGCAAGCTTGAGTTTGCAAGTAATGGGTTCCCAAGCAGGAGCTTGGGAACCAGCGCAATTATAAGCCGGAAATGCTCGTTAGTGCAGACTAATTCCGGCCTACCCCACTATAGTTTGCTGCGGTGCATCATGAAACTCCCGCCCAACTCTGACCTCAGCCACAATGTTCGCTCGGATCAGAAAATCCCCGAAAGGCTCGTCTTTCAACCGTTCAATTCCGTAGCGCCCGATCAGCGGGGCGAGTTCGGCAATGATCTCGTCTTCGGTCAGGCTTTCCTTGTAAAGCTTGTTCAGGCGTTCGCCGACGAACCCCGCACCCAGATAGAGGTTGTAGCGGCCCGGTGATTTCCCCACCAGGGCGATCTCGCCTAGATAAGGCCGGGCGCAGCCGTTGGGGCAGCCGGTCACGCGAAGTTGGATGGTTTGCTGGTCCAATCCCGCTTTTTTCAAGAGGGGCTCCAAGCGGTCGAGCAAGCCCGGCAAAAAACGCTCGCTCTCCGCCATCGCCAAACCGCAAGTGGGAAAGGCCACGCACGAAATCGCATGCAGCCTGAGCGCGGACCAATCATCGGGGACGGGAATCCGGTGTTCTTTCAGCAACGCCTGGATTTTGGGCTTGTTGGATTTGCCGACGTTGGCAATGATCAGGTTCTGGCTGGCGGTGAGGCGGAAGTCGCCGTCGTGGATTTTGGCAATCTTGCGCAAGCCGGTCAGCCAGGCGGTTTCCTCCGTGTCCTTGATTCGTCCCGACAGGATGCACAGGGTCAAATGCCAGCGCCCTTGCTTGTCCTTCACCCAACCCGCGCGGTCGCCGCTTTCGGTGAATGCGTAGGGGCGGGGCGATGCCAATTCAAATCCCAGTCGCGCCGCCAGTTCGTCCTTAAACCATTCCGTTCCCCGGTCGTCCAGCGTGTATTTGAAGCGGGCGTGTTTGCGGATGCCACGATCACCAAAATCGCGCTGGATGCCGACAATCTGCTCCGCCACCGCCAGCAGTTGTTCCGGCAGGCAGAAACCGATCACCTCGCCCAGACGGGGGTAGGTGGCCTTGTCGCCATGGGTCGTGCCCATGCCGCCGCCCACGGCAACGTTAAATCCGACAAGTTTGTCCTTCTCGACAATGGCGATCAGCCCCAAGTCTTGGGCAAACACGTCAATGTCATTATAAGGAGGCATCGCCACGCCGATCTTGAACTTGCGCGGCAAGAATGTCTTCCCGTAAAACGGCTCTTCTTCGGGCGGGATGCCGGCGACGGGCTTCTCGTCCAGCCAAACTTCGTAATAGGCGCGAGTCTTGGGCAGGAAGAAGTCGCTCAGGTGCTTGGCCCACTCGTAGACTTCCTCGTGGATGGGCGACAGGTAAGGGTTGTTATGGCACACCACGTTGCGGTTGATGTCGCCGCAGGCGCCGATGGTGTTCAACAAGGCATGGTTGATCCCGGCAATGGTTGCCTTGAGGTTGCGTTTGAACACCCCGTGAAACTGGAACGTCTGCCGGGTGGTGATGCGCAAACTGGCGTTGGCGTATTTGCGGGCGAGTTTGTCCAATTGCAGCCATTGCTCCGGGGAGCAAATGCCGCCGGTCATGCGCAGGCGGATCAGGAAGGAATGCAGCGGCTCCAGTTTTTGTTTGTGGCGCTCGTTGCGCAGGTCGCGGTCGTCCTGCTGGTAGGTGCCATGGAATTTGAGCAATTTGGCATCGTCCGCCGCCACCGCCCCGGTCGCCGCGTCGGCCAGGCTCTCCACTATAGTGCCGCGCAGAAAGCGGCTGCGCTCCTTGATGGCCTCGTCTTCGCTCAATGGGTTTGTTTGTCCGGTCATGTCAGTAAATATCCCGTTGGTAGCGTTTATCCGCTTGCAATGCCTTCACATACTCGACGGCCTTCTCATGCGTTTGGCCGCTTTCCTTGGCAACCGCTTGGATGAGCGCCTCGTGGACATCGGATGCCATGCGATTGGCATCGCCGCATATATAAAGGTATGCGCCTTCCTGCAACCAGCCATACAGTTCCCGGCTGTTTTCCAACAGTCGATGTTGCACATAGACTTTCTCATCAGTATCGCGGGAGAAGGCCACATCAAGGCGCGTCAGCAGGCCGTTTTTGCGATGCTCCAGCCACTCGCGCTGGTACAGGAAATCGGTGTTGAAATTCCTGTCGCCGAAGAACAGCCAATTTTTACCCTTGGCACCGGTCACATCCCGTTCCTCCAAAAAGGCGCGGAACGGCGCGACACCGGTACCCGGCCCAACCATGATGATGGCAGTGTCCGGGTCTTGCGGCAGACGGAAATTCGGATTGCTGTCCACGTAAACGGGGACCAGCCCGTCCTCCGCCACCCGGTCGGCGAGGAAGGTGGAAGCCACACCCTGGCGTTGCAGGCCGTGGCTCTCATAGCGCACCACCGCCACGGTCAGGTGAACCTCGTCCGGGTTGGCGTTGTAGCTCGAAGCGATGGAATATTGCCGGGGTTGCAGCTTGCGCAATAGTGGGACGAACTGGCTGGCGGCAAGTCCCGGCACGGGATGGGCCCGCACCACGTCGATGATTTCACGGCCCCGCAGGTAATCCCGCAGGTTCGCCTTGTTCTCTTCCTTGAGCAACCCGGCGAGTTCTGACGATCCCGACAGATGCGCGTATTTTGCCAGGAACGGGCGGGTGAGTGTGGTGATTTCGTAGTCGTTTAGGAACGCCTGTTCCAAGCGGGTTTCACTGCCGTTCGCGCCAGCCACTTTGTCATTGCCATCAAGCCTGAGAGACTCCACCAACTCGGCGACCCGCTGCGGCCAGTTGCTGGCGACCACGCCTAATGAATCGCCCGGTTCGTAGCTCAGCCCCGAACCCGCAATCGACAGTTCGATGTGGCGCACGTCTTTGCTGGAGCCGCGCCCGGTCAGGCGTTGGTTTTCCAGCAACTTGGCGGGGTAGGGGTTTTTCTTGGAAAAATCCCCCCTGCCCCCCTTTGGCAAAGGGGGGTTGACCTGATTTCCCCCCTTGAGCAAAGGGGGGTTGGGGGGATTTCCTGAAACCGAGTCGGTCTGCGGTTCATGTATCGGTTGAAGCTTCGCCAGCACATTTTCCATCCATTCCTCGGCGGCTTCCTCATAATCCACATCGCAGTCCGACCGGGGCAGCAGGCGGCTGGCACCGAGTTCCGCCAGGCGTCCGTCGATGTCGCGGCCGGTCTTGCAAAAATGTTCGTAGCTGGAATCGCCCAAGGCCAGCACGGAGAACCGGGTGCCGTCCAGTTTTGGGGCTTTTTTGCCCAACAGGAATTCGTGGAAGGCGAGCGCATTGTCGGGCGGGTCGCCCTCGCCGTAGGTGCTGACAATGATCAAAATGAGGTTATCGCGCTTGAGCTGGGAAGTCTTGTAACTGCCCATCCCTTCCACACGGGCAGGGAAGCCAGCATTGACTAGCTGGGCGTGCAGTACACGGGCCAGTTTCTCGGCATTGCCGGTCTGCGAGCCGAACAGCACGGTGATCTCAGGCTTTTCTGCCAACTTTGCGGGCTGGGTTGATTCGGTCGTCTCCCGTGCAACGCCAGTTTCCTGGGAGGTTGCGCCGAATCCGCCCGGCAACCGCCTGGCTGCACTGAATCCGGCCAGATAGCCGTTAAGCCACACCGTTTGCCCGGGGGTGACGCCTTCCAACAGTCGGTCCAATGCTTCCCATTGGGCCGGGGTCAACGGATTTTCGGGGTTGCTCATATTTTCATAGGGCCTATGGAGAGTTGATTGGACATCCTTAATGGATACGCCGTCAGCCTTGGAATGGTCAACTCTGATTAATTCAGAATTTATCAATCCATATCTTATAAGGTTGGACGACAAGCATAAATGAAATTCTATATGATAAAAAAGAATAACAAGATACTCTCTTATGCTGAATATGCATAAGACACGGCATTTTTAAATCCCGCTACTGGTTTTTGTCGGCATGACTTCATTTTTAAGACTCATTTTTCAGCTAATCGTCCGTTATAACGGATTTTTTCTTTGTCATAGGATATTGCCACATCCCCCTTTTTGACGCTGTTTGGTGCGGAAACTTGCAATGCAGTCCAAAATGCCCTAATGTGTCGCACACGAAAGATAAGACGGCCTCGGGACTGGACAAGGGTTGCGTCCCGAGGCCCCATATCATTACCCATTTCCCGGATAAATGTCCAGCAAGCCATTATTATAAATTGTTTCTGTTGTGTGGTATGTCGATGCCAGTTAATTCTGTGACCTTGAGGTTAGGGGGTTGGTTGTCGCGGTGCTGGAGATACCGGGTTTTTTGAGATGTTCCGTTCCATCGCTTTACCCTACTGGAGATGCTATACATGTCTGACATAACCGACTACAACGAACCCCGCAATACCCTAGGCGAAAAGGCCGCACGGCAGTTGGCCAACGCCACCAAGACCCACGCTCAATGGCTGGGGATCACGCCGCGCTGGCTGGTCTCCTTCCTGCCGTGGTCGCCGGTCGAGGCGGGTATCTATCGGTTAAACCGGGTCGTCGAGGAGGAAGCCCCCGCCGACGTCGAGTGCAGCCCGCGCGGCGACGCGGTCCTGCCGGAGACCTTCGTCAACTACAACGAGCATCCCCGCGAATATTTCCTGAATGCCGTGACCACAGTGCTGGACATCCAGACCCGCGTGTCCGACCTGTACAGCCGCCCCATCGACCAGGTCCGCGAGCAGTTGCGCATCATCATCGAGAAGGTCAAGGAAAAGCAGGAAGGCCAGTTGATCAACAACCCCGAGTACGGCCTGATTGCCAACGCCGTGCCGTCGCAGGTCATCCAGACCCGCAAGGGCGCGCCGACCCCGGACGACATGGACGAACTGATCACCAAGGTGTGGAAGGAACCCGCCTTCTTCCTGGCCCATCCTAAGGCGATTGCGGCGTTTGGCCGCGAGGCCACCCGCCGTGGCGTACCGCCGCCCACCGTCACCCTGTTCGGCTCGCCGTTCATCACTTGGCGCGGCATCCCGCTGGTGCCCAGCGACAAGCTGATCATTGACGAAAACAACAAGACCAAAATCCTCCTGCTGCGCACCGGCGAAAAGAAGCAGGGCGTGGTCGGCCTGTTCCAGCCGGGCCTGCCGGGCGAGGTCAGCCCCAGCCTGTCGGTCCGCTTCATGGGCATCAACCACAAGGCGGTCGCCTCCTACCTGGTCTCGCTGTACTGCTCCCTGGCCATCCTGACCGAGGACGCCCTGGGCGTGCTTGAGGACGTCGATGTGGGCCAATACCATGAGTACAAGTAACCCCGTCGCCGCAGCAGTGCCGGGCACGCAAGGCGAGTTCGGCGGCGCACCCGCCGGGGTTGTCGCACACACGCCCGTGGGCGTGCCCGATGCGGGGGCCATCGCCCAATTGGCCAACGCCCTGTTCGCGGCGCTGCCGGGCCGGCCCGCCTTGCCCGGCACCGCCGCCGACGTCCAGGCCGCGCCGCCGCTTGCCCCCGGCGGCAATATCGGCTCGCTGCCCGCCGCCGCCTACGTGCCGCCGACCTCCGGGTTCGCCCCGCCGTCCGAGGCGGGGCTGCGTGCGGCCCCGGCCTCGCTGGCGGGCCTGGGCGGTGCGCCGTCCCCGGCGACTGCCGCCAGCCCGCCCGGCGAGCCGTCGTATTACTTCCTCGAACCGGACCCGTCCGCGCTGCCCGGCGCGGCGGTGGGCATCGGCCCGTCGTCCGCCGCCCGGCAGGAGTCCGGCGCGTTGCCGACATCCCCGTCGCCGCCCGCCGCGTTCGCCCAGCCCGCCGAGCCGAGCCTTGGCCCGTTGCCCGGCCCGTCTGACGGCGTGGCGGGGCTTGGCCCGGCCGGCGGCGTGCCCGCGCTTGGGGCCTTCGCCTTCCGCCCGGAACTGGTGCCCGATGCCGGCTCCGCCCCCCTTGGGGGTGGGGCGTCTTCGCCCACGCCGGTCCCGCAGGCAAGCCTGCCGCAAGAGGCCGGTGCATTGCCACCGGCGGCGGGTGCGCCTCCGGTGGCGGCAGCGGCCCCAGCCGCCGAAACCGGCCCGCGCGGCTCGGCGGGCGGGCCGGGGTTGCCGCCCTTGGGCGGCATGCCCTCGGCTGCTTCGTTCTACTTCCTCGAAGAGGCCGGGCCGCAGCCATTCGCAACCGGGACGCCCGGTTTGAATGCCGAAGGCTTCGACTTTGGCGGCGGGGTGTTCGACGTGGAAAACGGCGCATACCCCTTCGACTCGCGGCAGACGGGCGAGGAGGGCTTCGGCCAGTCGGCATCCGTCGGGCAAGCGCCAACGGGCGGTGCGCCAACCGTTGCACCCGGCCACGACGCGGCCACCCACCCGTTGCGGGTGGACACCCCGCCGCCGTCCGGCGTCACCGGGCTAGGCCAAGGCTAAGTAAGGAGAACCGACATGACCACCGCCACACCCACAGGAACGGCCTCCACCCCCCTCGGCGTTGGCCTGCCCGACCCGGAACTGATCGCCCGGCTCGCCAACGAACTGTTCGCTGCGCGGCCCGGCGATCCGCCGGACGCCCGGCCCCAAGCCCCGGCCGGCGAAACCTTCAACACGGCGGGCGTACCCGGTGTGCAGTCGGTGCCGGCGGATGCCAACCTGCCGGCATCCACCGCGCCTAGCGATGCCGAACTGCGCGACCTGCCCGCCTCGCTGGCCGTGCCGCCCGGTCTGGCCGTCCCGGCGGGGGGCGCGTCCGCCCCCGCCGGACTGTCCGCCACGCCACGACTACCGGGCGTCCCGGGCTTCTACTTCCTCGACCGGGCCGCGCCGGCGGCCACCCCGGAGGTCCCAGGCTCCCATGACATCGGCCTGGGGGAAGGCGTCCCCGGCCTGACCACGGACGCCCGGCCCTTCGACCCCCACGCGGTGCGCCGCGACTTCCCGATCTTGCGCGAGGAAATCCACGGCAAACCGCTGGTCTGGCTCGACAACGGCGCGACCACGCAAAAGCCGCAGTCCGTCATCGACCGGATCAGTTGCTTCTACGAGCATGAAAACTCCAACATCCACCGCGCCGCGCACGAACTGGCGGCACGGGCCGAGGATGCCTACGAGGGCGCGAGGGAAAAGGTGCGGCATTTTGTCAACGCGCCGTCGCCGCGCGAAATCATCTTCGTGCGGGGTTCCACCGAGGGCATCAACCTAGTGGCGAAAAGCTGGGGGCATCGTTATGTCGGCAAGGACGACGAGATCGTCATCACCTGGCTGGAGCATCACGCCAACATCGTGCCGTGGCAACAACTGTGCGCGGAGAAGGGCGCGGTGCTGCGCGTCGCCCCGGTGGACGACAGCGGCCAGGTCATCCTGGAGGAATACGAGAAGCTGCTGAATGCCCGCACCAAGATCGTCTCGCTCACCCATGTGTCCAATGCCTTGGGTACCATCACCCCGGCCAGGGAGATGATCGCCATGGCCCACCGCCACGGTGCCAGGGTGCTGCTCGACGGTGCGCAGAGCGTCCCGCACAAGCGCTTCGACGTGCAGGAGCTGGACTGCGACTGGTTCGTCTTCTCCGGCCACAAGATGTTCGCCCCCACCGGCATCGGCGCGGTCTACGGCAAGGAGGATTTGCTCAATGAAACCCCGCCCTGGCAGGGCGGCGGCAACATGATCGTCGATGTCACCTTCGAGAAGACCATCTACCAGCCCGCCCCGTCGCGCTTCGAGGCCGGCACTGGCAACATCGCCGACGCGGTCGGGCTGGGCGCGGCGATTGACTATCTCGACCGGATCGGCATGGAGAACATCACCCGCTACGAGCATGTGCTGCTGGAATACGCCACCGGGCTGCTCAACCAAGTGCCGGGGCTGCGCATCTACGGCACGGCGAAGGAGAAGGCCGGGGTGCTGTCGTTCACCTTGGCCGGGTTCGAGAGCGTGGAGGTCGGCAAGGCGCTGGATCGCGAGGGCATCGCGGTGCGGGCGGGCCACCACTGCGCCCAGCCGATCCTGCGCCGCTTCGGGCTGGAAAGCACGGTCAGGGCGTCCCTGGCGCTGTACAACACCTGCGAGGACATCGACCGGCTGGTCGCCGCCCTACTGAAGATACGCAGTACACGGGGCGGGTAGGAAGTGGGGGGCGCTTTGCATGCGAGGCTTGCGGCATAGTCGCGCTTGTAAACCGCCCCCACAGATGTGTTACTCTTTAGCCTAACATGCCGTTAATCTGCAACCGGGTTTCTACCAGTTGTCGGGTTTATCTGGTTGTTGGATGTATTCTATTATGATTCAAATTGTTCAATAATCGCTTGCCGAATTCCCCTACCTTCTACCAAATACTTTTTTATTGTTGAAATATTATCATTAGTTATCATTATTTGGCCTTCAAAGATTTCTGATTTTTTATAGCCAATTGTTCGCTCTGATGTTGATTCATTCCTGTGTTGCGGTGTGAAATCACTGTGATTCCGAATGACGCTGCTATTTAATACCCAATATTTTACACAATCCCGATATACTGCAACCCAAAGGAATACATCGCAACAAGACGGTTTTAACTGTTGAAAGTTCATCAAAAATCTATTTTTCGCAGTAGACGAAAGGGCTTTAACATAAAGAGGCTCATCAGCCTTATCACGATCAACAAATCTTGAAGCTTTTACTTCAATTTTTATATTTCGTGTCAGGTAAGGTAAATATAGATCGTATTCACCTTTATATGTTGGATCAGTTTTTTTACTTGGTCGTCTCAACTCTGGCTCTACAGACAATAAGTGACTAAAAGCCCATGTATCGCCGAAGCCACGAGGTGCAGATATTTCAAATACATATAAAAAAAGATTCCTATTTATGTAGCTATCCCTAAGTTCAAGATAGTCATCATAGGATAAAGCGTTTTTTGCTAATAACGTAGAAATAATATATTCATATCTACTGAACGGATATACGGATTTAATGTTATCTAGGTCTCGTTTAAAATCCGATGAGTTGCTTAGTTGTTCTATCAAAGAACTAAGTTCTTTATTAAGCGTTTCCATTCAGAACTCCTTTTATGTAGGTCATTTCTTCTTCCGTCAGTTCAAATATTTTTACAATTAACTTTTCGATATTACCCGTATCCATGTTTCCTTGCTTGAGTAAATCATGATATTCCTTGAAATGTGCATGAATATCATTTGTCAATATAGGGAGAGGAAAATCTTGTAAATGTGATTTTAGCACTTTCTTGGAATGAAATTTTTTTTGGTAGATAAAACTGTATACTGGACTATTAAACAGGCAGACTATTGTTTCCATTGGATACTTATGTGCTATAAATAGATTTGCACTATTTAGAACCAATGATTTATCTTTATCAAGATTGCATATTATTTTATCGCTTATAAATCGGTAAACTATTTTTGTATGGCGAAAGTATTTAATGGGGGCCACTTGTTGGTAGATTTCCGGTTTAAAGTCAATAAAACATTCCGGTTGATTATATCTATAACGTTGAATGTCTTTTCCACGATAAATTGGTTCAGAACCATCGGTGTTTGTGTGTAGAATATATTTTTTATTATTACCTGTTACAATTCCCAACGCAAATGTGGCATCTTCTTTCAATGTGGTATGATTCACGCTGTAGATTTTATTAATTATTTCATTATCTATGCGAGTAGAAGTAGCAGGAATGATGAATTCCGGTGATAATACTGAATTCTTATCGATACAATATTCGTTACTTTTTTTATCTTTCACATGAATGCTTTTATCTAATAAATCTTTATCAATCGATAAAAGAATGCTTTCTGAAAGAACTCCTTGAAAGGCGTTACCTAAAATATTAATTGAAATCTTACTGTTCAATGATAATATTTTTTTTCGAATATTTTTGTGTGTTGCCACATTGAGGATAGAGTGTGGTAAAAAAATGGAAAGCTTGCCATTATCAGAAAGGGAATCAATGCTATTGTTAAGTGAAATACTAAATATTTCAGTGGTTGATAGCTCTGGATATTCTTGAAGCAATTGATCCTTCTTCGATTTTGAAAACTTGCTTCCCCAAGGCGGATTTGTTATTATGTAGTCATATTTAGGTAACGAAGATTCAGAAAATAAATTTCCTGTGTCTCTGATAGATATATCTCTCACAAGAATTTCAGATTGATAATCTGTTTCATTAAAAAACAAAGAAAAATTAACCTTACAAATTTTCACCGCTAAAGGATCAATATCATAAGCATATACTTTAGAAGAATCATGACTCTTATCAAGAACGCTTAACAATATTCCTCCGCTACCACAGCAAGGATCAAGTACACTGCATCGTTTTTGAATACTTATTTCAGTTAGCAACTCTCGAGGAGTATAATAAGAACCTAAAGAGGATTTTTGGGAAATATTTTGGATTGATTGATAGAATGCACCAATCAAATCATCATTTTCATTATTAATAGAAAATGCCGCGAACAAATCCATTATTTGCGCAATATTTTCCCTGTGTTCGTTAATCCATTGGTTTAAAACATTCTCGATCTTGCTTTGTGGATGAGTTAGCCAATCTTCAGAAATAAGACTATTTGACTTTAGTGAACAAATGGATAAAGCCAAAACACCTTCGGATATGGATAGACCAGAAACTTCAAATGCTTCAATAAGAAGGATCAATAATTCTTTTCTTTCCTTGTCGGTGATCCCTAAGAAAGAAATATATTTTTGCTCCATCAGGGAACGGTTTGCCCTGCCATTCAGTCTAGCAGATGAGGTTTTTATTTTTTTGATTATGGAATTATATATATTTTCACTATAATAATTTATCATGTCAGGGGCAGGAATTACTCCAGTTTTTATCCAGTTATTTACTGTTGCCAGTGAAATACCAAGATCATCTCGCAAATTTTCTTTTACTCTAAGGTATTGCATCTCTGCTAATGCTCATGCTTAAACGGTTTAATTGAACATTATACCATAAAAGAATAATAATTAACACTTGGAAACCAACACACCATGAAAATCGGCATACCCATAGAAATCAAGACCAACGAAAACCGCGTCTCGCTCGTCCCGGCAGGTGCCGAGGCGCTGGTCGCCGCCGGTCATCAAGTGCTGGTGGAGAAAGGCGCTGGCATCGGCAGCGGATTCACTGACGGACAATACACCACCGTGGGCGCAACAATAGCACCCGATGCCGAGGCGACGTGGGCGGGTTCTGACCTTATTGTCAAGGTCAAGGAGCCCATCGAGTCGGAGTGGCCGCGGATCAGGGCGGGGCAGGTTTTATTCACCTATTTCCATTTCGCCGCCGACGAGCGGTTGACCCAGGCGCACATAGCCTCCGGGGCAGTGTGCATCGCTTACGAAACGGTCGAACTGCCGTCGCGCGAACTGCCCCTGCTGACACCCATGTCGGAAGTGGCGGGCAGGATGGCGGTGCAGGAGGGGGCGAAGTACTTGGAACGGGTCCACGGCGGGCGCGGCTTGCTGTTGGGCGGCGTCCCCGGCGTCAAGCCCGCCAAGGTCGTCATCCTCGGCGGCGGCGTGGTCGGCACCAACGCGGCGAAGATCGCGGCGGGCATGGGTGCGCGGGTGGTGATCCTCGACGTGTCGCTGGAGCGGCTGCGTTATCTAAGCGACGTGATGCCGGCCAATGTGCAGTTGATTTTCTCCAACCGGCATAATGTGTTGGAACAAATCGCCGCCGCCGATCTGGTCATTGGCGGTGTGCTGATCACCGGTGCGACTGCGCCAAGGCTGATTCGCAAGGAAGACCTGAAAGTCATGCGGCCCGGCGCGGTGATTGTGGATGTCGCCATCGACCAGGGCGGCTGTGTCGAAACGATCCACGCGACGACCCATGAGGATCCGATCTATCTGGTGGACGGGATCATCCACTATGGCGTCGCCAACATGCCGGGCGGCGTCCCGCGCACCTCCACGCTGGCCCTGACCAATGCCACCTTCCCCTATGTGATGGAACTTGCCAACAAGGGCTGGCGGCAGGCGATCAAGGACAATGCGGCATTGCGGAAGGGGCTCAACATCGCGGACGGCAAAGTGACCTATAAGGGTGTCGCCGAGGCGTTTGGGCTGGACTACCACCCACCGGAAGGCATCATCGGATAACCCATCCAAAAAGCAATTGACTTGTGCCGATTCGGTATTAGGCGGGGAAAACAATTACCATATAATCCAATGGGTTAGTAAACTGAAAATTCATTCGAGGCGATCATGACACACTGGTACGAAGACAATTCCCGCTCCATCGGGCGCACCCCCCTGGTAAGGCTCAACCGGGTGACCGACGGGGCGCAAGCCACCGTCCTGGCAAAAATCGAAGGCCGCAACCCGGCCTACTCGGTCAAGTGCCGGATCGGCGCGGCGATGATCTGGGATGCCGAAAAGCGCGGGCTGCTCGGCCCCGGCAAAGAGTTGGTCGAGCCGACCAGCGGCAACACCGGCATTGCGCTGGCCTTCGTCGCGGCGGCCCGTGGCATCCCGCTGACCTTGACGATGCCCGAAAGCATGAGCCTGGAACGGCGCAAATTGCTGATTGCCTACGGGGCCAAGCTGGTGTTGACGGAGGCCGCCAAAGGCATGAAGGGGGCCGTGGCCAAAGCCGAGGAAATCGCCGCCTCCGACCCGGATCGCTATGTCCTGTTGCAGCAATTCAAGAACCCCGCCAACCCGGCCATCCACGAAGACACCACCGGGCCGGAAATCTGGGACGACACCGAGGGCGCGGTCGACATTTTCGTGTCCGGCGTGGGAACCGGCGGCACCATCACTGGCGTCTCGCGCTACATCAAACTCACCCAGGGCAAGCCGATCCTTTCGGTTGCCGTCGAACCGGAGGCAAGCCCCATCCTCACCCAGCAGCGCGCGGGCCAGCCGCTCCAGCCCGGCCCCCACAAGATACAGGGCATCGGGGCGGGGTTCGTGCCGGATGTCCTCGACCTCTCCCTGGTCGATGAAATCGAACAGGTCGGCAACAATGAGGCAATCCTGTTTGCACGGCGTCTGGCGCACGAGGAAGGCATACTTTCCGGCATTTCCTGCGGCGCGGCAGTCGCGGTGGCGGTGCGCCTAGCCAAACGCCCGGAGCATGTCGGCAAGACCATTGTGGTGATCCTGCCCGACTCCGGCGAGCGCTACCTAAGTTCGGTTTTGTTCGAGGGCGTGTTTGACGCCAACGGGTTGGCGTCATGAGCAGCAATGTCCGGGAGATAGGCCGGCACATCCATCACAAGCAACTGCATTTTGAGATCGACTCGATAGTTGCCGAACTGGGTGCCTTGCGGATGGATTCCCTGGAAGAGCGCCAACGCAAGGACAAGCCGCCCTGGCTGCCGTCCCGCAAGAGTTTGGCTGGCATTGTGGAGGGCATCGGCGCGGTGCTGTTTCCGAACCGCCTGGGGCTGCCGGCGTTCACCGAAGGGGGGACCCATTACTTTGTCGGCCACACCCTGGATGTCACACTCAGCAAACTGTATGAACAGGTGCGGTTGGAGCTTCAATTTATCTCCGGCCAGGACAGCTTGAGCAAATCGGATTATGACCACGCCAAAGACATCACGCAAACCTTTGCCTCGCGCCTCCCGAAAGTGCGGGCATTGCTGGACAGCGACATTCGCGCCGCTTATGAAGGCGACCCGGCGGCGACCAGCGTCGACGAGGTGTTGGTGTGCTATCCAGGCATCACCGCCATCACCCACTACCGGGTCGCGCACGAGCTGTTCCTGTTGGGCGTGCCGCTGATCGCCCGCATGATTGCGGAGCTTGCCCACTCGACGACCGGCATCGACATCCATCCGTGCGCACAAATCGGCGGCAGCTTTTTCATCGACCACGGCACCGGCGTTGTCATCGGCGAAACGGCGGTCATCGGCCAGCGCGTCCGCCTCTACCAAGCAGTCACCTTGGGGGCCAAACGCTTCCCGACGGACGAAAATGGCGTGTTGATCAAGGGCAACGCACGGCATCCCATCGTCGAGGATGACGTGGTGATCTATGCCGGTGCCACCCTCTTGGGACGCATCACCATCGGGGCCGGCTCGACCATAGGCGGCAACGTCTGGCTCACCCGCAGCGTCCCGCCCGGCAGCAACATCACCCAAGCGCAGACACGCAACGAGGTTTACGAGGCAGGCGGGGGAATCTGAGCGTGTTGGTAATCTGATCGACTGACAAAACTTCCATGCCCTTGGACAGGACGCACTCGGTGACGATACGGGAATAAGTAAGGGTGGGGGGGGGAACCCCCATCATCCATCAAGCGGCAAACCGAAACTGCCGGAGTGTGACATCAATGCTGAAGTGCCAGAGGAATTGCGTCAAGAGTTCACAACACCTCGGTTTTCAGAGATGGAATAACGATTTGCACATAAGGCTGCCGAGCAGTTTCTAGCTGCGCAGCAGATTCCACCGCTTCTGATATTTCCAGCGCCCCGCGCTGGAAATATCACTAGGCTTGAAGTTCTGCAAATCGACACTGACTTAATCCGACGCCTCGGCCCTGACGAATTCCTCAAAGGCCAAGCCGACGCCGGACAGGCACTTGCCCGCCCGGTGGACGATATACCATTGCCGCATAATACAGTCTCCACAAGGGAATAACCAGAAAAGCCGGCAAATATCCCATCCCCGCACCGCTGCGCATTTCCCGATTCCGCCGGGCATAAAAAAACCCCCCCGGTTACCCGGGGGGGCCTTTAGCCTTGCACTCGGCCTTGACTTGGGCTTGGCCCGCCGCGCCCTTCGGCACGGCGGCTTCGG
>CAIODU010000426.1 GCA_903857165.1 uncultured Methylococcaceae bacterium | reverse complement strand
TAGTTACTTATTTATTTACGCCCATGTCGGCAAAGGATTGCCGACCTACTGCGTAACAAGGACTGTAGGGCGGCAACCCTTTGCCGCCAACGATTTCAAAACTTAAACAACGTAATCAATTGGAATTAAAAACGCTGTAACCAATAGTCAAGCTCGTCTTTGGGCAACGTGCGCAGTACTGTCTCGCCCTTCTCCCAGAGTGCCACGGTGGTGGTAGGTCGGGCATCAGTGAAAGCATCTAGGAACTGCGGGGAATGCGTGGTAAAAATAAGTTGAGAGCGCATGGCCGCATCTTGGGCAAATTCGGCAACGATGGGGAACATGGACGGGTGCAAACCGGTTTCTGGCTCGTCTATGGCAATGACCGGCGGCGGGTCGGGGCTTGCTAAAACGGTAAGCAAAAACAAAAAACGCAAGGTTCCATCGGAAAGATCGGCAGCCGACTGCTCGCGCTTGAGGGATTTCCAACGCACCCGGAGTTGGATTCTTTGATCTGAGGCGGGCGGGAACACCAATTCCTCGAAATCATCGCCAAATGCGGCCTTCATGGCTAAATTTATATCACTTTTGAAGTCTCGGTCTGACGTGTACAAGGTGTGAAGAACCGAGACAAGATTCTGCCCGTCTGATTCTACTCGTTTTTCAAAACGGGTGATTGTCGCTTGGCGGATGGGAGCGTCTTTGTCAGTGCGTAAGTCGTGATAAATGGTTATGGAGGCAAGATTGTCTTGAGTTCTCGAAATATCCATTTCATCGTCAAAAGGGCTTACAGCGGAAGATAAAATACTTTCTCCTCTTAATACCAAGCTTTCTTTTACCGAGATAGTTGTGTTCTTTACTGCATCACGAATATAAGCAGTTTGATTAGTTCTCGATAAATACTTAATGACTTTTTCATTTAGTGTATTTTTTACATTGAATAATCCTGTTAAAAGTTCATTATTTATTTTATATGAATTACCTAATCTATTGAATTCGAGTTCCATTTCGTAATGATCGTTGAACAATTCATAACTTTGAATATCCAAAGCAAACTTAATCGAAGCCGCCTGACCATCCCAAACGATTGCGTCCATCCCGCCCAAGGATTGAATATATTTCCCCAATCGACCTTGGGCAGATACACTGATCAATTCCAAGAAATGCAGCAGATTGGATTTGCCCGATCCATTCGGGCCGATCACCACATTCAGGTCGCCCGGATGCCAACTGACTTTTCTAAGCGAGCGAAACCCTTCGATATCCAGCCGGGTGATTTTCACCGGCATCAAGCGGCGATTTCCTCATAAACGCCGAACTGCATCAGCCGTTGATAGCGCCTTTCAACCAAGGCTTCCAGTGACAGTTGGCGCAGATCGTCCAGGTTTTTCTTGATGGCCGCTTTCAGGTTTTCCGCCATGGCCTTGCGGTCACGGTGGGCGCCGCCGACGGGCTCGGGTATGATTCCATCAATCATCTTCAGTTCCATCAACCGCTTGGAAGTGATGGCCATGGCCTCGGCGGCAAGCTCCGCTTTTTCCGCGCTTTTCCACAGGATGGAGGCGCAACCCTCGGGCGAAATCACCGCATAGGTGCTGTATTGCAGCATTAGCAAACGGTCGCCCACGCCGATGGCAAGCGCACCGCCAGAGCCGCCCTCGCCGATGACGGTGCAGACTATCGGGGTGCGTAGCTTGGACATCTCGAACAAATTGCGGGCAATGGCTTCACTCTGGCCGCGTTCCTCTGCGCCGATGCCGGGATAGGCTCCCGGCGTGTCGATCAGGCACACGATGGGCAAGCGGAAACGCTCCGCCATTTTCATCAGGCGCAGCGCCTTGCGGTAACCTTCCGGGCGCGGCATGCCGAAGTTGCGGTAAATCTTTTCCTTGGTGTCGCGGCCCTTCTGGTGTCCGATGACCATCACCGGCAAGCCGTCCAATCGGGCAAGGCCGCCAATGATGGCCGGATCGTCGGCAAAACAGCGGTCACCGTGCAACTCTTGGAAGCCGTCAAAAACGCTGTCCAAGTAATCTTGGGTGTAAGGCCGTTGCGGATGGCGTGACAACTGGGAAATCTGCCAGGCGGAAAGGCCGGAAAAGATGGATTCGGTCAACTTCCGGCTTTTATCCTCCAACCGACTGATTTCATCGTTGATGTTGATCACCTTGTCGAAACCGACATGGCGCAGTTCCTCGATCTTGGCTTCAAGTTCGGCGATGGATTGTTCAAAATCCAAGAATCTCATATCCATGGTTTATTGTTCCAGTTACAGGCAGGATGGAAGAAAATGAGCGCTATTTTAACACCTCTTCCAAGAAATTCCCCATGCTTTGCCATGAGCGGCGATCAGCGGCTTCCTTGTAGACAGTGCCAAAACCAGGATCGTTGGCATTGGGGTTGGTGAAGGCATGGACTGTACCGCCGTAAGCGTGTATCTGCCAGTCCGTCCCGGCCAGGGTCAGTTCATTCGCCAGTTCCAAAACCTGTTCCGGGGTTGCCATGGGATCGTCATAGCCGTGCAAAACCAAAACCTTCGCACTGATTTTGTTGGCCGGGGCATTTTCAGGCGGCACCAACAATCCGTGGAAACTCACCACACCCTCCAGATTCGCCCCGCTACGCGCCAAATCCAGCACACATAAGCCGCCGAAACAAAATCCAATCGCCGCAACACGGCCGGCATCGACTTCAGGCTGTTGCCGCACCGTGTCCAGTGCCGTCATCATGCGATCTTGCAACCAAGCACGGTCATCCATGAAAGGCCCCATCAATTTGGCGTTTTCCTCCGGCCCCGAACCGACAATCCCCTTGCCATACAAATCCAAGGCGAAGCCAACATAGCCCAAGTCGGCCAAGGCGCAAGCCTTGTTGACGGCGAACTCGTCGCGCCCGGCCCAGGCATGGGAAACCATCACCGCCGGACGCGGTGCCAAAGTCGAGTCGTCCCAGGCAATGACGGCCTCCAACAGAACGCCGTCATGGTGATAATCAATGGTGCGGGTAGTGATAGTCATGGTCGGGTTTACTCCTAATTGTGAATGGTGGATGGCTTTCGGGATATCTTGGGCAAATTGGGGCAATTGCTCAAGTGGGGGACACACGCATTGATTTCATTTCGTCGCGTCGTTGCGTGAGACCTTCTTTTTGAAGCCATCAGACCACCATAAGTTAGCACATATGGGGAACCTCGCATCGCAATGCTGTCGACACAGGGTTCCCCCGTCGTTCCGGCAGGGATTGCCGGAACCTAGGTGCCATGGAGGGCAAACTAGATTCACTTCCCTGCGCTCTGGATACCGGCAGTCCATGCCGGTATGACGGCTTAACTTAATGGCAGTGCCCCGTGGCCCGCCTAGAGTCTCGCCGGCAATGGTATGCTATGCAACTTTACTGAACTGCTTAAGCCAAAACCCATGATTGACCCCATTTTAAGCGCCCGCTTCCGCCGCATCAGCATGATGACCCTCATCGCTGTTTATCTCGTCATTCTCGCTGGCGGCATCGTCCGCGCCTCCGGTGCCGGCATGGGCTGCCCGGACTGGCCTAAATGCTTTGGGCAGTTGATACCGCCCACGAGCGAAGCGCAATTGCCCGCCAATTATCATGAAATCTATGCCGGGCGCGGTTATGCCGACACGAGTTTCAACGCGGTCAAGACGTGGACCGAATATGTCAACCGCTTGATCGGTGCGACCACCGGCATTCTGGTGTTTTTGACCCTCTTGGCTTCACGGCATTACCGAAAAACCGATCCCGTCGTGTTCAATGTGTCGCTGGCGGTGTTTCTGCTGATCGGCTTTCAAGCCTGGTTGGGCGCAAGAGTGGTGGCAAACCATTTGAACCCTTGGATTATCACCACCCACATGCTCATGGCCTTCGCCATTGTGATCCTGTTGATCTATGCGATTGCCCGTTCGCAACAGGAGAGCCTGTCCGCCATCGACACCCGCCGCCTGCCGGCTGCCTTTAAGACGGTTTTGCAAGTGGCCATTGGCATGAGTTTATTGCAGATTGCGATGGGCACGCAAATCCGCCAAGCCATGGACCCTTTGATTTTCCAGCAGATGGTCCACGGTGACGGCGGCGACCGCACTCTGTGGCGGGAAAGCTTCCCCTTCATTTTTTACATACACCGCTCATTCTCCTCCCTTATCCTGTTCACCAATCTTTGGCTGGTGTGGAAAATTTACAAAACCATCCGCAGCGACAGCCTGATGTTTCGCTTTGGGCTGGTGCTGGCCGGGTTGGTCGTCACCGCCATACTCTCCGGTGTCAGCTTGGATCGTTTGGGCTTCCCCGCCGTCGTCCAGCCAGTGCATCTGCTGATGGCGAATTTGATCTTCGGAACCCAATTATTTTTATTTCTGGTTTATCGGTATGCCACGGCAAAGGCCCCAGAAACCATGTCCAATGCATAAAACCCCGTCTTGCGTCATAATACACCGTAGGCCGGAATAAGGTCGTGCAACGACCGTTTCCGGAATTTGGCCTGTCGGTTTGCCGGAAACGCCCGCTAAGGCGGGCTTATTCCGGCCTACGGCTATGGCGTCGGCAAAGGGTTGCCGACCTACGACTGTAAGTCCTTATGCTCCCACAGAAACAAAATGCAGGCATCCTCCAAAGCAAATCCAAGCGTGACCACTGAAACATTGGCCCGTGGCAAGGTTTCCCGCGACTTGCGAAAATTGACCCTGCTATTCGTTTTGTGTGTCCTCGCCCTGTCCGCAGTCGCCGGCTTTGCCTATCAGTGGGTCAAGCAACGCGAGATCGAACTGATCCATCACAACTTGGCCGCCGTCGCCGATCTCAAGCAGAGGCAGATCACCGAATGGATGGCCGAACTCAAGCGGGATGCCAAAATTCTTACTACGGAAGGCTTGCTGGCCTATGGCGTCGAACAGTGGGTCAAGGAAGGCCGGCCAAACGACGGGATTGAGACAAAAATCAAAAACCGGTTGGAAGTTTTCCAAAAAACTTACAACCTGAAGTCTTTGCAGTTGCTGGACAGCCAGGGCCGGCTGTTGATGTCCGTCGGGAGGGCTTACCCACCCCCTGCCCTGGCTGATATTCAGCAAGCCTTGAACAGTCAGGAGGTGCAAATTTCCAACGTGCATTTAGCCGAGGACGGCGAGCCTGGTGTCGTCCATATTGATGTGTTCGCTCCCTTGCTCGTTGAAACAATGGGCAAGTCCCTGCCGGTCGGCGTGCTGGCGTACCACATCAACTTGGCGGACTTCCTGTTTCCCCTGATTCAATCTTGGCCGACACCGAGTGCGACAGCGGAAACCTTGCTGGTCAGGCGCGAGGGTGACCAGTTGGTCTACCTCAACGACCTTCGGCACAGGCAAGACACGGCACTCAAAATGCGGTTGCCCTTGTCGGGCGGAACACCTGCCAGCCGCGCCCTGCGGGGGGAAACCGGGCAAGTCACCGGCTTGGATTACCGGGGCATGCCCGTATTGGCGGATCTGCGCCCGATACCGGGAACTGATTGGTTCATGGTCGCCAAGCAGGACTTGGACGAAATTTACCGCCCCGCCCGCCTGGCCGGTTGGATAGTGGCCTCCTTGGCTTTGGCCCTGATCGTGTTTTTCGGTTTGGCGTTTCGGTTCTGGTATGTGCGCCGGGTTGCCGCCTATGCTTTGGTTACCGCCCTTCAAGACGTGAAGAGGGTTCGTTTGGAAGTGCGCTTTGCTTCGGTGCTGCGCCAAGCCAACGATATTATTCTGCTGATGAGCGAAAACGGCATCATCTTGGATGCCAACGAACGGGCATTCGAGGCTTACGGCTACCCCTGTGCCGAATTGATCGGCATGGATGCCTCAAAACTGTTCGACTCCGAGGGCCAAGGGTCTTTGGATAGGCGCTCCATTGATTTCTGGACATGCCAGGACGGATGCCCGCATGAAACCGTCCATCGCCGGGCGGACGGCAGCCTGTTGCCCTTGGAAGTCAATATCGGCATGATTGAAATGGAGGGCGGGAAATGTCTGCAAGCGATCCTCCGCGACATCACCGAGCGCAAGCGGGCGGAAGCCGACTTGCGCGAGCGCGAGGCCAAATACCGGGCCGTCATCGAGGCCCAGGCGGACGGCTTCTGGATGGTCGATTCTGAAGGCCGCCTACTCGAAGTCAACGATGCTTATGTTTGCAGTTCCAGTTATTCCCGCGAGGAATTGCTGGCGATGCGGGTTTTCGACTTGGAGGCGAGGGAAACACCGGCGGACACTGCCGCTCATCTTGCCAAAGTCATGGGCGAAGGCAGCGATCTGTTTGAAACCATGCATCGCAGAAAGGATGGCACGGTCTGGCAGGCGGAAATCAATGCCGCCTATCTCCCCATTGCCGATGGCTGTTTCTGTGTGTTCGTCCGCGATACCCACCGGAGGGAACGCGCCGAATCCCGTTGGCGCACCCGCATGAGGCTATCCGAATTGGCCCAACAGGGCAGCGTGGACGATCTGCTGCAATCCACACTGGACTCTGCGGAATTGTGGACCAGCAGCCGCATCGCTTTCTTTCACTTTGTGGCACCCGACCAAGAAAATCTAATCCTGCAAGCGTGGTCCACCAATACCCTCAAAAACATGTGCCAGGCCGAAGGCAAGGGGCTGCATCAACCCATCAGCGAGGCAGGAGTTTGGGTGGATTGCTTTCACCGGCACGAACCGGTCATCCACAACGACTATGCGAGTTTGATCCACAAGAAAGGCTTGCCCGAAGGCTACGCCCCGGTGATCAGGATGCTGACAGTGCCGGTCATGCGCGACGGTCTGGTTGTGGCCATCGTCGGTGTGGGCAACAAGCCGACCGACTACGATCAGGACGATGTGGAGTCGGTTGGCGATTTGGCCGGGATTGCGATGGATTTGGTCGAGCGCAAACAAGCCGTACAGAAGCTTCACCTCGCCGCCAGCGTCTTCGCGAACACCCAGGAGGGCATCATCATTCTCGATGCGGAAGCCAACATCCAGGATGTGAACACCGCTTTCACCGAATTGACTGGATTTATGCGCGAGGACGTGCTGGGCCAGAATCCGCGCATGTTCCAGGCAGAACGGCACGATGCGGAATTCTATTCTGCGATAAGGCGGGACTTGCAGGAAAAGGGTGTCTGGCGCGGGGAAATTTGGAGCAGGAAGAAGGATGGGGAAGAATTCCCGCAATGGATGACCCTTTCCACCGTCGCCAATGATGCGGGTCAAATCGCCCACTATATCGGAGCCTTCTCCGATATCACCCTGCTCAAGCAACATGAGCAACGACTCGAATACATGGCGTATTTCGATCCACTGACGGGGATGCCCAACCGGTCATTGCTGGCGGATCGCATGCACCAGGCGATTGCCCAAACGCATCGCTACGGGGGGATGATGGCGATAGGCTATTTGGACTTGGATGCGTTCAAACCGATTAACGACCAGTTCGGTCACGCGGAGGGCGATCAGTTGTTGATTGAAATTTCCCGAAGGATCAGTAATTCCCTGCGCGAAGGCGACACTGCCGCCCGGCTCGGCGGCGACGAATTCGTCGTACTCTTGTTGGGTTTGGAAAAAACCGAAGAATGCCTTGCCACCCTGCGGCGGTTATTGGCAAGAATCGCCGAACCGGTGATGTTGCAGGATCAGCGCGTGGAGGTATCGGCCAGCATCGGGGCCACCCTGTTCCCCCTCGACGATGCCGATCCCGACACCTTGCTGCGCCACGCCGACCAGGCCATGTATCAGGCCAAGCAGGCGGGGAAAAACCGTTTCCACATTTATGATCCGGTTGCGGATTCGCAGTCTCGCGTCCATTTCGAGCGACTGGTTCAAATCGAAACGGCGTTGGCAAATCGGGAATTCGTCCTGTTCTATCAGCCGAAAGTCGATCTGCGTTCCGGTCTAGTGGCCGGTGTCGAGGCATTGATTCGCTGGCACAGACATGGACATGGCTTGGTTCTGCCGGGGGAATTCCTGCCTTTGATCGGAACCCATTTATTGGGTCGACAAATCGACCAATGGGCCTTGGAAGAATCGCTACGGCAAATGACCGAGTGGAATGCCATGGGGCTCGATTTGGGGATTAGCATCAACATCACCGCACAAAGCCTGCAAACCGTTGGATTCGGCGAAAACCTTGCCGACTTGCTGGCCCGTTTCCCTGCCGTCAAACCGGGCCGTTGTGAACTCGAAATCTTGGAGTCGGCCGCCTTGGACGACATCGAATACATTTCGCAAGTGATGCGCTTCTGTCAGGGCATCGGTTTGCGTTTTGCCTTGGACGATTTCGGGACTGGCTACTCGTCTTTGACCTACCTCAAACATTTGCCGGCGGAAACCATCAAGATCGACCAATCCTTCGTGCGCGACATGTTGGAAGACAATGAAGATTTGGCCATCGTCGAAGGTGTGATCGGACTCACCCGGGCATTCCACCGGCAGGTGGTGGCGGAAGGCGTCGAAACCATAGCCCAAGGCGTTCAGTTGATTCGCCTGGGCTGCGATCTGGCCCAGGGGTACGCCATCGCCAGGCCCATGCCGGCCGGGGAGATTCCTGCCTGGGTCGGGCAGTGGAAGCCACCGCCGGAGTGGGTAAGCCCGTCGGCGGAGCGCGGTTGACAACGGTAAGCCGTAGGTCGGCAACCCTTTGCCGACGTGGGCACTGCGCCGAACGTGGACAGCCGTAGGTCGGCAACCCTTTGCCGACGTGGGCACTGCGCCGAACGTGGACAGCCGTAGGTCGGCAACCCTTTGACGACGTGGGCACTGCGCCGAACGTGGACAGTTCGGTGCGTAGCATCAGTTAATTATTGTTTTAAACCTAGACATGACCGATTTTTTTCAGGTTCCCCTGCTTGTTTGGCTAGACAGCTTGCGACGGGTCGGGGATACTGGGCAACGAAAATACCAACAACAGACGGAGACAAACATGGGTTTCATGCAAGGCAAAAAAGTTTTGATCGTCGGTGTGGCGAGCAACCGCTCCATCGCCTACGGGATTGCCCAGGCGATGCACCGCCAGGGTGCCGAACTGGCATTCACTTACCAAGGTGAAAAATTACAGGAACGGGTGGTGAAGTTCGCCGCCGAATTCGACTCTTCCATCGTGCTGCCGCTGGACGTGGGCAGCGACGAGCAGATCGTGGCGGTGTTCGATGGTTTGGCAAAGCATTGGGACGGGTTGGATGTCATCGTGCATTCGGTGGCTTTCGCCCCGCGTGACGCGCTGGACGGGGATTATGTGGAAGCCACCACGCGGGAGAACTTTGCCATTGCCCACGACATCAGCTCTTACAGTTTCACCGCGCTGGCAAAGGCGGGCCGCAAGATGATGGCCGGGCGCAATGGCGCACTGCTGACCTTGACCTACTTGGGCGCGGAGCGGGCAATCCCCAATTACAATGTGATGGGTGTCGCCAAAGCCAGTTTGGAAGCGAATGTCCGCTACATGGCGGTGGCCTTGGGACCGGAAGGCACTCGTGTCAATGCGGTTTCGGCCGGCCCCATCCGTACTTTGGCGGCTTCCGGCATCAACAATTTCCGCGAGATGCTGAGCAAGGCGGAGCAGGCCGCACCGCTGCGCAAAAATGTCAGCACCGAGGAAGTGGGCAATGTCGCCGCATTCCTTTGTTCCGACTTGGCATCCGGTGTCACCGGGGAAATCACCTATGTGGATGCCGGTTATAACATCGTCGGTTCGGCCAGCCTCTGACCTGCGACGGGTAGGGGCGGGTCCCAAACCCGCCCCTGCGTTTAACCTTTGAAATAGAATCCAAATGATAGGATTTACTGGACAGACAGGATTTGCAAACACCCATGTCACTGGAAGAACTGATCATACAATATGGTTACCTGGCACTGTTCATAGGCACGTTTTTAGAGGGTGAGACCATCCTCATCATCGCCGGTTATCTGGCCCAAGAGGGCATCCTTGACCTGCCGCTGGTGATTCTCGCCGCGTTGTTCGGGAGTTTTGGCGGCGACCAGACCTTTTTCTTCATCGGGCATTTCAAGGGTATGCGTTTCCTGGACAAACGCCCGGGCTTGCAACGCAACGCGGCCAAAGCTTTTGCCCTGTTACACCGGCATCAGATCGCCGTCATCTTAGGGTTCCGCTTTCTCTATGGCATACGCAATGTCACCCCCTTTGTCATCGGTTCCAGTGGATATAGCCCGGTGCGTTTCTTTTTGCTGAATTTCCTGGGTGCCTTGGTTTGGGCTATTTCCTTCGCCTGTTTTGGATACCAGCTCGGCAGTCTTGCGGAAACCATGCTTGATGATGTGGAGAATTACGAAAAAGCCATCTTTGGAATCATCGCCGGCATCGCCTTGGTCTTTTTCCTTTGGCGTGGCTATCGAAAAAACAGACCCGACAAAAGCCGTAGGCCGGGTTAGTGGCACACGGGGAACCCCTAGTTCCTTGCTTTACATTTTTGCTTGACTGATAATCCCTTTCCGCATTGAGTTTTCCCAATCCAAGCCGGGTTAAATTCAAATCGCCGACCGACAAAGTCTTTGTAACCCTCTAATTTGAAAGGAGAAGCCCGTGAAAATCTTGCTAGGCCCTATTTTAGGCTATGAACAAAATGAACTTTACACCGTTTGCTTCCTCTCTGATCCAAGTTCAGCGGCCCCAACGCTGACGATTGCGGGTCAACAAGTACCGTTCACCCAAATCACACAAACGCCCAATGGCATTTTTTGGCGTTCCGAAGCCACTGTTGCCGCCACCAAAAACGGAAAGCCATGCGAATACAAGATTGAAAACGACGGAACCCCTTTGCAAGACACGTTTGGCCGGAGTGCCTGGTCATTCCATGTACCCGGAAAGCTAGAGGAGCCAAAAATCGCCTATGCCAGTTGTAACGGATTTTCCTCCACGAAACTGGCGCGGGACACGGCAAACCCTTACGTGCTTTGGCAAACAATGAACGCCGAGCATAGCCAAAAGCCCTACTCCTTGATGCTGATGGGCGGTGACCAAATCTATGCCGATGGGCTATGGGAAAGCAGTTTTGCACCGACTATCAACCAATGGAGCCATTGGCCCAGGGAAAAACAACAGAAGTATCCGGTGGGTCCAAAGGTCCAAAAAGAATTGGACAAATTCTATGAACAGGCATACATCAAGGGTTGGGGGTGCAGCAGCGACATGGCGCTCATGCTGGCATCCATTCCTTCGGTGATGATGTGGGACGACCATGACATCTTTGACGGTTGGGGTTCCTATGCCCCCATAGCGAAGGGTGGCTTGCAGGATTGCCCCATCTACCAGGAAATCTTCAAATACGCGAAAAAATATTTCGAGTTGTTCCAAGTCCGCTCACTCAAAAACAATACTCTGTTCGATAATGCGGGTGTGCATTATGCCTTTGGTTTGCAATTCCGGGCTTACTCCATCTTGGGGATTGACAATCGGGTCGAGCGCACCCAAACGCAATTGATGAGTGAAGGGCAATGGGCAGCGGTAAAGGATTGGTTGTCAAAACTCCCGCAGAAGGTGGAAAATCTGTTGGTGATGGCAGGCTTGCCTTTGGTGTATCGGGATTTCTCCGAGATTGACGCTTTGTTGCAAGCCACTCCCTGGCAGGTGGAATTGCAGGACGATGCCCACGACCATTGGACTGCCAAGGCACATCAGGGCGAGCGCATGAGATTGATCCAAATCCTGTTGGATTTCAACAAGCAAAAGAAGTGCAAGACGGTTATCCTGTCAGGCGATGTCCACGTCGGTGCCTTAGGGCTGATCAAAGACGAAGTCAATCAATTGCAGATCACCCAAGTCGTCTCTTCTGCCATCGTCCACCCTGCCCCGACTTTTTTTGAATGGATAGGAATTGGGGCGACAACATCCGACGACAAGCAACGACTCGGCAACGGGGACATAACTGCCGAAGTCATCCCGCCCATTGGTTCGGATAAATACATTCGGATGCGCAACTATTCCTCGCTGGAAATAGGCACGGACAAAAAAATCTGGGTCAACTGGATATGCGAGGGGAATGTGAAGCCCCATTTTCCGATTGCACAGTAGCAAGTAGCCCGGATGAAGCCGCCCTGCGGCGCAATCCGGGTTTCCCGTGGCATCCCCCGGATTTCGCCGCAGGGCGGCTTCATCCGGGCTACCTTCTGGCAAGGCTTGCCTTGCGACTGCCTGTTTTCGACAGGCGGTCAAAGCAAGCTTTGACGCTCCCTATGGGCTTCATTGCCTACCGCGTTTCTGCCGCTGCTTGCAAACCGGCCGCTATTTCCTTGCCAAACCTAGCCAAGGCTTGGGATTGTGCGACCACGTCGGCGGCAAAATCATTGCCAGTCACGAAGGTGATGGTTTGAAAGGCTTTCATTAAAACAGGCTTGTTTTGCTTCAAGAGGGTCCAATCGGCTTTTAACTCGCAGTGACCGGCTGCATCCACATGGAAACGGCTGACTTTCACTTCCACTTGGAAGTCCAAGGCGATGGCCCGGTTCCATGGGAATGACACAATATGACTGTCCGGCATGGACAAGGCCAAGTTTTCGGCCAGTACGCGGGTGATCGAGTCTTTCAACGGTTCGGCCCAGCGATGGTATTCAGCCATTTGCAGTTCGGCACCGGCGTTGCCAGTGACGATCTGCGGACGGTCCAGATAGGCGGGTATCTCGACGGGGCCAACGCCGACGAGTAGCGGTTTTGCCGTTTCCACCAACCCCCCGTGCGCATCAGGCCGGCTGACGGGTTGCAATAGGTAAAATTTAACCTGTCGATTATTGGGCGAGCAGCCAACGCCAACCATCGCAACGGTGGCCGCGAAAAAAACCACCCAAGCTTTGGCCATTGACCGCCCCGCCAGGGGCTTGGCTGGAGTGGTTGGGTTGCTTGACACTGTGCGCATGTTCATTCTCCTTTAGGGTTTTTCCCATAAATCAGGGCATCGGGATGGCGTTCCAAATAATCGGCCAGAACGCGCAAGGATTTTGCCGCCGAGGCCAAATCCTTCAACGCCAAATCCAAACTGGCGTTTTGGGCCGCGACCTGGTCTATGGTCAGCAGCGTGGAGCGGGCCTGATCCATGGTGCCGGTGGTGGCTTTCATTGCCTCTTGGGCGCTTTGCATGACCGGCCCGGCATTTTTGTTGATGCTCTCCAGCAACAGCCGGCTTTCCTTGGCAGAACCTTGCAGTTCATTTACCAGCGGGGCGATCTTGCCGTCCACATTTTGCACCAAATGCCGCACATCCTTAAGGGTATGGTCGAGGGTGGCCAGGCTGGAGGCGATTTCCGGGGATTTGAGCAGTTTTTCCACTTGCTGAATGCTATTCGACAGTGACTCCACCGTCTTTTCAATGGGCATTTTCCGAACCATGGCCACGATCTCCTCAATGGTATTTTCCAATTGTTCCTTGGACGAGGGAATGCTGGGTATTTCCGGGTAAAGCGGATGGTCGCCCCCCAGCATTTTGATAGGGGTTTCCGGGCGAAAATTAATGTCGATGAACAATTGCCCAGTCACCAGGCTCTGTGTCTGCAATTGGGCGCGCATACCCTTGTTGATCAGCAATTTAATGTCTTCATTGGTGGCCTTCTCGATATGCCCGCCTTGCAGGTCATATAACTTTTGCGGGGTGAACTCGATGATCACCGGAGTGAGGATCTTGCCCCGCTGGTCGTCGTAAATCACCAAGATGTCGATCACTTTGCCGACCGGAACCCCCTTGAGTTTGACCAAGGCGCCAATATTGAGTCCGTTGACCGACCCTTCGAAAAAAACCATGTTTTTTTGCGGGTTGGAGAACACCCCGTTGACGAACAGCAAGACTGCCACAATGACAAGCGCCAGTGCGCCGACGATGAAGCCTCCAATCAACACCGGGTTGGCTTTGTTGTTCATTGCTTTGATCCTTGCGAAATAGTGTCAGCCTTCCCGTTCCCGCCACGGGTCAGGAACTGGCGCACCTTGGGTATCTCGCATTCTGCCAATAGGCGCTTCGGGTCGCCTTGGGCGATGATGGATTTGCTTTCCGCATCGAGAAACACAGCGTTATTGCCGATGGCGAAGATGCTGGGCAATTCATGGGTCACCACGACAATGGTGGCACCCAAATTGTCGCGCAGATGCAAGATCAAATTGTCCAATAACCTGGAACTGATCGGGTCGAGCCCGGCGGAAGGTTCGTCAAAAAACAGAATATCGGGGTCCAAGGCCATGGCGCGGGCCAGTCCGGCACGCTTCTGCATGCCGCCGGAGATTTCCGCCGGATAGTATTCCTCGAAACCGGCAAGCCCGACCAGGGCGAGCTTCAGCGACACGATGCCTTGGATTTCAGGAGGTGTGAGCGAGGTGAATGCGGCCAGGGGCAGGGCGATGTTTTCAGCTAAGGTCATCGAACTGAACAGCGCCCCGCTTTGATACGAAACCCCCATTTTCATCATTAACCGCCGCCTTTCTTCCGGGCTGGCATCCCAAAAGCTAAGTTCTTGATAGGAGACAGAGCCTTTGGTGGGCCGGATCAGGCCGATCAAATGCCGCAACAAGGTACTCTTGCCGCAGCCGCTGCCGCCCATGACGATGAAAATATCGCCCCGGTTGACGGTGAAATTCATATCCCGTTGGATGACAAAATCATCGTAAGCCATGGTTAAACCGGAAACCGTGATGTGTGGCTCGCCCATGTCATCACCAATGCAAGGAAATCACGAGCAAGGTCATCACGGCATCGGCGCAGACGATCATGACGATGCCGGTGACGACAGCGGAGGTGGCCGCCATGCCTACCGCCTGGGAACTACGCCCGCATTGCATGCCCCTCATGCACCCGGAAATGGCAACCAACACACCAAACACCACACTTTTGCCCACGCCCACGGCGAAATCCTGAAACCGCAGGCGCGCCAGCAGATGATGCGAATATTCCAAGATGGAAATGTCGTAAAGGCCGAGGCTCACAAGACCGCCGCCGGCCATGCCCAACAGGTCGGCATAGACGCACAGCAAGGGCATCATTAGGATTAAGGCCAACATTCTGGGGACGACTAGGAACTCCATTTCCGAAAAGCCCATGGTCTTCAAGGCATCGATTTCTTCGTTCACTTGCATTGAACCCAATTGTGCGGCAAAGGCCGCTCCCGTGCGTCCCGTCATGATGATGGCGGTCATCAGCGCCCCCATTTCCCGCGACATCCCCAAGCCCACCATGTCGGAAATATAAGCCTGGGCGCCGTATTTGGCCAATTGCACGGAACCGACGAAGGCTAGGATCATCCCCACCAAAAAACTAATCAGGGAGACGATAGGCAGGGCGTTTGCGCCGCATTCCTGGATCAGCAAATACAAATCGACACGGCGATAGTGGGCCTTGCCCAGCAAGAAGTTGCCGAATCCCAAAGCCGCCTCGCCAATGAAACCCAGCATGGCGATGGTTTCTTCCCAAGCCGCGATGCCCAACAGGCCAATTTTTCCCAATATGCCCGTCTTGGCAGATGCACGACGCACCCCTTCCAGCTCAGGCACCGCATCGGCCAGTTCCAACATCCCCCGAATCCCATCCGGCAGGCCACGACGGTCAACGCGGATGCCCGCAGCCTTGCAGCGATTCTCGATCAGCGTTAAAAAGGTCAGCAACAAGCTATCCCACTGGCCCAAGCCGGAGGCGTCGAAGCAGACTTCTGCCGGTGCATCTTCCTTACCCAACTGGGCAAGGGCTTCGTCTGCCGAAGGCCGCGCCGCTGTCGCTATCCAATCGCCTCTCAAGGCGATTTCCAAGCGGCGGACGGGCAGTTTCCGACTAAGCAAGATAGGGGGAGTGTCGCTAACAGGCATCAGTTCGGCATCAAGCGGCTTGAGGTTTGGAGTTCATTGCCCCATGATAAGCAAATTGGCTTGGAATTTCCTGAGTTTCGATGATTTATCTAAACACCGACCATTTAAAGCGCTGCACCCAGACACTTGAATCCTCGCTGCGGCTTTACCAATTAGCGGAAGCCGGCAGCATTGATCAAGAAGTTTTCCGCAATGCCATCATCAAAGGCTATGAACTGGCACAGGAAACCGCGTTTAAATTGATTAAAAAAGCCTTGAAGGAATACGGCCATGGCAGTAAAACCATCAATGCCACCCCCGTCAAGGAAGTGCTGCGTCTGGCCGCGATCCATGATTTGATGACGGTGGACGAAGTCGAGCGCTGGTTTCACTATAGGGACAACCGCAATGACACTGCCCATGATTATGGTGAGGCCTTCGCCCTGGAAACCTTGGTGTTGTTGCCCGCATTCTTAGATGACATTCAAACGCTTGCCCGACAGTTGGACAGCAAGTTGGGCAAAGACAGCGACCATGCCAAGGCTTGAGCTTAAGCGACTGCAATTGCCCCCCCGTTATCTGGCAATGGTGCTGGACATCGTGCAGGAATATCTGCCTGAAGCTGAAATTTGGGCATATGGCAGCCGGGTGATGGGCGGTTGCTATGAAGCCAGCGATTTGGATTTGGTCGTCCGCAACCCGCAAGATTTCACCATCCCAACCGACAACATGGTTGACGTGAAAGACGCCTTCATGGAAAGCGACTTGCCAATACAAGTGCAAATTGTCGATTGGGCGAGGATTCCCAAGCCCTTTTATAACGAGATTGAAGCGGGGTATGTCGTTATAAAACAAGGCCAGGGTGGGAGCGATGCCCAGTGCAGCCCGCCTGAAGCGGAGCGGAATGCAGCCCCGCCCACCCGGATTACGCCGGGTCAAGCCTGATCCTGATTTTGCCTAATCCCTCATTCCATTGCCATCGGTGACGATGCGTATCGCCCTAGTCGGGCAGAACTTCTCCGCCGCTAGTGCCTTCTGCATCAGTTCAAGCTTGGGATTGTAATCAAGCACGGCCAGACTGCCTTTGTCATCGACTTGGAAAATTTCCGGCGCTTCCGCCATGCAATTGGCATGGCCTTTACATAGGTCGAAGTCCACTTCCACCCTAAATGCCCCCCCCACTTCACCGATTTTTGGCGGTTGATTGGAATGTGTCACGTCGATACCGGGCAGGTGGGCATCGGCACGTTTGCGATAACGAATCGGACAGGGCGAGCCGGGTTCCACCACCATTTTTTTATAATCGTCTTTGTAGCTTTCCGGCGGGTTGGCCAGTTCGAACTCGTACCGGGAAAGCAAGGTGCTAATGATGGCTTTGATCTGGAACAAGGCAAACGAATTGCCTGAACATTTGTGCTTTCCGCCGCCGAAAGCCTGCCAGCCATACATGTTCTTGTCCTCGCCCCGCTCCGGGGTGTAACGGTCGGGGTCGAATTTGTCAGGTTCGGGAAACAGCGAAGCCATGCGATGGGTGACGGAAGGCGCGGCGCAGACAAATTTCCCGGCCTTGACGACATAATCCTTGACATGAAAATCTTGCATGACTTTGCGCATCAGCAAAATCAGCGGCGGGTGCAACCTGAGCACTTCTTTGAGGATGTTGTCAAGTTTGGGGACTTGGCGCAGGGATTCAAAACTAACGCCCTCCCCTTCGTCATAGAGCCGGTCAACTTCTTCCATGACATTTTGCAAATGCTGCGGATGGCGCAGCAGTTCGATCAACACCCAAGCCGTCGTCCCTGAACTGGTGTGATGACCGGCAAAAACGGCGGCAATCAACATGCCGGTGATTTCATGAGGGGTTAGCTTGGTGCCGTCCTCATAATTGGCTTCTATCAGTGTTTGGAAAACATTGGCCTTGTTTTCTTGCTTGCCCGCCCGTTTAGCCATAATCTCGCCCACCAATTGCTCCAGCTTGACTCGCGCCTTGTCGCGCCGCCGGAACACCGGCAATGGCAGGTAGGGGAAGATATAGGCGATGGGTTTGATGGCTTGTTCAAGATCGTGATAGATGCCGACAAATTCATTGCTCAATTCATAGCGAAATTCAGGCCCAAGCAGACAATGGCTGGACGTGTACATGGTCAGCTCTTTGGTGAATTCGAGCAGATCAATCTGGCCCGAATCGCCCCAATCCTTGATCATATTTTCAACTTCAGCGACGATAAGGCCTGAATACGTCCGCATGGGTTTGTCGCGCAAAGCCGGCATGAGCATTTGCAATTGCTCGTTTTTCCTCTTTATCGGTGCGTCGAACACCACGCCCTTGCCGAAGATGGGCGTCATCATCTTATAGGCCGGGCCCTGGTCCAGCACCTCGTCGGGCGCACGGTAAAAAGCCTCGCTGGCCTCGGTGCCGGTCATCAAAACCATATCAAGGTGGAAGAACTTGAATTGCGCGACATCGCCGAGTTCCTCGCGCAAACGCAGCATGAAGTCATGCGGGTTCTTGCCAAACTGGTGCATATGTCCGATCAGGGGTAGTCCGCCTGACAGCTTTGGCGGCTCCTTGGATTCAATGGTGCTCATTAGTAGGTTCCAATTGCAATGTTGAAAAATGATGGCAGTCTACTCCATCCAAGATGGACTTGAACACCGAATTAGGCAAATCTCGTGACTTAGGGCAAAATATCAAACCTTGTTGCAGTCCGACTGTCTATCCCCTAGTCAGTAAGCTTGCCCTTTTGGGAGGGCGGTAAATGCGGGGGTCAATGACTCGTCAACTGACTCCATTCACAATAACAATGTAATCCTCGGAGGTGTTTCCCTATGAATCTTGATTCAAAAGTTATTAAAGGTTTTTTGGCTTTTATGCTTGTGTTGCCGCTTTCGCCCATGGCGAATGCCAGTTGCTCCCCGGCTGATGCAGAGCGACTTCAAAAGGTCGCCCAGGCGGTAGTGGGTTCCTTCCCCACGTTGAATTATTCAGTGACCCGGCGAGCTCGGTTTAGGGTTTCAGCGGATGACTCCACAGGCGCCTTGAATGTTAAATTTTCCAATGTACGCAGAACCCTGTTCGAGCAACCCTTAAACATTCAGGAATTGGCCCCTGATGTCGTGCCAGGTTGCAAGTTGGTGGGGCGTCCCGCTCAGGGTAGGCCCGCCAATGGTTTATTTTTGCGGCTGTCCTGTGAAGCACCTCAAGCAACCCCCGGCTGCGCCATCGTCATACAACCCGGCTTGAACCGTTCCCGCCAATTCGGTTGGAGTTTCCGCGTGACAGGCAATCGGGCGATCACACCCGCCCGCTAATGGGTCGGTCGAACATATCCTAATAAGTTTGTAGCCCGCACGAAGCTTGTTGAGTGCGGGCTTTATGTAACCACGCCATTTAAAGGGCATATTCTTTAAGAGATTCCCCAAAAAGCTGCCATGTCTAGGGGGACGCAAGGCTACAGAGGTGGGCAAGCACCCCTTCGACAAGCTCAGGACAGGCTTTTTGCTTGCCCACGGCAAGTTACCGTCCTTAAAGGCATTGGATTCCGGCATCCCTGACCGGGATGACGATGTCTTCCCGATCCGTGGGGCTTGCGAATAACGATGGGTGCCCTGTGCGTGGGAATGCAGATCCGTAGGGCAGGATAGGCGGCATTCCGCCGCCTGTGCAGTGTTTGCCACTCGGCGCAATACGCGGCGGAGCCGCTATTGCGCCCTACGGCCCTGTTAAGGTCGGCTCCTCTCAAGATTCTTTCACCTGTGGCGTATGCCGCCAATAATTCTTCTGCTGTCATGTTGTTTCCATTGCCCACGAATAACGCTTCCCTTGGCAGTGCTGCGCCCTACTAGTTTCCCAAAGCGGAGGGGTGTTGGGGTGATGCCCCTTTTGGTTTTTGGTTGTGCCCAACGGTTGCATGGATGCTGCCCTGCCTTGGCTTTGATCGCCGGGCATGGGCCGCGTAAGGTGATTCCTGAGAAAGAACATCCCATCAAGAATCTGATCCGAAGGCAAAAAATAGAGTCCACGAAAGACACGAAAGGCACGAACAAAAGCATGTATTGTTCGTGCCTTTCGTGTTTTTCGTGGACGATTCTTTTGGTGGGTTCATTATTGGAAATCACCTAACCGAGCATGCAAACCGTTGGGCGGGTTTAATTGCTGTTCAAATACACCCACAGACAGGGGGTAGGCTACTTTATGACTCCATCAAGGTTGGCTCCGCTAAGGTCGGCTTCGCTAAGGTTGGCATGGCTAAGGTTGGCTCGGGGAAGGTCGGCTCGGCTTAGGAAAACCGTCAATGCGCTTTGAAAACGGATTTCGTAGCGGTATTCGGCGTAATCAATTTTAGCGGACACCATGCGCAGGGCCAATGGCGGCGGCAAAGGCTGGAACAGTCCGGGGTAGTCGGCTTGCAATTGCCCGGTGAGCTTGGCGGCAAATTGC
>CAIODU010000425.1 GCA_903857165.1 uncultured Methylococcaceae bacterium | reverse complement strand
CGTCCGCCGCGCCATCTGGGCTGGCAAGTATTTCGTCAACTCCAAAACCGGCAGCGACCGGTTGGAATTATCTTGCCGTGACTGGGATGCCTTGCTGGATCAACTCGCGGCGGTGGCTTAAAAAGGCCAAAGTCGAGCTTAGTTGATGCTTCGACAATTGATCAGGCGTTCGGCAGGATTGGACACGGGCGGATAGGGCGGAGTGCCTAGGGACGCCCGGTTGACGTTTTTCACGTCCGCCCAAGCCAAGGCGTTCGGCGACGGCGCCCTTCATGGCGGGGACGTGGACGGTGACTTGCACAACCAACCGGACTTTATCGATTTCCATCTGGATCGGTTACAATGCCAACAAATTTGTCACTCAATACCTATAATACGGAAGACCAATGAATATTCTATTTATAATCGCACACCCTGATGACGAAGTGTTGGGCTGTGGCGGCACACTATGCAAACTGGCTGATGAAGGGCATGATATTTATACCTGTGTGCTGTGTGCGCCAGCCGATGCGAGGCATGAACGCCCTGATTTGAAAAGTTTTCAAGAGGCTGTTGAAGAAGCCGAAAAGGTTATCGGCATAAAGGATTCCATTAAGTATGAATTCAAAAACATTCAATTTAACACAGTCCCTCATTTGGAAATGGTCAAGGCCATTGAGGCGGCCATTGTAAAATTCAAACCGGAATGGATTTTCACCCACCATCCCAGTGATGTAAACATAGACCATCGCATCTGTTACGAAGCCAGCATGGCGGCAGTCAGACTGCCGCAACGGTTTTCCAAGGACATGTCCCCCACGCTTATCAAGAAAATATTTCTATTTGAAGTGTTGTCATCGACTGATTGGAGCCCTCCAATTGGCCTGGCTTTCCAACCCAATTGCTTTTTTGACGTCAAAAAAACGTTTGACACTAAAATGCAAGCCTTGGGCTATTATGGCAATGCATTAAAACCGTTTCCCCATTCCAGAAGCCGGGAAAACATCAAGGCTTTGGCTAATTTACGCGGGGCGGAGGTTGGCATTGAAATGGCCGAGGCATTTTGTCTGATTCGGGATTTGAATTTATAACTAACAAAGCAGAGGGAAAATCCATGGATTTAAGTTACAAAGAGAAACAAGACAAGTTAAACATTCGCATCCGTGCCCACAAAGAATTCGCCAACTTTGACATTGCAGATTGGATGGAAGCATTCCTGCAAAGAAAGCCGAGGGTTAATATTCTCGATTTAGGGTGTGGCAATGGCAACCACCTAGAGTTATATTTGAAGCATGTGGGCGATGGGGGAAGTGTATGCGGGGTTGATCGGGAAGCTAGCTTGATTGCAGAGGCAAAAAATCGCTATGTTGACGCGACTAATCTGTCACTCCAAGTAGGTTCCATGGATGACCGGCTTCCTTTTGAAGACGGGCATTTTGACTTATGTTTCTCTAATTTCGCCATTTATAATGCAACCGACCCGAGGCAAACAATTCTAGAGTTGAAGCGGGTCATGCAACCGGGCGCTGAATTAGTTTTGATTGGCCCTACGCGGAACAATGCCAAGGAAATCTATGAATTCAATGAGCGTTTGACGGGAACTGCCATTGATGAAATAACGCTGATACGGACGGATAGATTACGCCTTGAAATCCTGCCTATCGTTCAAGATATTTTTGCGCAAGTTGTCGAAGAAGTCATCAATTCCAAGCTGACCTTTCCTAGTAAAGATGATTTCATCCAGTATTTTCAAGCAACGATGCTGTATGAAGAAGGGGCTGAAAAGTTAGGTATTGCCACTGACGAAATGAGGGCCACCTGTGCAACGGAAAAAGATGTCATCCTGTCGAAGGAGATGCTGGCTATCGTTGCGGTCAAAGACTAAGGTATAGTGGTTTCTTTACTCATGCCGCCAGGCCGAGCTTCGCGACTTGGGGAAAGTCACCAAACCAAAATGCGAAGACCTGTTTTCTGTCGCTTTGGCGGGTCGTGTAGTGCTTGACTTGCGAATTCAATTCGCCCGCTTCTTGGATGATTGATTCCCCCCTCGCACCCTTTAACACCACGGTATAGATCAGGCTTATACCGCTCTCTGACAAGGTGGAGATCACGTCCTTCCATTCAGAATCCGGGCAAGTGATGCAGTATGTGCCTTCATGGCGCACTGCCTCGCCGTCGTCAGGCCCGATGCCCTTCAAACATTCGACCTCGCATTGGAGGTCGAGCAGTTCCATCGGTAAGTACAAATCATTGTTCAGGGTGTCATAGAGCTTGATGTAAAGGGTAGCCATGTCGTTCTTCCTTTGTGCTTAGGTTAAGTTGGAGCCTATCGAATCACCCGGGTGAAAAGATGTTGGTCCCGGTGCAGTTCGTGTTGGCATCCATTATTGGACTCGAAACTTAAAGTAGGCTTAAAGGAGGGGTAAAAGAAAAAAGGAGTGCCACCAATCGTAGGGCGGCAACCCTTTGCCGCCGACGTCTACCCGACTGCATATGTAAGGCATGGGGATGCCGACCTACCCCTTTTCCACCCTGACCATTCACACTGCCGTCGGATCAATCAAATATCCAAATTGGACACTTCCAAAGCATTCTTCTCGATGAATTCCCGCCTTGGCTCCACTTGGTCGCCCATCAAGGTGGTGAATACCTCATCTGCGGCGATGGCGTCTTCGATCCTAACCTGCAACAATCGGCGGGTGTTGGAGTCCAGCGTGGTTTCCCATAGTTGCTCCGGGTTCATTTCACCCAAGCCTTTGTAGCGCTGAATGTGCTGGCCCTTGCGCACTTCCGCCATCATTGCCTCGAAAGCTTCTTTAAAGTTTTTCACTGGTGTCTTCTTTTCATCCGTGCCGATGGCGGTGTCCTCGCCAAACAGCCCTTCGACGGTCTTGCCAAATTCGACAATCTTGCCGTAATCGTGGGACATGAAGAAAGCAGGAGTGACTTCGAAGTATTTCTGGACGCCATGGATGCGTTTCATCACCTTGGCGGTGAATTCGCCGGGACGCTGGGTGAAATCAGCTTCGATGGTGAATAATGTCCCCTTTTCTTTGGCTTGCAAACGGATTTCCAACTGTTTAAACCACGCTTCGCAATGGGCTTTGTCTTGCAGCTTGTCCTTCGGCAAAGGCGGCATGTCGATGAGGACTTCCAGAAAGGTTTTGTCATAGCGGCGACCATGGCGCTCAATCAGGCTGCGAACCTTGAGATGCTCTTGGGCCAGCTTTTCCAAGCCTTGCCCCATGATTGGCAGGGTTGCATCGTCAATGAACAGCTTGGTCTTTTCCAAAGCCATTTGCAGCAGAAAATTATCCAACTCACTGTCATCTTTGACGTAACTTTCCTGCTTGCCCTTTTTCACCTTGTACAAAGGCGGTTGGGCGATGTAGATATAGCCGCGCTCGATCAGCTCCGGCATCTGCCGATAAAAAAAGGTCAGCAACAGGGTGCGGATATGCGAGCCATCCACATCGGCATCGGTCATGATGATGATACGGTGGTAGCGCAATTTGTCCGGGTTGTATTCCTCCCGGCCTATGCCGCAGCCCAGGGCGGTGATGAGAGTGCCGACTTCCTCGGAGCATAACATCCGGTCAAAACGGGCGCGCTCGACATTGAGGATTTTGCCCTTCAGTGGCAGGATGGCTTGAGTGCGGCGGTCGCGGCCCTGTTTGGCGGAACCGCCAGCGGAGTCACCCTCGACGATGAATAGCTCGGACAATGCCGGGTCGCGCTCTTGGCAGTCGGCCAATTTGCCGGGGAGGCCGGCAATGTCCAGCGTCGTCTTGCGGCGGGTCATTTCCCTCGCCTTGCGGGCGGCCTCGCGGGCACGGGCCGCGTCGATCATCTTGCCGGCAATGATCTTGGCGACAGAGGGGTTTTCTTGCAGGAACTCCTCGAACTTTTCGTTCATCGCCCCTTCCACTGCCGGCTTCACCTCGGAAGACACCAGTTTGTCTTTGGTCTGCGAGGAGAATTTCGGGTCTGGCACTTTCACCGAGAGGATGGCGGTCAGCCCCTCGCGGGCATCGTCACCCGTGGTGGCGACTTTGTGCTTCTTTTGCAAACCTTGGGTTTCGATGTACTGGTTCAGCGTGCGGGTCAGCGCGGCGCGGAAACCGGCCAGATGCGAGCCGCCATCCCGTTGCGGAATGTTGTTGGTGTAACAGAAAATGTTTTCCTGGTAGGAATCATTCCACTGCAAAGCCGCCTCAATAACGATGTCGTCCCGTTCGGTGATGACATGAAAAACCTTGTCAAACAGCGGCGTCTTGTTTTTATTGAGATGCTCGACGAAAGCCCGAATGCCGCCCTCGAATTCAAAAATATCCTCCCGATCAGTACGTTCGTCGAACAATTCGATCCGCACCCCGGAATTGAGAAAGGACAACTCGCGCAGACGCTTGGCCAGGATGTCGTAGTTGAACAGAATGTGGGTGAAGGTCTGGCTGCTGGGTTTGAAGTGGACTTTCGTACCCGAGCCTTCCGCAGGGCCTGCTTCGGCCAGCGGGGCTTGGGGTTCGCCATAGCGATAGAGCTGTTTATATAGCTTGCCGCCCTTGCGGACTTCCAATTCCAGTTCTTCGGACAGCGCATTGACCACCGAAACACCAACCCCGTGCAAACCGCCGGAGACTTTGTAGGCGTTGTCGTCAAACTTGCCACCTGCGTGCAGGACGGTCATGATGACTTCCGCCGCCGAGCGGCCCTCCTCTTGGTGAATATCCACCGGAATGCCGCGCCCGTCGTCGGAAACGGTGATCGATTCGTCGGAGTGAATGATGACTTTGACGCTTTTGCAATGCCCGGCGAGCGCTTCGTCAATGGAATTGTCCACCACCTCGAACACCATATGATGCAGCCCGGAGCCATCGTCGGTGTCGCCGATGTACATGCCCGGACGCTTTCTGACCGCGTCCAAACCCTTCAATACTTTGATGTTTGTACTATCGTAATCGTCGGAAGCCATAGTCTCTCTTTTGTTCCTAAGTTGAATCAAACCCGTGCAACCCTACCATTTTCCACCTGAAAAACAGTCGTTTCCGCCGAACCTGATTGTTCCAGCAATCGCGGGTCGGTGGCGGTGATAAAAAATTGTGCTTGGCGCTGTTGTAAAAACCCAAGGAGCTTGCTTCGATTGGCGCTGTCCAATTCCGAAGCCAAATCGTCGATCAACACACAGCCTTTGGCGTCCAGCGATTCTTCCAGCAAATGCGACTGTGCCAGCAGCAAAGCGAAAACCAACAGCTTCATCTGCCCGCGGGAAAGGTAATTCTTGGCAGGCCGGCCATCGGCCTGGACTTGAAAATCACCCTTGTGTACCCCGGAATGGGTGTACCCATCCCGAAGGTCTTGGGCAATCTCCGCCCGCAACACCTCGTCCAGCGATTTTTCAGTGTCCCAACCGGCGATGGTGCTAAGATCGAATGGCACTTCCTCAAGAAAATGACCTGCAGCGGCATGGAAATAAGGGCGCAGCCTCTCCGCGTAGGAAGCTCTCGCACAATCGACCATTATACCGTACCGGGACAGTTCATGATTCCATATCTCAATGCCCCGGCTGATGCCCGAGCGTAGCAAGGCGTTGCGCTGGCTCAACGCCCGCGCGTAACCGCGCCAATTGTCCAAGAATCCGGCATCGAGATGGAATGCCCCCCAGTCGAGGAACTGCCGCCTGGCTTTCGGCGCGCCCTCCAACAGGGCGCTGCTGGACGGTTGAATCAACAACACAGGAAAGGCCCGGATCAGCTCGGCACTGCTTTGCAGCCGAGTCCCGGCCAGTGCGATTTCCCGCTTGCGCCTACCTAACCTTACTCCGATGGTGATGGGGGCCAAGCCATCCCCGGCCTTCACCTTGCCGGTAACCGTCAAGTCGTCTTGTTGAAAACGGATCACCTGCCCGGCCTGGGTCGAGCGAAACGACCGCGCCCGCCCGAGGATGTGGATCGCCTCCAACAGCGAGGTCTTGCCGCTGCCGTTGGGGCCTAGAATGAAATTCAGCCGGGGGGAAGGTTCGATGCTCGCGGTTTCGATGTTGCGGATGTTGGAGGCATCGAGTTTGGCGATAGTCATGAAAGCCCATGGCGGTGGGAAAAATCGGTGATTGGCATTGCCACGAAATGGACGGCTGATTTCTTATGCATGTTATTGTATTTTAACATAGAACGGTAGGGTATGGCGAGTCGGCAATTCTTATGATGGGCCAAAGTGCCGATAGACAACCCGTCATTCCGGCATCCATGCCAGTAATGACGGCAATGGCGCCATCTTGTGGGACAATCGGCAGACTGAAGGCCCAATGCTGTTGAATTAAGGATTTTTCCGTTCGCCCTGAGCTTGTCGAAGGGTGAACGGAAAAATCTCATGCTGTTGAATTAAACCGTTCATGCTTCGACGGGCTCAGCACGAACGGCTTAATTCATCAGCATTGGCCTGAAGGCCGCCCTTCATTTGCCCGCAAGCGATGCTGCGTAACATCAATATTTATGCGATTATTTAGCACAGGCATATATGAAGAGGTAAACATGCATGTATTCATCAGTTACAGCCACCAACAAAGCGATTGGGTTTGCCAGCGTCTGGTTCCCTGCTTGGAGGCCGGCGGTGCGAAGGTATTGATTGACAAAGACCGGTTCCAGATTGGCAGGGCTGTGGTCGGCCAGATGGACGCGCTGCAAGATAGCGCCGAACGTCAGGTGTTGGTGCTGTCCCCTGAATATCTAAGCAGCGATTATTGCCAGCTGAGACTGAGCATTCTTTTTGATGGACAATTTTCAAGCTAATTGAGTGTCGATTGGGGGGGTGTTCGGACAGGGCTGGCCTATGACTGGGCATTGGCAGGGTTCAGTCTGCCCTTTTTGGCCGCCGCCTTAAGCTAAT
>CAIODU010000424.1 GCA_903857165.1 uncultured Methylococcaceae bacterium | reverse complement strand
CGGCCAGCGTCCCCAATTCCTGCGGCGGTCGGCCACCCTCTTCGCTGAACTCCTCCTTCACGACGCGCAGGGCGACAAGCATTTTCCTGACATCACGGTCCAATAGGTCGATGCTCAGGTAAGTCTTGCCGATGTCGGGGACCTCCTGGCAATATTTGGTGAAAACGGTCATCTCGCCTTTTTGCCGGCCTTCCTGGATGGCGGTGAAATGGACGGCATAAAAATCATTGCCGACTAGGCACGTCTTATTCGAGTTTGAATACGCTTGCCTTGAGTTTTTGGATTCCCCTGCCGCCATCGCCCCGTGACCAAAGGCCAGTAGGACGGTTGAAGCGGCACAAAAGACAGAAAGTCGCTGTTGCTTAGTCATTGGATTACACCTCGTGTTATTTGCCTTGCACATCAAAAAAATATTTGCCGCTAACCACATGCCCGTCCGCCGAAAGCACTCGGTAACGGACGGTGTAGCGGCCAGGGGCGAGCTTCGACACCGATGCCCGGAGATGGGAGTGGTCGGTGAAGTCCAGTTTGGCGTCGTGGTTGTCCACGCGCTTTCCAGATGGGTCAATGACCGCCAAGGCTAGGAATTCCTGTCCGACGGAGTCGTTAAAAATCAATAGAATCTCGTCGGGCGCATCGGTGACCGTCGCTTCCCGCTCCGGGTTCGCCTTCACCAGGAGCGCGGCGATGGCCGTGAACACAATCGCGGTATAGAGGCCGAAGCGCGGGTCCACCCCTGCGATGAGGGCATAGGCGATGCTCTGCGGCAGCGAGATCGCCGCGACCGTGAGCCCCGCCTGAAAATCCTTGCGGGCCGTGTCCCAACCATAGCCGTTGCGCCAGTCCGGCAGTGCCGTACCCGTGTCCTCTGTCGCAATTGTTGCCTCTGTCATGATGTCGCCCCACTCGGTGGATGGTGTTGTTCGCTGCCTTAGCCTACCCACACTAGCGGGGCTTGGGCTTGTAGACGGTTTCTATGATGCCGTTCTCGGCAAAGAACCGCTGCTGGGCGTCTTCCCAGTCGCGGGCAATGCTGCTGATCCCGAACAGCTTGATTTGTGGCAGGCGTCCGGCATGCTTCTTTAGAATGTCCGCATTGAATGGCCGGTAGCCGTTGCGTGCGATGGTTTCCTGCGCCGCGTCGCTGAACAGGAGGTCGAGGTAGGCATGCGCCAGCTTGGCGTTGCCGTTGTGCGCCACGTTGGCATCGACCCAGGCCACTGCCGGCTCGGCCAGAATGCTCACCGGCGGATAGACGGTTTCCAGATCGCCCTTGGGCTCGGCAACCTCCCGCAATGCCTCGTTTTCCCACGCCAGATGGACATCGCCTATCCTCTCGACGGCGAATGCCGTCCACGGCGGCAAGCGCCCCGGCATTGATCCACGGGAAATCCTTCATTTTATTGAATTTCGGCATTTTCAATGCCAAAATCGACATACCGACCTAGAATGTCCCTTTCAGATTCCACCCAATCTTGCGCTTCATAGCCCGGTTCAAAGCCTCTCTTCTCGGCCTTGTAATAGGCGGTCTCGGCGATTATCTGCTGTAGCTCTTCGCTGGATGCCCAGAAACTGGTTGCCGACAGGTCTGTACTTTCATGCGGGGTTTCGGCAATGATCTGCCACACTTCTTCACTGATCACAGGTTGGCTGGCTGCCAACAAGGGTTCATTTACGGATTGCTTGGGGTTTGGGTTGGCGGACATGATATTTCCTCATGATGGAAGTTTACTATTGCGCAAAAATGAAACGGGCAGGGTGTTTGTTTTCACATAACTGTTTACTTCCCCCTGGGAGCGAGGGCGTCTCGCCCGATGAAATGGCGGCCAAGATGGCCGCGTTCCCAGGAAAAGGTAGGTTAAAAACAGCTTACACCCCTTTATTTAAAAAAGGAAATGCCGTTTTTTCATTACCCTATCTCCAAAAAACATATCCATTGTGGGGCGGATGGGTCGCAAACCGGGTTAAATCACATATTCCGGTTGTTTATCCTGTGGGGACAAGCCTAGGGATTCGATGACCGCGTTAATATCGAGATCCTCCGTGGACAGCGTCAGCCGGTCCGCATCCTCGCGAACATCGCCGCCGTCTTGGGCCAGGATGCAAATCAAACCGGCTTGGTTGAGTTGCCAGGCGATAACCCCGGCCTGTTGCGCATCAGTGTCATGCAACACCGCGCTCAGATAGCCGCAGTCGAACAGGCCGCGCTCCAACTGATAGGCGAATTCCAGCCGGTTCTCGCCTAAAAGCCAGACGGTCAGCGGCTTTTGGCCGAGGCGGGCGGCGCGTTCCTCGGGGCTCACCCTGCGCATTTCATGGGATTTTTCCGGCACACCGTCAATCATGCCCGCGCCCACGGTTGCGTTGGTCAGCCTGTCAATGATGATGAAAGAGCCCGTGCCCTTGCAGCCGGCGTAAGTGTCGAAGGCGACGGGCGCGTTCAAGACCACTTCGCAGCGGCCAATTTCATTCAGCTTAAGCTGGTTGGCCGGGAGCCGGTCCAGGGTATTCACATCGGTGCGGCAGTGAACCTTGGGGAAAGACCCGCCGACCATTCTGGTCGCCAGCTTGAACAGATATTGCTTGCCGGGGATGAGCGGGAAATCCGCCATCCAAACGATTTGCGCATCGAAGCGGTTGCCTTGCAAAGGTATGTCGTCCGGGTGCACCAGAATGTCCCCCCGGCTGATGTCGATTTCATCTTCCAAAGTCACGGTGATGGCCTGGGGCGGGAAGGCTTCCTCCAGTTCGCCGTCTTGGGTGACGATGGCCTTGACCCGGCTGGCCTTGCGCGAAGGCAAGGCCATGATGGGATCGCCTTTTTTCAGGATGCCCGCCGCCAGGGTGCCGCTGAAGCCACGGAAATCCAGGTTCGGGCGGTTGACCCATTGCACCGGGAAGCGCAAGTGGGCGAAGTTTTGCACGTCGGTGATTTCGAGGGTGTCCAGCAATTCCAACAAAGGCTCGCCCGCATACCACGGCATTTCCTCGCTGGCATTGACGACATTGTCGCCTTTCAATGCCGACAGGGGGATGAAGCGAATCTCGGCGGGGGCCAAGTGGGAGAAAAAATCGAGGTAATCGTTGCGGATTTTCTCAAAAATACTTTCGTCGTAGCCGACCAGGTCCATTTTGTTCACCGCCACCACGATGTGCTTGATTCCCAACAACGAGACAATGAAGCTGTGCCGCTTGGTTTGGGTCTGCACCCCGTAACGGGCATCAATCAAGATGATCGCCAAATCGCAGGTGGATGCGCCAGTGGCCATGTTGCGGGTGTATTGTTCATGGCCGGGGGTGTCGGCGATGATGAACTTGCGCTTGGCGGTGGAGAAGTAACGGTAGGCCACGTCGATGGTGATGCCTTGCTCGCGCTCCGCCTGCAAGCCGTCCACCAACAATGCCAAGTCGATGTCGCCGCCGGTGGTGCCGGATTTGATGCTGTCTTGCTGGATGGCGGCGAGTTGGTCCTCGTAAATCATCTTCGAGTCGTGCAACAGCCGCCCGATCAAAGTGCTCTTGCCATCATCGACGCTGCCGCAGGTGAGGAAGCGCAGCAACTCTTTGTGTTCATGCTGGGCCAAATAGGCGAGGATGTCGCTGCTGATCAAATCGGATTGGTGTGACATTAGAAATACCCCTAAATGTACTGCCAGACGTCCAACTCGGTCCAGTTGGACAGCAGGAACACGCGGATGCTTTCGCCCTTGTTGATCTTGCCATTGAACACGTTCCACAGTTCCGGCCGCTGGTTTTTCGGGTCCCAGCGGTGGTTCTGGTCGCGGAAGGAGTAGACCCTTTCCTTGGCGCGAGACTTCTCCTCGTCGCGCCTGGCCCCGCCAAAGGCGGCGTCGAACTTGTATTTGTCCAAGGCCTGCTTGAGCGCCTCGGTCTTCATCACGTCGGTGTGCTTCTTGCTGCCATGGGTGAACGGCCCGATGCCGGCACGGACGCCATCTTCGTTGATGTAGACGATGAGTTCCAGGCCCAGATTTTGAATGTGCCGGTCGCGGAATCCGATCATCTCGCGGAATTTCCAAGTGGTGTCCACATGCATCAGCGGGAACGGCGGCTTGCCGGGGTAAAACGCCTTCATTGCCAGATGCAGCATCACCGCCGAGTCCTTGCCGATGGAATAAAGCATGACCGGGCGCTCGAATTCTGCGGCGACTTCGCGAATGATGTGGATGCTTTCCGCTTCCAACTGTTTGGGGTGGGTTTGTGGGTGTTCGTTCATAGTTGTCCGTTGTGTTCAGCAATCATTTCTGCTGTAGATCCTGGCTGATTGCCAGAGGGAAATCCCCTTGTGCAGAGTTTTCTAAAGAGAATGTTTGATTTACAATAATCTCATCGACTTTCTCAGGCGTTAGTCCTGCCAAGAGCAATTGCTGGCGTAAATTAGCAATTCGACGCTCAAAAGCCTCTCTTGCTTGGGCAATACCATCGACGATGAACTGCGCGTTGAAATCGTCAGCCAAATCGTAAAACTGAACGTTCGATACACATTTCTCGAACCAGGAAAATCTGATCGCAATTTCTTGGAGCGCAAGAGTGCCATGCGCTTGACGAATACCAACTTCGCTCAAGTATACAGTGCCTTGAATGTTGTTGAATCTGTGCTTGGAAAGAACTCGCCGGATATCGGCATAAGCGTTTTGCCAACTTGGGTTGTGATAGTGTTTTTCAAGACACCTTGTATCAAGATAAAAAACAATTAGACAACGATCCATAGACATTCCTTATTCACTATATTTGACGTAGCCATGATTGGCGGGGGGTTAAAGAATTCTAATACACACATCTCTTGCTATCGTTCCCACGCTCCAGCGTGGGAATGCAATCTGAACCGCTCCAGCGGTTTGTGACGCAGAGCGTCACATGATGCATTCCCACGGAGACCGCTCATCGTTATACACAAGTGTTGGAGAGCCGTCATTCCGGCATGGATGCCGGAATCCAGTCACAAGGATGTGAACCTATGGGCTGGCAACCTACCTGATTCAAGCACTTGTGCAAGCGGCAAGTTACCGTCCATGGCTCTGGATT
>CAIODU010000423.1 GCA_903857165.1 uncultured Methylococcaceae bacterium | reverse complement strand
TTACAGCATTTTTAATATCAAATAGTTACTTAAAAATGAATATACGCAACATGTAGGAGCGGGCCATACCCGCGATAAATAGCCCATTTTTGCTGAATCGGCCCAATCAATCGAGGGCATGGCCAGCTCCTACGGCTTAAATAAAGTAATCAATTGATATTGAAAACGCTGTATTTGCGTGGTAACGAAAGCAAGCAGAGTCGCGTTGTCGCGTTAATATTAATCACTTACCGCGAGGCCAAAGCCAGATTTTCCATAATTGTTGCCGTTATATAGCATGTATCGTTGACCATTATGGTCAAATACAAATGGGTATTCAATCATTTCAGAATCCCAACCGCTTTTGGATATATCTATACCTACTTTACCGTCAAGTCGTTTCCAGTGAATGCCATCATATGATTCAGCGTATCCAATTCGGTATGACAAACCACGAAAGGAGTACCACATCCTCCATCGGTCACTGTCACGAATTACTGACGGTCGCGAAATTGCGTATTCTTGATCGTTAGCAAAATCGATGGCAACAAGTCCGTCTCTTCGCCAATGCACTCCATCGCTGGACTCTGCATACTTGATATGATACCGATGCTCTGGCTTGCTCTGTTTCATCTGCCAGCCCGTGCAGGACAGATACCACATACGCCACAAATCGTCTCCAGGGAGGACACAGCAGCTTGCACAAAAATGGGGTTCACTCATAGAACGATCTACGATTGGCCCATTAGAGTAACGCTCGAAATCACCTTCTTCCGTGCCAATTGATAACCCTATTGAGTTGCGAAAAGGAATGGTTACACCAAGATTCCATCCAATATAGTAAAGCAATTTTTTGCCCTGATGAAAAGCAAGCCACGTTGCCATCGCGCCACTATCATCAAACTCACCAAGCTCCCCAGGGGAAAGAACGGGGTTTGTTGATATATCTAGAATCTTATCCGGTCGATCCATATTGATTATCACAAAACTGGTGAAGCTTCTATTCGATCTGTCGCGGGAACTAAAATATATCTTGAAAACGTTTCCGTCTATACATTCAGCTATTGGAACAGCCGCATGGGAGTGCATCCACGGGGTATGACCTGATGGGCAAAAAACGAGACCTAACTTTCGCCATTTATTGCCAGTATTCATAAGCTTCTTATATTAGTGTATTATAGAGTAAAAATAAATATTATATAAAATCTAGTCCATACCTAATAATGGACATGATGCTTGAGCTTCATTTTTTTGATGCATAAATATGCCTTACTATGGTATAAGGTCGTCGTTTTGTTTCAGAGAAAACTTTGGATAGGTATATTCCGATCACTCCTATAAAAGAAATGATCATCCCGCCGATAAGCCAGATGGATGCCATCACAGATGTCCAGCCAATTAATGGGTTAGTGAGGAACATCCAGTTAACTAGTAGATAAATAATATAGATAATAGCACTTATTGAAATTAAAACTCCGAAATAGAATATTCCAATTAAAGGTGCGTTGCTGAACGAAGTAACTGAATTGACAAGCAAAGACGCTTTTTTGCGTAAGGTGTAAGTTGTTTCACTGGAATTATGCTTTTTGACCGTTTGAGGGATTTGATTGAAGCCTGTAATATGCCAAAGGCCTGCAATGAAAAGTTCTCGCTCCTTGTGGAGCAACAAGGCATTGACGTAGCGCCGAGTCATAAGGCGTGCGGTGACCACATTTTCGGGTAGGGCAATACCTGTGAATGCTTTGAAAAAGCGATAGAAAAAATGTCCGCTCCACTTCTCGAAAAAGGAACCTTTACGCTGCTTTTGCATGCCATAAACTACATCACATTTTTCGGTTGCCATCAGTTCGGCAAAAGGGATTAACCATTCCGGGTCTTCCTCCAAGTCGCAATCAATTAAAAAGACGTATTGACCGATTGATTGGGCTAGACCGGTCATCATAGCCTTGTGGTGTCCAAAGTTTCTGGAGAGGTCAACGATTATTACGTGCGAGTCTAATTCGCTGATATGAATCGCCAAATCAAGACTATTATCAGGGGATCCGTCATTGACCAAAACAATTTCGTAGTCGTCGTCAGCAAGCTGAGTGGCAGCCGCACTGACCCGCTGATAAAATTCTTGGATATGCTGTGAGGATTTATAAAGGGTGGCGACAATTGAAATTTTCATAGCTTCCCATTGTAACAGATTTTATTAGCCACATACTGATGCCACTCTCGATTTTACAAAAAATTATGGTTCATTGGGACAATACTTTCGCCAAAATTCACGCTGCTTTTGCATGAATTCTGCCGATTTCCGCAGTTTGGAAAATCCTGCCGTCGATTAAACACGCCTCGCCCCTTTTGCCGAGTGAATTTATAATCCTCCGCGTGTATTTCCGTACACTGAAGACGATTTTCAAGTATCGCTGAACAACGGCACCTTCTCGCACCGCTCCGCCTTCAGGTTGGTTTTCACGATGACGGCGGCATTCAGCCATTCGGGGAAGTTCCCGTGCCAAGCCTGCACCTGGCAGACGCGGGTGCAGATGCCCTTTTCAACCGTACCCGTTTTAAGGTGCGCATCCGTCAATGTTTCCGGCGTTAGCTTTTCGCCGTATTTGCGCCGCATGCCTTTGCCCGGATTCCCGCCTGCGTAGGGGAGGTAAGGCGCGGAGTCATGGCGCAACTTGGAGACGGGATGCCAGCGCAACATCGGCCACTCTATTTTTTCCTTTAAAAAAATAGCTGCACCGTCCGCAAGCCCTCGCTTTTTCCCGTCCAACGGGACAAGCCCATCAGGGTGATACGCTCCGTCATCGCCAACGCGTCATTGGCGACGGGGGTTGGCTCGTTCAGGGTGCGCTGTGTTAAGTGTGGACTCAGTGTGCTTATTATTGCTATGATTCCATCCCCGGTCACACTAAGAACAGGAATAGATTTATCATATGGTTGGCATCCCTATGGTGTTAATTTGTCCGCATTTGCAGTGCCTTGGTCAGAATCTTATTACAATCTATATAGTTCATGACATAACCCTATTAAATAGAATTTCCTACTATGACCAAGAGAATACCATTTAACTTTCCATACATGACGGGCAAGGAGTTGTATTATATCGCTGATGCACACTTCAAGGGTAAACTTGCCGGCGATGGCCCCTATACGAAAAAATGCCACCTGTGGCTGGAAAACCAAACCTGTACGCAAAAAGCACTTCTGACACATTCATGCACTGCCGCACTCGAAATGGCGGCCATTTTAGCGAATATCCAACCGGGCGACGAGGTCATCATGCCTTCGTTTACCTTCGTTTCCACCGCGAATGCATTTGTGCTGCGAGGGGCAGTTCCCGTATTTGTGGATATCCGGCCTGATACCTTAAACATTGACGAAAGTAAGATCAGTGCGGCCATAACAGCAAAGACTCGAGCCATTGTCGCGGTGCATTATGCCGGTGTCGGCTGCGAGATGCATCCCATCATGGATATTGCCCGTAGTCACGGATTGTTGGTGATAGAAGATGCTGCCCAAGGCATAATGGCAACTTATCAGGGATGCCCTCTGGGTTCGATTGGGCACTTTGGAGCGCTTTCTTTCCATGAAACTAAAAATATTATTTGCGGGGAGGGCGGGGCTTTATTGGTAAACGATGAAAGTTACGCCGAACGTGCCGAAATTATCCGTGAAAAGGGTACTAATCGCAGCCAATTTTTTCGAGGCCAGACTGATAAATATACTTGGTGCGATATCGGCTCGTCATTTCTTCCTGGAGAACTCATGGCAGCTTTTTTATGGGCCCAAATGGAGGAAGCGGAAATTATAACCCAGAGACGGATAAATATTTGGAATATTTACCATGAAAATTTTATCGATCTTGAATCGAAAGGTTTAATCGTTAGGCCAACTGTGCCACGGCATACCCAGCACAATGCCCACATGTATTACATTCTTGTGCCAACGCTTGAACATAGAACCTCGTTGATCCGTAGACTTTCCGAGTGTGGAATAACTGCTGTTTTCCATTACATTCCATTGCATAGTTCGCCCGCAGGACTTCGTTATGGTAGGGCATCGGGAAACTTATCGAATACAATTTGCATCAGTGACCGTCTGTTGAGGTTACCACTCTTTCCAGAACTCGAACCCAATCAGGCAGAGTCAGTCGTTGCTGTTGTGGATGAACACCTAAGGCACTTTAGGTCGGTCTAAATATATATATCATGTACCTAACCTTCAATACCTTCGCCGAAATTCACGCTGCTTTTGCCGGATGTCCTTTTCCACCGTATCTGATTTCAGGTGCGCATCCGTCCTTCAGCCATACCGACTTGATCCAGGTTAAATGCTGCTTGGTGAGTTGCCAGTGCGATGCCGACCACTCAATTTCATCCTTTAAATCGCTGTATCGTCCGATAGCTCCCGCCTTTTTCAGTCCAACGGGACGAGCCCAACGGGGTGACACGTCCCGTCATCGCCAACATGGAATCTACGGAGAGGGTTAGCTGATTCAGTGTGCGCCGTGCTAAGTGTGGACTCAATGTGCATATTATTGCTATGATTCCATTCATGGTTAGATTAGACGCGGGATGTCGGCTGTTGTGATTAACTCTGTATTCTATCTTTTCTGGCCATCTATCCTTGCCCCGAATTTCAAAATCACTCATGCTGATTGGCGAAGGTGTTGTAGAGTTCATTATAAAATCAAACAATAATTCCATGAAAAGTCGTAATGCTTTTTTTACATGCCTGATGCTCGCATTTGTTTCATCGGTTTATGTTGGCTGGCAATTATGGGGGCTTCGCTATACTAACCATGATGACATATTCTTTAATTTAGCCGCTTGGATTTTTTCAGATAACTATTTTGATTTTGCCAATCAAGTGGCACAAACGCATGGTAGACTGCCCGCTTTCATCAATATGCCTGTAGTTCTTGGTGTCGATAGGCTTGGTGAATCCTATATTTACGACATTGTAAATATTGGATTTTTTCTGAGTATTTATATAGCTTTGGCATGGTTGTTGAGTAAATTTGGACCTATTTGTAATGCCGTGTCACTTGTTGCGATTGCTTTGATACTGTTTCCATTACATTACTATTTCACTTTTCCGCAAGGGTATCCGGTAATGGCTGCATGGGAAGTCAGTTTTGTGTTATTGGCTGCCATTTTTTTGATCGAGCATATTCAAGATAAATCCAGATGGAGAATTGCGACATCTGTCATTCTATTTTTTTGTTCTTTATGGGGTGCTGAATACAATCTAGTGCTGCATCCATTTCTAATGCTTACCCCATTACTTTTTATGTATGATAATCAAAAATTTGTTAACTACAACTTAAAATCATTTTGCTATCGTTTGCTAGGTATTTATTGGCCTTATATTATTGCCATCGGAGTTTTTGTGTTTGCATATGAGGTCTATTCTGATGTTGTTCACCATATTTCAACAGAAAAAGCCAGTAGATTGAAACCAAATTTAGAATTTAATGATTGGTTTAATACATTAGCTATTTTGGAAGCAAAGGCATTTTTGCCGATCAGTCTGTGGTTTGGGATTAAATTGACTGCTGCTGTCTCACAAGGTGTACCTGATATTTCTTCAGTTCTAAACTATACCAGTATTTTTAATGGATTTTATGACAGGAAGTCGTTATTGATATTTTTTATATTGGCATGGGTATTTTGCTCCCTTGCTTTGCATATCCATAAGTTCAACTTAAAAGTTATCAGAAATTATTCTATTATATTAATAATTTTTGCTCTAGTGCCTTTTTCAGTTTTGTCTGTATCGTCACTTTATCAAAATAACGTGCGAGAAGGATGGACTCAAGGTCATCTCGCAACATTTTATGCCCAGCTTGGGATGGCCGGACTATTCTTTTTGCTTTTTTCTATCCTAAGCAATCTTTCCTCCAGCCTATTGTTTCGCACGATTAGCATTCAGGTTGGCGCATTGGTACTTGCTGGAGTCATAACGATGACGTTTGTATATAACAATGCCAACCGACAGGTAATGAGTGCAAATTCTCAAAAGTGGTTTGCAATGCGTGAACTTGTTGACTATATAAGGATAGAGCGTCCAGATTTGGGGAAACGCATTTTTTTTGCGCCGTCTTTTTGGACATATTCCGGTGTAAGCAATATTCCAAAAGAACAGGAATTTGTCAAGGAATTTGGTGGAGATAACTATTGGACAAAATATATTGGCTCTGTTTTAAAATACAAGCTAATGGTTAAAAATGATGTCTATGAAGCAAATCAAGATTCAGTTTTTGTCACTTATTTCTCCACTCCTTTAGGTGCGCCGTTGTTAGTTTTATATGAAAGAAATAATAAAGACGATGGCGGTCTTATTTCGCTTATTTCATCTCGCCCCTTGTTAGGTTCATTGTATTATGATTATATCAATGGATCGTTAATTCAAAAAGACATGGTTGATTGGAATTGTCAGCGTGTTTGTTTGAAACGTTGGCATAGCAGTCAACCAATTCAGACCGAAAGCCTATCATTTGCATCTCACGACCATGGCCCTTCCAGCATGCTTTCACAATTTTTCCTAGGTCGAGGAGGATCGTATGGAATACCATTACTCAACACCAATGAATTAAAAGTTGTTGACTGGGGACCGCAAACTTCGTCATTGGGGTTATTGCCAAATATTCAGCCGAATGGACAAGTAGGTATTTGGATTAAACTGAAAAATGAACTGCATGAGGATACTCGGATTTATTTGGATGGGATGCCTGGAACATCCATTGGCATACAAGGAAATTTACTTACTGCGGGGTTTTCCGCAGAGAACTTTAAAACAGAAGGAAAAAAAGTCTTAATCATCAAGACTGCTTCAACAGGGAAGGTTTTAATAGTAGGGAACCATGTTGTTGAACCTGATCATTGATTTTTTTAATTCTGAACATATTACTACTGAAAATGATTTGCGGGGCAAGCCTTCTGGTTATGCTCCCCTACCATCCTGGGTGGAAGTGTTTTGCGTTTGTGCAGTGCATCAAGGTGAACGTTTCTGGAACGAAAGTCGCCCATGTGGGAAATTTACCCAATATTTTCTCGCGCCCAAGCTTTCGAGCAAGCTGAAATCGAAAGAATCAAGTTTGCGAACCCTGGATTTGCGATAATTTTCGATCTCGGGCTCGATGATCGGGAAGACCTTCGGTTTCGCAACACCCATCCGCTGTTACAGCAATATATCCTTGATAACTTCGAACCCGTGGATGGTTACTCGAAAAATCATGTTTATCACATATATAAAAGAAGATAAAAATAGTTAGTGCCGGGTAAGCCATAATTTATTGTCACGGACCACAGGGACGGAACTTTTGACTTAAACTGCCAACATCTCGATGTGAGACGGCCCCCGTGTAACTGGAGGGCAGGATGTTTTAATGGCGGGCATGCTTGTAATTCCTGAAAATCATCCGGTGGAAAAAATGGACATTAGGGTAAAAAAACAGCATTGATGGTGTCGATAGCGCACCTTCCAACCCTGCGCCGGCCTCGCTCTTTGGCGGGCTAAAGGACGCCTTGCTCCTATGTTTTCAGATGTCTTGGTGTTTTGGCTAGCAATCTCTACCCGGACAAGGCAGTTTTTGTAATATAATTGGGATTGGCTGGGAAGATAGCCCCGCCGGTGCTTACCGGTGAGCAACAAACAACGGGGAAGTCCCTAAAACTGACCGCAATCCAGTGTCGGTTGGGCGGATGGGACAGCGGTCGAGCATTGGCCGTCCATGCGTCTGGCAGGTCTTCCCTGGTTTTCAAACCATTGGAAATAACGGGTTCAAACATGCAAGTACCATTAGAGATTACGTTCCACGGCATTGCCCACTCCGACGCCGCAGAAGCGAAAATCCGCGAAAAAGCGGCGAAACTGGAGCAGTTCTGCGACAACATTATCAGTTGCAGGGTCGCTGTTGAACTTGATCATCAGCACCAGCAGCAAGGTAATCTCTTCCACGTCCGCATCGACCTTAGCGTTCCCAATAAGCATATCGTGATCAGCCGCGAGCGTCATGACAAGCAATCGCACGAGGATCTGTACGTGGCCCTGCGCGATGCCTTCGACGTGGCCAAGCGTCAACTCGAAGAATATATGCGCATCCAACGCGGCGAAGTGAAAAAACATCAGGCGCCTGCCATTACCGAAACGCCCTGAGGCCATTCGCTTCCCGTTTGTGCCGGCTTCAACGGCAGCGCCCTACGTTTACGCTGAAGCCGACCACCTAAAGAGTTGAATTCAATCAATCACCTCCTTCAATTATGGGTTTGAACATGGCAAAAACATACATTACAAAAACAAACTTTAACTTGCTGAAATTTGCGCTGTTGGCGGTCTACGCCGCAGGCTTGGGATTGATGGCCGGTTGCGGCGACAACGGCAGTTCCAGCAGCGGCCCGGCCAGCGTTCCTGCGAAAATCAGCGGCAAGATCAGCAACAAGAACGGCCCTCTCGATGAAGGCAAGCTTGATGTGCGGGATAAATCGGGCAATGTCGTCGTCACCACCCATTTCACCAATGGGCAATACAACGTGACCGTGCCGGCCGGCACGGCCTACCCGATTGTCATCGCTGCCCATCCGCCCGCCGATGCGCTGCTGAGCGATCCGGTCAAGGCCGTGGTGACCAGTCCCATCGCGGATGTCATGGATGTATCGGCAGTGACCACCGATATCGTCGATGGCGCGATCGCTTTGGGCGGCATCAGCGAGGAGAACATTACCAAGGCTTCCGGCGTTGCCATCAATATGCGGCAAAAAGAAGGCGTCAGTGCCGGTGCCGGCGGCAGTGGCGGCGGGCCTGGCAACAGTGGCGGCGGAGCGGGAGCGGGTGGTCATGGCGGCCATAACATGGATGCCATGAGAGATGCCTCGAAAAAGGCGGCAGAAAGCGAACCTGAGAAAAAATAAATCCTAAAATCTCAGCCTCAGGCCGGATTGGCTTGTCTTTATCATGATCCGGCGCGGGGTTGCAAAGCCTTGCGCCGGATCTTCAACATCAGCCATCGAATAAGCTTTTCTGACACGCATGGCCCGAACCAGTGTTCCCGTGCAAAGTTCACGGAGTCTGTCTTTTTGGACGTTGCTACTTTTTGCCCTGCGACTTGGAGGGCTCATGCCGTTTACCGCTTGGTTCGCGCTCAGTCTGCTGATCGGGGTTTGGTACGCTTTCGAAACCCGTATTGCCCGTCCACCCATGTTCTGGATGGGGGAACCCAAGCCTGTGGACAGGATGAATCCCTTCACTTGGACGCGCACACTGCGCAACCAGGGTTTCATGTTGGGATACTCCGATCTTAGGGGGAATTCGCTATGGGCCATTTACGCGCTGACAACGCCACAGCAAGACGCAACCAGTCTGAAGCCGCCCGAAGGGTTCACGGCTGACTGGCGGAGTTTATACCGCGTTGCCCCCGTACATTTCAGTGGTAGTGGCTATGAACCTGGTCATTTGGCGCCCAGTCATGCCATTGGCATCGTTTACGGGCAGGAAGGGCTACTGGACGCTTTCCGTATGGCCAACGCCACGCCGCAGAAAGCCGGCCTCAAGGATAAACTCTGGGTGCGCCTGGATGCGTTGGAAGCGGATTCATTCGCCAAGCAATTCGGGAAAATCTGGGTGACTTCCGGCCCGGTTTTCGACCCGCCCTTGGAGCGCCTGCATTCGTCATGGCGGGTTGAAGTTCCAGATGCCTTCTACACAATCATTGTCGCCCCCGACGCGAAAAAGATGTTGGCCTTGGTCATACCGCAAACCGTGCGCGGCGATGAGCCTTTGGATCATTATGTGACCAGCGTTGACGCGATTGAAAAGCGCACGGGCTTTGATTTCTTCCATGAACTCGACGATGCCGAGGAAGACCGGATGGAGGCCAGCAACGATCCCGACGCCTGGCATTTGCGGGAGCTGGCCCGCCAGCCCAGACGCACCAGCATTAAAACTGACAAGCGATCAGAAGCCAAGGAAAGCCCATGAACCAAACAGTTAGCCGGCTTTATCCGCCGCCGCACGAACCCCTACCCTTGCATGGCCTTTATCTGGGTTTACATTTGCATGAACTGGGTTCGCCCGAACACCCGTTTGTCTATGCCAATTTCCTTTCCAGTTTGGATGGGCGGATCGCCTTGGAAAAACTAAACGGCGACTCTTATCTGCCGAAAAGCCTGACCACCCCCGCTGATTTTCGCCTGTTTCTTGAATTGCAAGCCCAAGCGGACTGCCTGATCACCCATGGCGGCTACCTGCGTTCGCTCAGTGCGGGCAAACTCGGCAACATTCTGCACATCGGCCAGCGCGAAGAAACCGCCGATCTCCTCCAATGGCGCGTCGAACATGGCCTAAACCCACAGCCCGTCATTGTCGTCGCCAGCGCGAGCCTGGATTTTCCGCTGCCGGATTCAATCCACGAACACAGCCAAACCTGCCTGATCGCCACCGGGGAAAATGCCGACCCGGCTAAAGTCGGACAGTGGCGGGACATTGGCTATGAAGTCATTTTTGCGGGGAAAGACCGACAGGTGGAAGGCGGGCCGTTGGTTGACATTTTGGCAAAACGGGGTTTGCGCAGTCACTATTTGATTGCCGGGCCTGACATGTTGGATACCCTGTTGCGCGATGGGAAATTGAGTCGACTGTTTCAGACCATCACCCATCAACTGATGGGAGGCCAAGGCTTCCGCACCCTATCGCCTGGGCCGGAGTACGGGCCTTTAGGCCATTTGAAGCTGCGTTCCTTATATTATGACCCCAGTTCGCCTTACGACACTGGTCAGTGGTTCGCACAGTTCGATGTTAACGAATAGCGCTTATCCGCCGCGTTCAACACCGTTTCTTCGATTGGAGCTAGGTGGCGCGGCGAATAAACGCAATTCGTTAGTGTACTGCTATTTTTTTATTATCCTAAAACCGAGAATTTTAATATGAGTCAAACCTTATTCGACCAAGCACAAAAACATATCCCCGGTGGCGTCAATTCCCCGGTGCGGGCTTTCAAGGGCGTTGGCGGAACGCCAGTTTTCGTAGATCGTGCCGAAGGGCCCTATTTCCTAGCCACAGATAATAAGTATTACATCGACTATGTCGGCTCTTGGGGGCCCATGGTTCTAGGCCATAGCCACCCGCAAGTCATCACGGCTGTGCATAAAGCGGTGGACAGAGGCTTGAGTTATGGAGCGCCGACGACGCTGGAAACCGCGATGGCGGAAAAAGTCTGCGAACTCGTGCCTTCCATCGAATTGGTGCGCATGGTCAGTTCCGGCACCGAAGCCACGATGAGCGCGATCCGCTTGGCGAGGGGGTACACCGGACGGGACAAGATCGTCAAGTTCGAGGGCTGTTATCACGGCCATTCCGACTCGTTGCTGGTGAAGGCCGGATCCGGCGCGTTGACCTTGGGAGTGCCTAGTTCCCCCGGCGTACCTGCTGCATTGGCCGAACTCACGTTGACCCTGGCTTACAACGACTCGGCTGCGGTGCTGGAAGCCTTCGCCCGCTTGGGTGCGGAAATCGCCTGTATCATTGTCGAGCCGGTGGCCGGCAATATGAATTGCGTCCCGCCAGTTGCCGGTTTTTTGGAAACGCTGCGCGAGGTGTGCGACCAGTCCGGCGCGGTGTTGATTTTCGACGAGGTGATGACCGGCTTCCGCGTGGCGTTGGGTGGGGCGCAAGCTTTATATGGCATAACGCCGGATTTGACCACCTTGGGCAAGGTCATCGGCGGCGGCTTGCCGGTGGGGGCTTTCGGCGGCAAGCGTGCCATCATGGAGCAACTCGCCCCGCTAGGCCCGGTCTATCAAGCCGGGACACTCTCCGGCAACCCGGTCGCGATGGCGGCGGGATTAAAAACTTTGGAATTGGTTTCCGTGCCAGGCTTCTATGATGAATTGGCCGGGAAGACCCACTACTTGACCCAAGGTTTGATGGATAGGGCCAAAAAGGCGGGCATTCCGTTTACCACCAATCAAGCCGGCGGTATGTTTGGCCTGTTCTTCACCGAGGCAGGAACAGTCGATAGTTTTGAAAAGGTCATGGCTTGCGATGTGGGGCGGTTCAAGCGATTTTTTCATGGCATGCTGGAGGAAGGCGTTTATCTTGCCCCTTCCGCCTTTGAAGCTGGGTTTGTCTCCGCAGCCCATGACTCTGTGGTGCTGGATGAGACGCTGGTGGCGGCGGAAAGGGTGTTTGGAAAGTTGTAAGCCGATTCCTTCATTGATTGTTGTATCAAAGTTTGCGCTAAACGCGGAAATATTTTACCCCTTTCAGACTTGAATGGCCCGCTCTATAGCATCGGCAACCCAAGCATTCAGGCTCTTCCCGGATTTTGCTGCTTCAATCGCGGCTTGGGTATGCAAAGCCGGGGCTATGCGCAAATGCAGCTTACCAGAATAGGTTTTTCGTGGGGTCTGGTTTTTTTCGGCGCAAATCTTCAGATATTCCTCAATGGTATTCGCCATTTCGCACTGCAATTCGTCCACCGATTCACCGTAAAAAGTATGTGGAGCCGAGTTAATGACGGTTCCACATAATTGGTTGATTTCCGGGTCATATTCGATTTTGGCGACAAAGCCTTTGTAATTCATAGTGTTCATGGTTTGATTCCGTGATACTCCAAAAACTTCCTCAAGCTGGCAACAGCACCTTTGTCCATTGTTGGCGATGGGTGTGGTCTATGTTGCACCACGGTATCAAATTAACATAACCCATTGCGAATATGGTAGTCTGATGCCACATCAACCGGGCAAACAACACCGTGGAATTGCAGAACCTTTCCCTCAACACACTCCTGATATTAGCCGCCCTGATCGGCTTGGTTTTAGGCTATGCCATCGCCGCCTTCATCTCACTGCGAAGAGTTCAAAACCTGACAATCGAGTTGGCGGTTGCCACTGAAAAAAACTCACGGATCAACGAACTGGAAAGCCAGCTTAAGGGCAAATCCACCCAAAACGAAGACCTGCAACGCGAACAGGCCGGTTTGCAAATGCATCTGACAGAGCAGCGCAAATCCATGGATGAAAAGCTTGCGCTACTGCAACAGGCCGAGGTGCAATTGACGGAACGGTTCGAGAATCTAGCCAACCGCATTCTGGAGGAAAAATCCCACACTTTCGCTGAACGCAACAGGCTTCAACTGGACGGAATGCTTATGCCCTTCCGGCAACAACTGGGCGAGTTCAAGCAACGGGTGGATGAAATCCACGTCGATGATGCCCGTGACCGCGCTTCGCTGCGGCAGGAAATCAAACACCTACAGGATCAGACCCGGCAGATCAACGAAGACGCAGTGAACCTTACCCGCGCCCTCAAAGGCGATAAGAAAGTCCAAGGCACTTGGGGGGAGATGATTTTGGAACGGGTGCTCGAACGCTCGGGACTTCGCAAAGGGGTGGAATACGCCATCCAAGGCGGCTACCGCGATGCCGGACAGCGTTTGTTCAAGCCGGATGTCATCGTATACCTACCTGAGAACAAGGATATAGTCATTGACTCGAAAGTGTCTCTTGTGGCCTACGAGCGTTACGCTTCGCTGGACGAGGGGCCGGAGCGCGATGCGGCTTTGCGCGAACACATTCTGGCCGTGCGCAAGCATGTCAAAACGTTGGGGGGGAAGGATTACTCCGCGTTAAAGGGCTTGCGTTCGTTGGATTTCGTGCTGATGTTCCTGCCGATAGAAGCTGCTTTCTTGCTGGCCTTCCAGCACGACGAAGCCTTGTTCGACGATGCCTTTGCAGAGAACATCGTCATTGTCACGCCGACCACGCTGCTGGCTACCCTGCGCACGGTGGAGAACATCTGGCGCTACGAAAAGCAGAACGAAAATGCCAGGCTGATCTTTGAAAAAGCCGGCACAATCTATGACAAACTGCGGGGATTTTTGGAAGACATGGAAAAACTAGGGTTTCAAATCGACGGGCTGCATAAAACTTACGAAGATGCGATGAATAAGCTAAGCCGGGGGCGGGGCAATCTAGTCCGCCAAGCGGAAGGTTTTGTCGAACTCGGTGTGAAAGTGGGTAAGAGTCTGCCAAGGGCAACTCTGGAGCGGGCGGGTTTGGAAGAGCCTGAGGCATAAGGTACCGCAATAAGACCGACTCGGTTTTAAAAACCAAGTCTGTCTAATGATGGGATCCCACCAATAACAGCTTGTTTTTCAACTGTCGTTTAATGAAAGGAAACAAAAGGTGTAAAATCGACTCCAACATAGCCGATATACCATCACCGACCACAGGAGACTCCATGGCTAACATCACAAAATCCGCTGTCGAAAATTTGCTGAAGGATTTCATCGACCCCAACCTAGGGGTAGACCTTGTCTCCGCCAAGGCAGTGAGAAAAATCGAGGCGGATGATTCCCGCATTACTGTCAAAATTGTCTTGGGTTATCCGGCTTCCAGCATCAGAACCGAAATGGCCGAGGCTATCCGCTCGAAAATCAGCGATGGCACAGGCGTGGTCGATGTCGTCGTCGATCTCGGCAGCGAGATTGTGTCCCATGCCGTGCAGAAGAATCTTAAGCCCATGCCAGGTGTGAAAAACATCATCGCCGTTGCTTCCGGCAAGGGCGGTGTGGGCAAGTCCACCACGGCGGTTAATTTGGCTTTGGCCTTGTCTGCCGAGGGCGCACGGGTCGGCATACTGGATGCCGACATCTATGGCCCTAGCCAACCGACTATGTTGGGCCTTGCCGGCAAGCCGGAGGTGGACGGTCAATCCATCTTGCCGAAGGTTGCCTATGGCGTGCAGTCGATGTCCATCGGTTATTTGGTCGATGAGGAAACGCCGATGATTTGGCGCGGACCCATGGTTACGGGGGCTTTGCAGCAGTTGCTGAATGACACCCGTTGGGATAAATTGGATTATTTAATCATCGACCTGCCTCCCGGCACCGGCGATATTCAGTTGACCTTGGCCCAACAAATTCCGGTGTCTGGCGCGGTCATTGTCACCACCCCGCAAGACATCGCCCTGCTCGATGCGCAAAGGGGCTTGAAGATGTTCGAGAAGGTAAGCGTCCCCGTGCTGGGCATCATCGAGAATATGAGTGTCCACATCTGTTCCAATTGCGGCCATGAGGAGCATATTTTCGGTTCCGGCGGTGCCTCGAAAATGTCGGAAAAGTACGGCGTGGACTTGCTGGGTTCCTTGCCCTTGGATATACGCATCCGGGAGCAAGCGGACGGCGGCCATCCCACCGTGGTGGCCGACCCGCAAGGCCGTAGCGCACAGATTTACCGCGAAATCGCCCGCAAGTTGGCGGGGCGGCTGGCACTCACCACCAAGGACTACAGCGCGAAGTTCCCCACCATCAGCATTGTGAATAATTGATGAGACTGTGTGACCGCGACATCATCGCCGCCCTGGACGCAGGGCGCATCAAGATTAACCCTCGCCCGCCCGACGTGCGCATCAGCGGGGTCAGCATGGATTTGCTGCTCGGCAACCGCTTCCGCGTATTCAGTTCCCACACCACGCCTTACATCGACCTGTCGGGTTCGCGCGAGGAAATGAACGCCGCCATCGAACGGGTCATGAGCGATGAAATCGTCATTGGCGAAGGCGAGGCGTTTTTCCTCCATCCGGGCGAGTTGGCCTTGGGGGCAACCGAGGATTCGATTACCCTGCCCGACGACATCGTCGGCTGGCTGGACGGGCGATCCAGCTTGGCCCGGCTCGGCTTGATGGTGCATGTCACCGCCCACCGCATCGACCCGGGCTGGAGCGGCAACATCGTGCTAGAGTTCTTCAACTCGGGAAAACTGCCTTTGGCTTTGCGCCCTGGCATGTCCATCGGCGCGATTAGCTTCGAGCCGATGTCTGGCCCGGCGGACCGACCCTACCGCAAACGCGCCGATGCCAAATACCGCGACCAGGACGGCCCCACGGCCAGCAGGATCGGCGAGGATAAATAATTCAGTATGAAGAGGGCAAGCCCATGCGTAATCACACTGCCAAAACCTGCATTGGAACAGGCTCAATCTTGGTGCTTTTGGTGTGCGCTCAGGCCACAGGCGCAGACACTGTGTATAAGTGCGTGAAAAATGGCAAGATAAGCTACTCCTCGAATCCATCGGACAAAAACGGTCAGTGCCAACAGACGGTCATTAGGGATGACGGGCCTAACCCGGAAGACTTGGCCAGATTGTTGGAGCAGAAAAAGCTCCGCCAGGAAGAGGAAAGCAAAGCCAACGAAGCGGCCTTGAAGGAAAGGGAAGTCCGCGCAAAAGAAATGGAAGCTTTAGCGGCAAGCCGCCGCGCCCGTGCCGTGGAGGAGGAACTGCTGCTGCTAAGGCAAACCCCGCCGGCCCCTCCCCCGGTGGCCGGCTATCCATTCTATAATCCTTATGGGGGAGTTTTACCCGGCCCCATCCACCCCTATCCTCCGCACGATCACCGACCGCACGACCGGGGCTATGAGGTGCCAAGACAACCGATGCAACCCAATCCCCACAATCAACCACCGCCGACTATCATGCAGTTGCGGACACGATGACAGACGGCTATGGGACGGGCGAAGAATTTTGGTCCATTATTATCGTTGCGAGCCTGTTTGGGCTTTGTTGACGCCCACGTTTAAACCGTGAGGGTGTAAAATTCCCGCCTGATAGCCTAGCAATAACAGAAAGAACAGGGCGATGGAGATGCCGATGCGCAAGGTGAGCGCCTTCACCGTTCGCTGCGAGCCACCGCCGTCCTTGAACAAATAGCGCAAAGCCAAGCCTAAGCTGGCAATGATCAAAATTAACACGAACACAATCATAGTCTTGGTAATCATGGCTTTTCTTAAGCTTCGCAGTCGGATCATTACGGTTTTGTGGGCATCATTATAAATCACTGGTTTAGTCATCCGATGAAAAATTATCAATTCAGGCCAGGATGGGCGGCTACATTGGCCGTGGCCCTGTCAGTGCCACTTTTCGTGTCCTTGGGATTTTGGCAATTGCACAGGGCCGAAGAAAAGCGGGCATTGATGGAACAGCGGGAGCAGCGCCTAGGCGGGCCGGTGCTGTCTGCCGAAACCCCGGCCTGGGCGACGGAGGCAAACCGCTACGCCCGCGTTGAACTGGCGGGTGAGTTTGACGCGGAACACCAATTCCTGCTGGACAATCAAATGTTCAACCAACAGGCGGGTTATCTGGCGCTGACCCCATTGCACATCGACGGGCGGCAAGAAGCCGTGCTGGTCAACCGGGGTTGGTTGCCCGTCGGCAAAGACCGTAGCCATCTTCCCGACCTCGCCATCAAGCAAACCAAGGCTCGTTTGGTGGGCATCATCGACAAGTTGCCCGGTGTTGGGTTCCAACTCAAGGGGGCAGACATTCCCTCTCCCGGTTGGCCTGCCGTGGTGCAAGTCGCCAACGCAGAGCGTTTATCCGAACGGCTAGGTTATCGGCTGTTGCCTTATCAGGTATTATTGCTGCCCGACGCGACCGAAGCCTATGCGCGGGACTGGAAGCCCCCCAGCTTCCATCCAGAAACCAGCCAAGGCTATGCCTTACAATGGTTTTCCTTCGCGCTGGTCGCGTCGATTTTGTATGGATGGCATGGCTTTAAGCCAAGGGGATGATTCAGGGGGAATGATTCAGGCTCCGTTGCAAAGCTTACCTGTAGGGGTGGCTTCAGCCGCCCATGGGCGAATGAATTCGCCCCAGCACTATTTAATGATCGATTCATAAAACACAAGGGTATCCCAATAGTGACCACAAGCAATTCCAATCCATGGCGCAACCGTATCATGGTTCTGTCGATAGCACTGATTTGCATCATTCCGTTCAGCTTCGCCTGGTATCTGGCGAAGAACCCACAGTTAATCAAGGATAGGCAGAAGACTAATTTTGGTCATCTGGTCACGCCGGCCCAGACCATCGACTATGACTTGTTTTTGCAATCGCCTGTCACGGGGGTGGAAAACCTGCCGGAACTTAAAGGCCACTGGGTCATAGTGCAGATCGTCGCCGCCCCTGTTTGCGGCGCTGGTTGCAAGCAAACCTTGGAAAATACCGAAAAAGTCCGCCTGTTGACGAGCAAGGACATTTCGCGTGTCCGGCGTTTGCTGGTTTTCCCCGGCAATGCCGACCCGGCATCGACGCAGGATATCGCCCGGCAATACCCGGCCTTGTTGATGACCGGCATGTCCGAAGCCTTGCAGCAACGCCTTCAAGAGGCGGTGGGCGGACCGGTGCAGGATGGCACGGTGTTCCTGCTTGACCCCCAGTCCAATGTGATGATGTGGTATGAACCCGGTGCCGACCCTTTTGGCATATTGCGGGATTTGCAACGCTTGTTAAGAATCTCACAGATCGGCTGATGGCATGATTCAACATTAAATTCAAAGAAAATCTCCCCATGTTCAGAAAACTTGCCCTGCTTTGCGTATTCCTGACCCTATGTGTGACGGTTCTGGGTGCTTATGTCCGCATTTCCGACGCTGGCCTAGGTTGCCCGCAATGGCCGGGTTGTCTCGGCTTGCCCATCGTCGAAGAATCAGCCAATTCACTGCCCGCCCTGGAACCCGCATTGGCTGAATCTTCCGTCCCAACCAACCCGGACAGTGCCGAAGCCTGGATCAAAACGGCGAACCGCTATTTGGCCGGTGGGCTGGGCCTTCTTGTGCTGGCCTTGTTTGCGCTGTCGTTCCGGGTCAAAGAACGTCGCCTATCGGCGGTGTTGCTGTCGCTGTTGGCGCTGACACTGGTCGTCTTGCTGGCGGCCCTAGGGAGGTGGGGAGGCACACTGCTAACCGTCCCGGCGGTGGTCGCCACACATCTGCTGGCGGGATTGGCCACGCTCGGTGTCCTCTATTGGCTGAACCTCAACCAAAGCCCCCACGCGACTGACCGGCCCTTCGTTAGCCCGGGGCTGCGCTGGCTGGCTAGGTTCGGGTTGTTGGTGCTATTGCTCCAGATTGCATTGGGTGCTTGGACTAGCGCGAATCATGCCGGTTTGACCTGCCAGGACTTCCCGACTTGCCTGAATAGCTACTACCCGCCAGTCAATTATGCCGATGCCTTCAGCCTTTCCTCTGAGGCATTCAATGCGCCGCCGGCCCAATTATCGTTTGCCGCCAGGGCAGCGATACATTGGTTGCACCGGCTAGGCGCGGCACTGACCTTCCTGTTGCTGACCCTGCTTGCGCTGAACCTGACATCCAACCGCAACACCCCGCGCTTGAGCAAACCGGCGCTGTTGCTGAATGCCCTGCTGCTGGTGCAAATCGCGCTCGGCATCGGTGCCGTCTTGTTGCGACTGCCTGTCCCCATTGTTGTGGCACATAACGTTGTTGCCGCCTTATTGCTATTAAACCTGCTGCACATCGTCTTTTTCCTACGCACCCCGTCACCTGGGGCATGGCGCGGGGAACCCATCGCCCGGCGCGAATTGCCGGAAATCCCCGCCGAGGTGGTTCCGCCGCCCGTCATCACCCCGCCCGTCGAAGCCGTGCCGCGCCGGGAAGCCCCCGTCACCGCGCCGGACAACTTGTTCGGGCGGCTTAAATCCGGCTTGGGCAAGACGCGGGGCGGGTTGACGGGCTTCCTCGTCAACCTCGCCTTGGGCAAGAAAACCATTGACGGCGATTTGCTGGAGGACATCGAAGGGCAACTGCTGATGGCCGACATTGGCGTGGCGGTGACTTCGGAAATCATCGCCGACCTTACCAACAGCTTGGAACGTAGCCAATTGAGTGACTTTGATGCGCTCACCGCGCGACTACGCGAATACCTTTATGAAATCATCGCGCCAGTCAGCCAGCCGCTGGTCATCACGCCCGACAAGAAGCCTTTTGTGATTTTAGTCGTCGGGGTCAATGGCGTGGGCAAGACCACCACCATCGGCAAACTCGCCAACCGCCTCCAGAATCAGGGGCTGAGCGTGATGCTGGCCGCCGGCGACACCTTTCGCGCCGCCGCCGTCGAACAGTTGCAGGCGTGGGGCGACCGCAACCACATCCACGTCGTCTCGCAAGGCTCCGGCGCGGATTCCGCCTCGGTGATTTTCGACGGCATCCAAGCGGCGAAAGCCCGCAACGTGGACGTGTTGATTGCCGACACCGCCGGCCGTTTGCACACCAAGTCCAACCTGATGGAAGAATTGACCAAGATCAAGCGCATCATGGCAAAACTGGACCCCGCCGCGCCCCATGAAGTGCTGCTGGTGCTGGACGGCGGCACCGGCCAGAACGCCATCAGCCAGACCAAGCAATTCAACGAAGCAGTCAGCCTGACCGGGCTTGCCGTCACCAAGCTGGACGGAACCGCCAAAGGCGGTGTGGTGTTCGCCCTCGCCAAGCAATTCGGCATCCCGATTAGGTATATTGGCGTGGGGGAAACAATTGAGGATTTGCAGGATTTTGACGCGAGGAAGTTTATCGAGGCGTTGTTTGTGGAGTAGGAATGTAGCACGGATGAAGCCTGTCCCGAGCGATGTCGAAGGGGGGAGCGGAACCCGGCATGATCAGGGACTCAAAACTCAGATTCCGTTTTAATCCACACTGGCTACTCTGGGGTGTCTTGCAAATGCTCTAACATTGCGCTGGTTCCCAAGCTCCAGCTTGGGAACCCACGGTTTGGAAGCTTCGGCTTAGTACCCAGATCTGAAGCTTGGGCCTTCAAACCCACATCCCCAAGCTGGAGCCCTTGGGAACGGGCAAAAGCTTGCTTTGACCGCCTGTCTTAGGCAGGCTGATTTCATTTGTCTTCCTGGCTCGACTTGCCGTCGTGTGAGCCGTCACGGCTCGATTTGTCGTCGTGTGAGCCGTCACGGCTCGATTTGTCGTCGTGTGAGCCGTCACGGTTCAAGTCGTCGTCGTGAAAGCCGTCACGGTTCAAGTCGTCGTCGTGGAAGCCATCGCGGTTAGCGTCGTCGTCGTGGATGCCATCGCGGTTAGCGTCGTCGTCGTGAAAACCGTCGCGGTTCGAGTCGTCGTCGTGGATGCCATCGCGGTTCGAGTCGTCGTCGTGAAAACCATCGCGGTTTGCATCATCGTCTGCCCAACCGTCGGCATTGCGGTCTCCGCTGATTTCCGCCGGCAGCTTGACTTGGAAGCTGGTTAGCCCCAAGCCGCCAAACCCACCAACCCAGTTGCGGGTGTCGTAGATATCGGGGGTATTGGGGTAAGCGATGACTTGATAGACCGGGTAAATGCCCATGCCTATGCCGCTGGTGTTGCCTAGAATGATCGGCTTTATTCCCGAGTAGGGTTGCCCGAATTCGTATGGCACGGGCGTGGTCACCCATTGATTACGCTCGTTCAAGAAGAGGAATGTGCCTCCGGCATCGGCGGCAATATACAGGTCGCCGGTCTTGGCTTGCGGGAAGCTGATGGATACTTTGATATCTTCGCGATCACCCACCACCGAGCGGGCAGGTTCAAGGCGCTCGGCCCAAGCCGGGGAACCGAACGCTGCGACCAAAGCCAGCGAAAGGCAGGCTTTGCCGGCAACTGCTTTCATTGTGGCGGGCCTATGCGATATTTTTAGCTGAAACATGGTGTAATCTCCGAAGGAAGTTGGGTAAAGATCAAGGCTTGCATCTGCATTTAGCGCGACGCCAAGGATAGGTGGCTCTAATAGGTTAATCCCCCATTAAAGCTTAAAGGTTCAATCGGCAAAAAATATCGGTGTAGCGCCTGTGGATGGAAATCGCCCTGCTTATGTACAAGGGCAAGGCGTGTGGCTTACGGGGAATTAAAGCACATCTTGTGCCACTAATGGCGATTATGCATAATACAATATCATCTCATTGATATTGAATAGATTAATCAGTTATTTCGGCTCGCTGGACAACTACCGCGAACGATGGCCATGACCGCCAACCCGCAATAAATGAAATCCCGCAAAAAAAAACAAATAAATTTTGCAGTGTCTTAAAGCGGCAAGGCGCATCGGGCTTAGCGCAAGCGGTGGGCGAAGCCGCGCACAAGCAGGACGGAACCCTCTATTTCATGACCGACGATCCAGTCAGCTTAGGGTTGCCTCAGCCAATATCATCGCACTGGTGATCCAGCCGACGACTTTGGATTGGTCTGTGCCATTTTCTGTCACTAACACATCAAGGCAGGCTTTCAATTAACTGCGCAGTCACATAGCCATCTAAAGTACTGCGATGCAGCACATGCAAAGGCAGCCCCTCTTTGCTAATGATGGGCAAGCGATTCCTAGGTTTATCATTATTCATCAGACGGGCTAATACGGCGAGGAGAAGGAGGATGGTAATGACAAAGCAAGTGAAGATTATTTCATTCATAGGTTTTCAGACAAATTTTTTTACAATTTCAGGATACGTTATTTAGCTTGGGTTCTTGTTATGAATGGTAGGCCGGGCACGACACTGCCCGACCTGTTTTGGTTACGAAGCTATTCAAATTTTAACATGAATTCCACGTTACGGCTGAAGGTGACGTTTGCGCCCAAACCCAAGATAGCAAGCTTACCCGTCTGCAACTGCAAATTGTTTCCCGGTGCCGATAGTTTTACACCTGCCGATGACGAAGGTATCGAAAGGGTATCGCTCTGGCTGGCGGCGCGAAATGCTTGGTTGGGGGTGTATCCACTCAACGTGCGGAACGGCAATCCCACGGGATCGCTTATTGCCCGGTTATTAATCGCCGCCGGGCCTTCCGCTTCTGCCCTAAGCTTGAAGCCAATGCCCGGATCCGACAACTCAAAGCTGAAATGCAACCTGCCTTTCTTCTCCTCGATTTCAGCCTCGACCTTCGCCAGACGGGCAGCGCCGGCGCCGAATGCCGCGTTCAACTGGTCAATGTCTGCGGATGCCTCAAACCCGGGAAATACGATCTCCAGTCTTGGTGTGGCGAGGTTGTTGTTCAACGCGGTGACGGTTATCAGAAGAGCCGTGGTTGGGCCGTAGGTAGGCCCGCCCACGACCGGTTGAAAACGCTGGTCCAAAAACAGGTTGAGCGTCACCGTGGCGGTGGCCGATCCCGCCGGGGTGGCGATGGCGGCAAAGCCCGGCGGAAGCACCGCTTGAAGTTCGGCAAGCGGGACGATAACCGGAATGGCTACTTGGTACGTCCTCACGCTGCGGTAAGTGTAGCCGTCAAGCAAGGGTGATTGCGGTGGCTGCGTCCCCGGTGTAAACGCATCATAGTCGTAGGTCGGCGGCGGTTCGCTTTGTGCCGAAACTGCCGGAGCGAAAGCCAGAAGTTGGGCCAGCGCAAACGCGAGCAGCCCAAGTCCTGACGGCATCAGTGATCGCATGGATAGTGTTTGCATATCTCCTCCTGCTAAGAATTAGCCATTGTGAATGTGATAAACCACTTCCATCGCCAAGATTGGAAAAACCTAGCAATGCAGTCTGAGAATATGCCCCACAATGGGTTGTGTCAACTTTTTCGGAAGCGTGACGGGGTTTGCAACTCTGTCACTTACGTTTGGTAAATCGTTGCGGCCCTCAAACGTTCCGGTCGGGGTTGCAAACCCCGACCGGATTTGGAAAATGCCGTAGCCCGGATGGAGCCGCCCGGCGGCGCAATCCGGGTTTTCCGTGGCATCCCCCGGATTGCGCCGCAGGGCGGCTCCATCCGGGCTACTTGCTGATGTTACGCACTGCTAAAGATTTCGTTA
>CAIODU010000422.1 GCA_903857165.1 uncultured Methylococcaceae bacterium | reverse complement strand
TGTTACGCATGGACGCGAAAGAGGGATGACGGGAGCGTCAAAGCTTGCTTTGACAAGAGAGCGGGAAATGCGAAGCTTGCTTCGCCTGTCAAAGCAAGCTTTGACGCTCCAATCCTAGGCCGTTGCGTAACATCAGTAAATTAAAACAATATCGCGGCTGAACCGGTCACGCATCCAATCGTGCCCTATCGAGAATGTCCTCGACCAAAATCGACAAGCGCCGGGCTTCAGCGTGGATGACATTGCTTAATTCGACTTGATCCGCCGGCGTTAGCGACCCGTCTTTTTCAGCTAGTGCGCTGGATGCTCCGACAAGGGTGGCCAAAGGAGTGCGCAAGTCGTGGGAAATCGAACTCAGCAGCGATTTTAGCAACCGCTCCGCCTCGATTTGAAGCTGGGCATTCCTGGCGTGTTCGGCCAAACTGACACGGGTGATGGCCTGGGCGATCTGCCTTGTGAACGTATCCAGCAGTTTTTGTTGCTCGGGCAGAAATACCCGTCGCAAATTGACTGGCAATAAGCCTAAGACGCCCACAACCTTATCGTGACTGTTGAGGGGGAAATACACGGCCTGGGCGCCGGGCAGGGTATTCGTCCCTTGGCCGGCCATTTCGTTGTGATCCATGACCCATTGCGCGACGCTTAGGTCGCTGCCGTACAAAGACTCCGGCAAGCCTTTGTCCTTGGGATGGACAATCCTGCCATTCTGGTCTGGAAGCAGGATCACATTGAGGCTGCCAAATTCGGAGTGTATATGGCGAACAGCGGCACTCACGATCTCGCCTTCGCTTTGGCTCATGGCCAGTTCTTTGCTCATGGCATACAAGACCGTGGCCCGCCGTTCCCGATGCGAGGCAACCTTGGCCTGGGATTTGACATTCGCCATGAGGTTGCTGATCAACATGGCAACGGTCAGCATGGCAAACAGTGTGACAAAATATTGGGTATCCGACACCGAAAAGCTGTAGTGTGGATCAACGAAGAAATAATCAAGCGAGACCACGCCGAGCAGGGATGCCACTATCGACGGGCCTCGACCATAGCGGGTCGCGGTGAACACCACGCCCAACAGAAAGACCATCACCAAGTTGGCCAATTCAAAATGTCCGAGCATCAAGCTGGACAGGAGCGAACTGACCAGGGTCACTAGGATGGCCCAGACATAGCCCCAAAAATAGCCTTTTTTGCGTTTGCCGAGGATTTCCTTCAGCGCCGGTTGCGAACCTCTTCGGTAGTGCGTCAATTCTGTTTCATAGAGTCCCGTGCCGGGTTGAGGGCTGCCCAATAGATAAAGGTTGATATTGTGCGCCTCGCTGATCAGGGTATCCACCACCGAACCCAACAACCAGCGTTTCCAACCCCGGCGGCTGGGCTTGCCGATGACGATTTTGGTGATATTCCGATCATTGCAAAAATTGATGATGGCTTCGCTCATCACATTGGCGCTCAACGTCACCGTCTCGGCCCCCAACTGCTCGGCAAGGCGTAGGACGCGGAGTATGCCATCGCGCTTTTCCGCTGGCAGCCGTTGCAACTCGGGCGTTTCGACATAGGCGACGATCCACTCGCCGCGCAAACCGACGGCAAAGCGCTTGCCGGCGCGCACTAGGCGCTCGCCTAATTCATTGGGACCGATACAGACCAAAATGCGCTCGGCGACCGGCCAAATTTCACGGATGGAATGGCCTTCCCGATAATCCAGCATTTGCGAGTCGACTTGGCTGGCCGTCTGCCGCAGCGCCAATTCGCGCAAAGCGATGAGGTTGCCCTTGCGGAAGAAGTGGCGAATGGCTTCCTCGGCTTGTTGCGGCAGGTAGACCTTGCCTTCCTTGAGCCTGACCAGCAGCTCGTCCGGCGGCAAATCCACCAGTTCAACCTCGTCCGCCGCCTCGAAAACGGTGTCCGGCACCGTCTCCCAGACGCGGACACCCACAATTTGACCGATGTCGTCGTTGAGGCTTTCCAAATGTTGGACGTTGAGCGTCGTGTAAACGTCAATGCCAGCCTCCAGCAGTTCATCAATATCCTGCCAGCGTTTGGGGTGGCGCGAACCGGGCGCGTTGGTGTGCGCCATTTCATCGACCAGGACAATGGCAGGTTTGTGCTTCAGTGCGGCATCAAGGTCGAATTCGTTCAGTGTGATGCCCCGGTATTCGATGGACTTCCGTGGCAACACCTCAAGACCTTCCAACAAATCCGCCGTTTCCTTGCGGTTATGGGTTTCAATCAGCCCAACCAGCACGTCAATGTTCTCGGTCCGCCGCTCCCTCGCCGCCAACAGCATGGCGTAAGTTTTGCCCACCCCGGCGGCGGAACCGAAGAATATCTTCAGCCGCCCACGCCGGGCCTTGGCTTGTTCATGCTCAATTTTGGCGAGCAGTTCGTCGGGGTTGGGGCGTTCGGGGGTCATGGGTTAGTTCAATTTCTCATTGGTCAAAATAAGAAAGGCAGGATTACCGAGCCACCCATTTAGACAATAAGACGACATCAATACTTTGTAACCGGCAAAAACCAGTGTCATTGGTCAGAAAAGCCGAGCAAGTTGAGGCATGGGCTGTAGCTGCATGGATGGCATCAGGTAGCTTCAATCCGGTTGATCCCCGTAGTCGTGCGGCGGAAACCAAGATGTCAGTACAAATGGGGGCGACGGTCAAGGTCGGACGTGGTTGCAAGGCGCAGCGGTATTGTCCGGCAATATCCTCACGCCCCAAGGAGAATGGACGAACCAAACACTCCGCGAGACTCAACTCGCTAGTCACGGCAGAAAACATTCCTGCATCAATGCTTGAAAATACATCCCGCAGGATAGTGGACCAAGGCTCTAAGCCTTCCAAGGCGTAGATAAAGATGTTCGCGTCCAGATACACCCTCCGGCCCATTAAGAAATCGCTTAACGTTCCCATGCATCGCGCTCCGATCGCACGAAATCATCCACCTCTTGAGCATTGGTGAAACAACCCCGTCCCAGACCAATCAAACTAGCAAGTGTAGGGGGTATCGCAGTGGTGGGTGGTGTCGATTCCAGCATGATGACAATCTCCACTGCCGTGCCTTCGAGCAGTTCGGGGTGACGCAATTCCAACAGTCCGCCTACTTTAACTGTAGTCTGTTCTCGTATGGCTTGTAGCATGGGTATTCACCATTAAAAGTATATAAAATTAGCGAGTGTAGCCCGCATGGAGCAAAACGTAATGCGGGGGCTTATCGATCCGATCTTCGAGTAAAAGCTTTGCTAACTAGGCGGCACGTTCTGCTTTTTCCATCAGCTCACACTTATTCATAGGGCAACCCCCTCCCACTCAATATTTTGCAACAGCCTAGGATTCGGATAAATCTCCGGGTGCGTCCATTCTGCTTCCCATACGGGTAGAGGCTGCACACGGATGCCGGTTTCCAACAACACGTCATAAGCGATGTCGGCCAGTGCCAGTTTCGTTTCGGCAAACCGACCCGGTGTCCCGTCCAGAAATACGGCGACATCGGCATCGCTATCAGCCCGGAATGCCCCCCGCGCCCTGCTGCCAAACAGCACAGCCTTGCGTACAGGATAGATGCCCTTCAAGTGATCTAAAAATATCCGTACAGCTTGGAGAGTGTCAGGATCTAGGGGATGTTCGTTCAGGACGTGCATGATATGGACTCAGGGGTTCTGTTAAAACGATGTAGCCCGCATGGAGCGAAGCGGAATGCGGGGGATTGCCGCTCCGTTCTCCCGGATTACGCTGCGCTCCATCCGGGCTGCGCTTTCTGATTACAACAAGTAGGTTGCGGAATAACGGTTGCTAGCAGCCACAAATATTAATTCAAATCAAAATCCTGAAAAACAACTTTACCAGTTTTTGCGGGTGCCAATACTATTTGAAATTTATTAATATTATCTACTTTGGATATATCAAAACAGTATTTATGCTGTGTTGGCAGACCAGTTTGCGAATCATAAACCCATTTTACAAAATGAGAGTCATTGCTATCCTGATCATTGACATCACCCTTAATTGTATTATCATTTATTTCAAGCTTAAATGATTGATTACCCCAAGCTGGCGTAATGTTTTTTGGAGTTACAATAATACATAACATATCGTATTTTTTTATGTTGATTGAATTTGTAACTCCGAAGCCAGTAACATCGACAGTATTCTTAATAGTTACTTCCACCATGTATGGGCTTTTTTTGAAGTCTACTTCACCGGCACCAAAAGCATAATTTGTCCCAGTAAATTTAATTTTACCATTTCCAACAGTTGGCGTTGGTGATGGAAGTGGCGAATTTGGAAATGGCTTAGGGATATCTCCTGAAGAGTCTTTCTGGTATATGTATATAGAATACAAAACCAGTAACGCCCCTAACAAGGCTAATACTCCTCTCGATATAGGGTTAAGATTTATTGAAAAATCTTTTATTTGCATGTTGCCTATCAATCCCAACATCAAAAAGACTCCACCCATAACTAGAACAATAGCTTTAAAATCTTGAATCATATTAGCCTCTGTGTTTTTTTCTTGAAACCTAACATTTTATAAAATTTGTGCAAATTTATTAACAATTTGGATGTTTTACAAATTCAAAATAAATAGTCCATTTTAGCCGAATAATATCACAGTTTTGTCTAAATTAAAAAAAAGAGTTTATTTTACTCACACGCTCAAGCTTTGCTGCAATTAAATCAAACCAACTAGAATGGCAAAAGCGGCTACCAACTTAAGGCGGGGCACTTATACCAAAGGATTGACCGTTCGCCCTGAGCGAAGTAAGCCCCGCTTCGCGTGGCATGGCGATGCCAAGAAACGGCTATTACTGGCGCTGTTTGATGACTTTTCGACAATTTACAAGTCATTGTTTCAATTGCCATATAATAGCTGTTTCTTGAGAGAGCTTGTCGAAGTGTGGACGGTTAAGCCGTTCATGGTTCGACAAGCCCACCACGAACTGCTTAACCTTAAACTGTCCCGCTTTAAGTTGGTAGCCGCAAAAGCAAGTAGCCCGGATGGAAGGAGTGAAATCCGGGTTTTCGTGTCGGCAATTTCCCGGATTGCGCAGCAGGGCGGCTACAGGCAGGCTTGCTTTAATTCGACTGTTTTTCCAACCATTTTTGCCGAGACCATTCGGGAATGATTTGTTCGACTTCCACGCCGACTGTTCGCAAGACTTCTTCCCAATCATACCAATCGGTATCGCCGGAATTCGCAATCAGGCATTCACCACATCCATCAATCGCCGCCAATGCAGCAGCAACAAATTTGCGATCAGACGTGTCGTGAATAAGCGCAGCTAAATTTTCATTCAGATAAGCGTAGCCGTCATCGTCGAATAGTATGTCCACCAGATCAACAGCACAAGTACTCCATTTATGAATCACCATTTGCCGTCCGTAATCGTTGAATCCTAGTTTGTTGGCATACTCTTTCTCGATTTCCCCTTGCCCGTCGAGAACCATACGGGAAGGTGAATTTTGAAAAGCACTAAGCCACTCCCAAACTTGCATCCGCAAATCTGGGTCGTCGGGTGTCGCGTCCCGTGCTACTGGAGAATCTGAATCCATGGCACTAGCAGCGATCAACACATTGGTATCGACCACATAGCGGGGTTTCACGCTTGACGTTCCCGCTTTTGTCGTTCAAACATCAACCGGGCTTGTTCACGGGTTTCCCCCAACGCATCGCCAAAAAACATATCGGGCCATCGGGTGACACGCCCATATTCATCTGGTTCCAGATTCTTTAGAACTGCATCGGCTCCCTGTCTTTCCACGAAATACATGCGGCAATCCCCTAAAGATAATTCTTCTTTGGCAACCAAAGTCTGTAAACGCCGGAAAAGATGTTCTGAGTGGGTTTCCACTATAAACTGCACCCGCCGCTTACGGCTGACCTCTACGAAAAGCTCGGCAAGCACCGATTGCGCCAGCGGGTGCAAATGAATTTCTGGTTCTTCCATTAAAATCGTTGATCCTTCCGGCGCAAAAAAGGCCAAGGTCAGTACCGGTAATACTTGCGAAATGCCTATGCCAACATCGCGCAAATTTGCCACCACGCCATCTTTGTGTACGACGATTTCATAACGACTGGAACGACCTACCTGTCGCGCCTCCAAGCGTTCAGCCACACCCATGCGAGCCAGCCATGAAGATACTTCCTCTACAATCTCGCTCGGTTCACCATTCTTTGATCGGTGGAAAGCACTGTCGAAAAGCGCGTTGACAAAACCAGCGCCATCCGTGCCTAATTCCCCCGGCTTGGATTTATTCCATACATAATCCCGCTCAGGTTTGCGTCGCAATGGGCCGAGATAGGCAATGCTTGTTAGTTCACGGCGGATAGCAAAACTTATATCTTCTGCGAGCGCAGCATCACGATCAAGTAAGTAAATTGCTCTTGGGGGAAAGGCGATAGAACGTTCAGGAGAATACTCTTCACTCTTGCCGCGAGACTGTGACTCATCATCAACATATATTGAATAAGCCCCCTTTTCTCTTCGCAACACCTTAAAAATATTTGAGTTTTCTGGTGATGGCTCCCAAACAGGTACTTCCGCCTCCAAATCAGAAATAGGTAGATGAATGGTATGAATAGGTGTATCTTCCGATACACCTGCTAACTCGAAAATATTAGCATTTCGACCATAATAATTTGCACCACCTAGCTTAAGTTCTTGTATAACGACCACGCCATGAGATGTTATCCCATAACTAGCGTTGAACTCTCCATTCACTCGCTTGTATACACCCGATATATCTCGCCACGAATTACTGGTAAGCGAAAAACCTATCTCAAAGTGCCTCGGTTTAACTCCTCTAGTCAGTACATCCTCAAAATCCCCAAAATTAAAATAATCATTCGCATCATCCCCGCCAAAATTCAAATGAATGCTTCGGTCTGGGGACAAAACAGTTTGCTTCATCAATAACAAGGCTTGCAATAACGAGGATTTACCAGACGAGTTAGTACCCAATAAAACCGTGACAGGTGCTAATGGAATCTCGATACGTTCTCTCCAAGCCTTGAAATTTCTAAGCGTAAGCTGTGTGAACATAGTGGTTTCGTTTTATATTTTAATGATGCAGAAATGACAGCCATATTGATTTAGTATAGGCTTACCGTATCTGCCTATTTTGTCACGCTCAACCTCGCCCCGGCAGCAATTCTCATTATGAGCCAAAGTGCTGATAGACAACTCGTCATTCCGGCATGGATGCCGGAATCCAGTCACAAGGATGTGAATCCAAGAGTCGCTATCAAGCCTTTTTCAAACACTTACGCAACCGACATGTCACCGTCCCTGGCACTGGATTCCGGCATCCATGCCGGAATGACGGCGATGGAGCCATAATGAGAATTGCTATCGCCCCCGCGTCCTTCCGTCAGTTCCTCCGCCATTGCGGTTTCACTCTGCATTGAGCCACGAAACATGCCAATGGAATCAACAGGCAACTCCGGCTTTTCAAACTGGGAATCACGCTTAGATTCTATCATCGAACCGCCCCATCCAACGCCAAATTCAAGCCCAACACATTCACCCTAGGCTCGCCCAGCACCCACCACTGGCGCGGCTCGGTATGCTGGCCGACCAAGTCGCGGACTTTGCCGGCATCCAGGTTTCTCGCCTTGGCAACGCGGTTAATCTGGTATTCCGCCGCCGCCGGGCTGATGTGCGGGTCTAAGCCGCTACCCGATGCGGTGACCAAATCTACGGGTATTGGCATTGCGTTTTCCGGGTCGCCCCCCCGCAAAGCGTTTATCCTAGCCTTGACAGCATCCGCCAACGCCGGATTGGTTGGCCCTAGATTGGAACCACTGGAAGCGGCTGCGTTATAGGGATAAGGCGATGTGGCCGAAGGCCGTCCCCAAAAATATTTGGGGTCGCTGAACGCTTGACCGATCAACTCCGAACCTAGCGGCTGGCCTTGGCTGTCTTTGATGAGGCTGCCGTTGGCTTGGCCGGGAAACAGCAGTTGAGAAAGGCCGGTCACGGCAAGCGGATAAGCAACGCCGGTTATCACCGTCCAGATCAGTAACATGAACAAAGCGGGTTTGAGATGTTTGAGCATTTCATCTAACTCCTTAGAAGCAAAAGAAGGTCTCACGCAACGGCGCAACGACGCAACGTAAAAGCATAAAAACTCCTGATTAGAAAGATTTTCCAGCCGAAGTCAAAAACACCGTCGTTCCGGCATGGACCGCCGGAACCTAGGCTCCATGGACGGCGGGATTTGGGGGCATCCCTGCAATCTGGATTCCGGCGGTCCATGCCGGAATGACGGATAGTGTCGTAGTTGTTGGCAGGGTGAAACACATTCGTGGCTTTTAAACAAACCCCAACGCAACCAATATCAAATCAATTGCCTTGATGCCGATAAACGGGACTATCAAGCCGCCTAGCCCGTAGATTAGTAGATTGTTGCGCAGCAGCGTGGCGGCCCCGACGGGCTTGTAACGGACGCCTTTCAAGGCTAATGGAATCAAGGCTATTATTATCAGGGCATTGAAAATGACGGCGGATAAAACCGCACTGGAAGGCGTGGCCAAGCCCATCACATTGAGTTTATTCAGCACCGGATAAGTGGTTGCGAAAGCCGCCGGGATGATGGCGAAATACTTGGCGACATCGTTGGCAATACTGAACGTGGTGAGTGCGCCCCTAGTCATCAACATCTGCTTGCCGGTTTCCACAATCTCAATCAACTTGGTCGGGTTGGAATCCAAGTCCACCATATTGCCCGCTTCCTTGGCCGCTTGTGTGCCGCTGTTCATCGCCACTGCAACATCGGCCTGGGCCAAGGCCGGGGCGTCGTTGGTGCCGTCCCCGGTCATTGCCACCAAACGCCCATCGGCCTGATGCTGGCGAATCAGCCTGAGCTTCATTTCCGGCGTGGCCTCGGCTAGGAAGTCATCGACACCCGCCTCGGCGGCAATGGCGGCGGCGGTCAGACGGTTGTCGCCGGTGATCATGATGGTTTTAATGCCCATCTGGCGCAGTTCTGCGAAACGCTCCTTGATGCCGCCCTTGACGATGTCTTTAAGCTCAATGACACCGAGTGCGCGCGGGCCTTCCGCCACCACCAGAGGCGTACTTCCACGGCGGGCCACATCATCGACCATTTTGCGGATTTCATCCGGAAATTGGCCGCCTTGTTCTTGGACATAGGCGCGGATGGCGTCGGTGGCCCCTTTGCGGATTTGGCGTATCCCCAAGTTGACCCCGCTCATCCGGGTTTGCGCACTGAAATGGACGAAAGTGGCACCCAAGGAGCGCACATCCCGCTCCCTGAATCCAAATTTTTGCTTGGCCAATACAACAATGCTGCGGCCCTCCGGGGTTTCATCCGAGAGTGAAGCCAATTGTGTGGCATCCGCCAACTCAGTTTCTGAAACGCCATTCACCGGAATGAAACTTGCCGCCTGACGATTGCCCAGAGTGATTGTGCCGGTTTTGTCCAGCAGCAGCACGTCCACGTCGCCAGCGGCTTCGACCGCACGGCCGGACGTGGCGATGACATTTTTTTGCATCATCCGGCCTATGCCGGCCACCCCGATGGCCGATAAGAGTCCGCCAATCGTGGTGGGGATCAGGCAGACCAGCAGGGCAACCAAAACCGTTATGGTGATCGGTTTGCCCGCATGGGCGACTTGCTCGCTATACAGGGAAAACGGCAGCAAGGTGACGGTCGCCATCAAGAAAACCAAGCTCAAGGCCACCAAAAGGATGGACAGGGCAATCTCATTGGGTGTTTTCTGGCGTTTGGCCCCTTCAACCATCGCAATCATCCGGTCTAGGAAGGTTTCGCCCGGATTGACACTGATTAGCACCACCAACCAGTCTGACAACACGCGAGTGCCGCCTGTCACCGAACTGAAATCCCCGCCCGACTCGCGGATCACCGGCGCACTCTCGCCGGTGATGGCACTCTCATCCACCGAAGCCACGCCTTCGATCACATCGCCGTCGCCGGGCAGAAAATCACCGGCCTCCACCAACACGATGTCGCCCCGGCGTAGGCTCGAACCTCCCACCTTGGCAACCATGCCCCCGTAATGCGGTTCGGACAGTTTTTTTGCGGAGATGTCGCGCTTGGCGCTACGCAGAAAAGCCGCCTGTGCCTTGCTCCTCCCTTCGGCCATGGCTTCGGCAAAATTGGCGAACAACACAGTGAACCAAAGCCACAAGCTTATGGCTAGGATAAAAGCGGCGGGGGCCTCGCCTACACCAGTCAAGGCTTGAATCCAGAGTAGGGTCGTCAACATACTGGCGATGTAAACGACAAACATCACCGGATTTTTCAACTGTTGTTTGAAGGAAAGTTTGCGGAAAGACTCGATAACGGCTGATTGCAAAAGTTTCGGGTCCAGTAACGAGTTGGAAACGGTTTTATTGCCCATCACACAGTCTCCAAGCCCCTATTTCCCGATCATGATTAGATGTTCCGCTATGGGTCCCAAGGCAAGTGCCGGGACGAAAGTCAGTGCGCCAACCAAAAGAATGGTGACGATCAACAGTCCCACAAACAAGGGCGTGTGGGTTGGCAATGTGCCGGCACTGACCGGCACGATTTTTTTCGCCGCCAACGAACCTGCGATGGCGAGCACCGGCACGATTAGCCAATAGCGGGAAAACAACATGGCCAGACCCAATAAACAATTATAAAAAGGCGTGTTGGCCGAGAGTCCGGCAAATGCGCTGCCATTGTTGTTGCCAGCCGATGAAAAAGCATAAAGGATTTCGCTAAAGCCATGTGCGCCGGGATTGAAGACAGCCGCCTGGCCGGCATCGGCAAGCACCGCCAAGGCCGTGCCTCCCAAGACCAGAAATGGCGGAATCAGGATGACGATGGCGGCCATTTTCATTTCGTAGGCTTCAATCTTCTTGCCCAAATACTCCGGTGTACGGCCTATCATCAAACCGGCCACGAACACCGCGACGATGGCAAACACGATCATGCCATACAAACCGGAACCGACCCCGCCAAAGATAACCTCGCCCAACTGCATCAACCATAGGGGGATCAAGCCGCCGATGGGCGTGAACGAATCATGCATCGCGTTAACCGAACCGTTGGAGGCCGCTGTGGTGGCCACTGCCCAAAGGGCGGAGTTGACTATGCCAAAACGGGCCTCTTTGCCTTCCATATTGCCCCCGGCTTGCAGGTTTGAAGCGGATTGGCCCACGCCCAATTCCAAGAGCAAAGGGTTGCCAGCTTGTTCGGCTGGCACGGCAACGAAAACCAGTGCGACAAAAACAATCGTCATGGCCGACAAAATTGCCCAACCCTGCCGGGTGTCACCGACCATGGTCCCGAAGGTGTGGCACAGCGAGGCAGGTATCAGCAGTATCGCCAGCATTTCCAGAAAATTCGACAAGGGGGTTGGGTTTTCGAAAGGGTGCGCGGAATTGACATTGAAAAATCCGCCGCCGTTGCTGCCGAGTTGCTTGATCGCGACTTGTGAAGCTGCCGGACCCAAGGCCAAAGTCTGTTCGCGCAACTCTAGGTTTGCAACGATTGGTTTGCCCTCCGCGTCCATCAATGCCTGCCCGTCTTCGCCTAGTTTGGGTTGGCTGTAGGCAAGACTCTCGACCAAGGGGGTTTGTTGATACGGGCCTAACGTCTGCACAACGCCTTGTCCCGCTAGGGCCAAACTAAAAATCAAGGATAATGGAAGCAGTATGTAAAGCGTGCCGCGAGTGAGGTCCACCCAGAAATTGCCGATGGTGTCCGCATTGCGCCGGATAAACCCACGGGTGAACGCCACCAGCACCGCCATGCCGGTTGCGGCAGAAAGAAAATTTTGCACCGTCAAACCCATCATCTGAGTTAGATAGCTCAAGGTGGCTTCGCCGACATAGCTTTGCCAGTTGGTGTTGCTGACAAAGCTTACGCTCGTGTTGAAGGCTGAATCAGGGCTGATTCCCGGCAAATGTTGCGGGTTCAGCGGCAGATAAGCTTGGAAACGTTGCAACGCGAAAACCGCCAATAATCCACATAAATTGAACGCCAAAACGGCGATGGCATAATCCGTCCAGCGCATTTCTTCCTTCGGATTGACGGAGGAAAGACGGTAAATCAAAGCCTCGACGGGCTTAAGCCAATGGTTGATGCCAATCGGTTCGCCTTGATAGATGCGGGCCATATACCATCCTAGTGGTCTCGCCAATGCCAACAGGGTGAGCAAATAGATAGCCGTCTGCGCCAAGGTGTTCCCAGTCATCAGAATTTCTCCGGGTAAAACAGCGCAGCCAGCAGATAAATGAAAATCCCAAGCGCCAAAACACCACTCAACAGATAAACCCAGCTCATGGCTTCCCCCTGAGCTTGTCCAAGCTGTAAACCAGCCAAGCAGAAATGGCAAAAAACCCAAGCGTCAAGATCAGATACACAACGTCCATAATAGAATTTTGCCAATCAGGTATTTTGTTTGCCAGGTGTCAGCTTAATCTGCTTCGCTTTTAGATTCTTGATTTCCTCCAATTTCTTGCCGAGGATGCTTTGCAGTTGGCCGTGTTCGCCTTGCAAATTTTCCAGTTCCGTCTGTGTTGCAATCAATTCCTTGTCCTTATCGAAGCCCTGCTGCACACAGTCCGACAATTGGCTACGCAGCGCATCAAGTTCTTTCAGCAAGCGTACTTTTTCCGCTTTTACCGCCTTGAGTTCGCCACGCAGTTCGCCCGTCGCGGTTGCGGAAGTGTCCAAGTAGCCATTCAGTGTGGTGACATGCTGGCGGGAGAGGACAAGCGCTTCTTCCAAGCGGACGATCTTCTCTTGTTCCTCCTGTTTCGCGCGTTCCCGTTCTTCGGCTATCCGGGTCAAATGCCAGGCATGGTCGCGGTCGAATTTATCCTCCCATTCTGCCTGTTTGCGTTGTTGAGTCCGCTGGGTTTCCTCCAAGCTTCCGGTCAGGGTGGCATTCGCCTCACGCGCCAAGGTCAAGGCTTGCAGGGATTGGTTATGTTCCTCGTCAAGCTGCTTCTTTACGGCTTCACGTTGCTGGACTAACGCCCGCAGTTCCTCCGCGTCCCGTTCCGCCCTTTCCTTATAGTGGGCATATTCCTGCTGCACGGCTTGGTGGGCGGCCTCGGATTTCCCAACCAGCGCGTTGAGTTGGACTTTTTCCTCGGCCATTGCCGCCTTTTCCTTAGCCAGTGTCAACTGAGCTTCCTCGACGGCCAAGCGCCAGAGCGAGATGGTGGACTCCACCAAGCGCTCCGGCACTTCCGGTATTTCCAGGCGACGCAGCGACTCCGCCGCCAAAGACTGTTTCCAATCTTTGATGGCCGGGGAAATGATGGCGGGCGAATTCGTGCCGATATAGTCAGCCACGGTTTTGACAGTGGGGTTGATTCCGCGAGCGGCAAGCACACCGCAAGCTTCGTAGGCGCGTTCATAAGTATCGGTGACTTTGGGCATGGCTGCGATGGTTTTCCTATGATAATGAAGCGCCAGAACGAACCGGCTTGTGAATTCTCACAGTTTTTGCGTTATAGTAACGCAAATTATATAACGAGTCTGTCTTGCTTCACCCTTTCCAACCCAACCCACTAGGAAATATCCCTATGATCACACTCCATGGCTTTGCCATCAGCAACTACTATAACAAAATCAAACTGGTGCTACTGGAAAAGGACATTCCCTTCCGCGAAGGACTCACTTACCCATCACAAGACGAGGCTTTGCTGCAACGCTCCCCGCTGGGCAAAATTCCTTTCATCGAAACCGAACACGGTTGCTTGTCTGAATCGCAAGCGATTTTGGAATATCTGGAAGAGGCTTTTCCTGAAAAGCCGATTTACCCGGCCGACCCATTTGCCCGCGCCCGCAACCGGGAGTTGATCCAACATCTGGAATTGAACATCGAACTGATTGCCAGACGGCTGTACAAAGAAGCCTTCTTTGGTGGCACGGTGTCCGACGAAATCAAACAAGAGGTTAAGGAAAGGGTCGAAATTGGCTTGGCCGGTTTGTCTCGCTTGGCGAAATTCTCCCCGTATATCCTAGGCAGCGAACTCACCACGGCGGATTTACTATTTTGGGTGCATTGTGGAACCTTCGGCTTGGCCTTGCAGAAAATCTATGGCGAAGACTTGATCGCCCGGCACATCCCATCCGCTACGGCTCATTTGGCATTGATCGAAAGCCGCCCGCATGTGCAAACCGTCGCCGCCGACCGGGCGGCTGCGTTTGAGGCGTTTATGCAGGGGAAATGATTGACTGATGTTACGCACTGAGCCGTTGAAGCTCAGATGTAGGCCGGAATAAACCCGCCCGAGCGGGCGTTTCCGGCGAAGTAAGCCGCACTTGCCCGGGTACTTTTGCCGGAAACGCCCGTGAACGGGCTTATTCCGGCCTACGACAGCCCGCAACCGATGCCGCGTAACATCAGTTAATTCAACAGTATTGCCCCAAGCCCTCGATGCTGAAATCCACTCCATCGCGTAAAACTTGGCCCGCATGGGTCGCGCTCGGCATCGGCTTGCTGGCGACGGTTTTCGCCAGCCTCCAAGTCAAGCAGGGCATCGAACACGATGCAGTGAGGCAATTCGCCTTCGTCAGCGACCAGGTCACCCTCAAAATCCAAGAGCGCCTGAGTGCCTATGCGCTGATCCTGCGCGGCGGTGCCGCCCTGTTTGCCGCTTCAAAAGCGGTGGAGCGTCACGAGTGGCGGGCTTACGTCGAGGGGCTGCAAGCGAGTGGAGATGTACCCGGCGTGCAGGGGGTCGGGTTTGCCCAAGTCATCCCCCCGCATCAACTAGCCGCCCACATCGCACGGATTCGCGCCGAGGGGTTTCCCGACTACACCGTGCGCCCGGCCGGCGAGCGCGACCTCTACACGTCCATCATTTACCTCGAACCCTTCCGCGACCGCAACCTGCGCGCCTTCGGTTTCGACATGTTCTCCGAGCCGGTCAGGCGGGCCGCCATGGAACAGGCGCGTGACACCGGCCTGGCGGCACTGTCCGGCAAGGTCGTGCTGGTGCAGGAAACC
>CAIODU010000421.1 GCA_903857165.1 uncultured Methylococcaceae bacterium | reverse complement strand
TCTCCCAACCGTTTCAGGTAGGCTTCGTCGATCTGTCGCAGGCTGTGGTCGCTCAGTTGCATGGGGGCGAAAATGTTCAGAATGTTGGGATCATTGTGAACCAATTAATCGAAATTTGCGATAGGGGGGTGATTGTTTACCCTATTTCTTGATGTGCTTGATTCACAAAAAACCGATTGCCATGCCTTCGCGGGTTGTGGATGTGCTTTGGGATGAGTTCACCCTGTTTACCGAGGAATACCAAGTTTTTTGCAACGATGTCTATGGCAAGTGGCTGCATCATGAGCCATTCAGTGCCATGGAATCGGATAACGAGCATACCGTACAAGCTGCGATGCGCTATGCTTGGCAATATAGTTGCGAACAGGAGAATATAAATCCTGTCATCCCGCACTGCCTACCGCTTTTATTTGAGCTGGATGGAGAACTTGAGATACCCGATGGCTTCGGTTACTCAGTGGAACAGGGGATTTATCCAAAACTTAAGCTCGACATCACACCCGAAGCTTTGAGCCGGGGTGTCGTTGAGCGTTACCGCAAGGCACAAACCGATGCCCAAAGGCAGGCCGAAATCGAAATACTGGCCCCTGTCATCCAGCAATACTTATTGGACAATCAGTATTGCAAAACCAAAGGCGGTACGGCACTTGCCCCAGTTTTCAAGACCGTCCTGCAATACGAGGGCTTGGCTATTGCCGTGTTTGGCTCTATGAAACTGGCCTACGAACGCCAGCAACAAGCACTGCAATTCCCAGACCCGAGAAGTTTCGAGAGTGGCGGCGGCGGCGGCGGTTGTGGTGGAGGCGGTGGCGGTGGCGGTGGCGGTGGCGGTGGAGGCGGCGGTGGAGGCGGCGGTGGAGGCGGCGGGTAGCCAAATTAGGCAGGGGGTTCCTTTGGAAAATCGACTTCTGCGAAAATCATTTATACTTTAGCAACAAACTTTATGATCCATTTTAAGAAACATGAGGTGTGACGATGAACGATCAGCAAACTGAGTTGTATCGACAAATACAGGCATTCTCTTTGGACAATACTCAAGCGCCATGGCCGTTTAGTAAAAAATTGGCAAGGGAGAACCGTTGGTCTGAAACATTCACCCTTCGAGTCATTGAAGAATATAAGAAATTTGCTTTTCTGGCGGTTGCGGCCGGTCACCCGGTCACGCCGTCCGATCAAGTCGATCAGGCTTGGCATCTGCATTTAACCTACACCCGATCCTATTGGGAGGAGTTTTGCCCCAAGGTGTTGGGCAAGCCCTTGCATCATGAGCCTACACGCGGTGGGCAGGATGAAAAAGGGAAATTCAACGACTGGTATGGCAACACCTTAGCCAGTTACGAAAAGCTGTTTGGTCATAAACCCCCTGAGGATATTTGGCCTGATTCATCCATACGGTTCGGTAAGGATTTGCATCATGTCCGGGTTAATGGCCGTCAATATTGGTTGTTGCCCAAGCCCAAGTCTTGGCGGTCGGTTGGATGGCGAGGGGTGACCCTGCTTGGAGTGCTTGTCATGCCCTTGTTTATTGTCAGTTGTGCGGGTGTTGTTCCCGATAGCATCAACCCAATGAAGTTCGATGCTGCGGGTTTCCTGTGGTTTTATGGGTTATCTTCGTTATTTTTTGCGATTTATTCACTTTATCTTCGTTCGGTCATGAGCAAACCGGAGGTTAACGGCAAGCCTCTGGATGTGACGCTGACTTTAGAGGAGTTGGCCCACCTCGCGAACGGGCCACAACAAGCGGTGGATGTTGCCTTAGTCAGCCTGCTACAACGTGGAAGCGTGGAATTGGATAAAGACAATTCAAGCTACTGCTACTGGAGGCCGATCTTGAAGGTGATTAGGCCTGACGAAGCTCAAACCCCTCTGGAGGCAGCGGTTCTTGTGCATGCTGCGCAACCGAATGCCACGCAAAAAAAAATCCGTAACGGGGATTTGTCCACGGCTAAGCAGCATAGTCTGCGTTTGGAAGCATTGGGTCTTTATGTTCCATCCAATCAATTAAAGAAAGCCCAAGTCAGAATCGGCCTTCTATGTATGGTTTTACTCATTATTGGTTTTGTTCGCGTACTGCATGGGCTGGAAATTGGAAAACCCGTTGGATATCTGATTATGATCATGTTTGTACTCTTCTTTTTGGGGTTGTCTATTAGTTTCACTCGTTTGTGCCGTAGCCACTATGGCGATGCGGTGCTCGACTATGAAAAGCGTAAAAATCTGAACATAGACAGAACCACGTCTGATGGTTTGCTTCACCTCGTAGCGACAGTCGGTTTGACTGCATTGGCAGGTACTGCCTTTGCCGATGTTGAATCAGCGTTGATAAACTCAAGAAGCTCTGTAAGCGGGGGTGCCGGTTCCAGCGGGGGAGATGGAGGAGGCGGCGGTTGCGGCGGTTGCGGCGGGTGAGGGTGTGGTTAAAAGTGATGCGGGCATAGAATTCCATATCAATTTCTGCGATCCAAATCCTATGAAGCCCACCATGCCGATGCCGTGCTGGAAGCGCTGGCACCCCATTCGGCGAGGTTTCCGTATTGGAGTCTTCCCTCGTTCCCACGCTCCAGCTCTCATCGTTATACACAAGCCCCTCCGATCCAGAAAACACCGTCATTCCGGCAGGGATGCCGGAATCCAGCGCCATGGACGGTGACATGTCGTTTGCACAAGTGTTTGAATCAGGTGAGTTGCCAGCCCGCAGATTCACATCCTTGTGACTGGATTCCGGCAGTC
>CAIODU010000420.1 GCA_903857165.1 uncultured Methylococcaceae bacterium | reverse complement strand
GTCGGAATATCTCAGCAATGTTGCATCATTGCCGCCCGCAAATCAATGCCTCAAAGAAACCTGCTTAAGGAAACACCCTAGCCGATGAAACAGTCATTGAGCCATGCTTTCTGGGATGTTCTTTGTTGTAAATCACCTTACACAAACACACACAGATATTAACGTTGCGCCGTTGCGTGAGAAAAACCCCTTAAGTTGGCGCGTATGGGGTTGGAACTCCCCGCCACGCTTCGCTGATCCGCGGGCATGGCCGCTCCTCCTACAGGTCATCGGCATCGGCTTTGTGGTGGGTGATGGGGTGCAGCTTCACGAACATGTCGAAAGCGAACCATAGGAACAGCCAGCCCGGCACGGTCTCGATCATCAGACCGCGCCGGGCAATGGACCACAAGCCAACACCAACTAAAGAACATGGAAGAACCAACTTCAAGTCGATGGGCAAACCGGTTGCCGACTTGATGCGCCGGTTCAAATCCTCGACGGCAGTCAGAAAACCAGTCAATGAGGCATTATTATCCGCACCTTCCACCGTTGGCAAATGACCCACCGACTCAACCAACACATCGACATCCTCCAGCAGACCCATGATCCCTTTGGCGCTAAATTGGCTTTTGTCGAAATTCATGGTCAGGCTGCCGTTGGCTGGATTGACCTTGACATCGCTTACGCCCTCATGGGATTGCAAATCGGATTGGATGCCTTGCAGGGTCAATGCATCGCGGTTTTGCGGATTCATCTTGATACGCAACCGGCCCGGCGTCAGGCTGGCGACATGGGCGCGGTGTCGTGGCTTTGGCTTGGTTTGGTTCATGGTCTCACCCCTGCGTTTATTGGTTTTGAGTCTACCAGTTTAACGGAAAAAGAGGGATGACATCGCTCCCAAAGCGATGCCATCCCTAAAGGCTCAATCGTGCCTCCAGCCCCAGCCTTTGGATTTTTGTTGCAAAGGCTTCCATCCAATCGGCGGGCAGTGCGGAAAGGCGCGGGGCTTCGGCTTGCATGGAGGGACGTGCAAGGCCATAGAGCAGGACACCACACAGGTTTATGTTTTGCCGTTGGGTCCGCTGGAGAAAAGCCAGATAAGCCTCGCGCTCTTCCAGGGAGGGTGGCTGTCCGTCAACAGCAAATAGGCAGGTTTGTAGCCAAGTGGTGCAAAGTTGCGCGGAAGTTTCCAAATTACGCATCACACTGTCCATTGTGTGATGGACGTTATTGATGCGCTGGATGCCCGCTTCCGTGGCGCTGTCGAGTTTGAACCAGACTTCGCCGCCGAGTTCGCCCCAATGCGCCAATCCTCTCTGCACGATTTCACGGCGAATGAGGCTGCCGTTGGTGATGAGTACGAGCTTGATCTTGCCAAGCAAGTCATGGTCAGCGGCGACAGAGCCGATCAATCCGATGCCCCGGTCAAATTCCGCCGAACTGGTGGGTTCGCCATTGCCGGAAATGGCTATGTCGCGGATTATTTGTTGATCCGCTGGTATTGCAAAACGCCGGAAGAAATCACCCTCCAACACGTCACCCAGAAAACCACGCAATTCAGTTTCCAGCAAGTTCAAATCCGTTTTCGTGGCACTACCGCGCTGGAGGTTCTCCACTTGGCAATAGACGCAACGCCAATTGCAGGCATTATTGGGGTTGAGATTGACACCGATGGACAATCCCCCGCTACGGCGGGAGATGACGGGGTAGATGTAGGTTAAGCCGGCGCTGTCTCGATTGTGGTTGGTGGTGGTTAGCATGGTGTGGTGTGGGGGATTGTCCATGCGCTGCATGTAGGTTCGGCAATCTACACTCCGAAACCATCGGCGTAGTGATGCACTGCCTCGATCAATGCCACTCCGGCGAGGATCAGTGCCATTTGCTGGATCACCGCTGCGGTGTGGGTTTTTTTGTGCAAGGTGGGGATGAGGTCGGCGACGGCGACATAGATGAAACTGGAGGCGGCCAAGGCGAGGAAATAGGGAAGCGAGTCATGCACACGCTCCAAGCCAAAATAGGCCAGCACCCCGCCTGCCACCGTGCCTAGGCTGGACAACAGGTTGTAAAAAAACGCCTTCGCCTTCGGGTATCCGCTTTGCAGCAGGATGGCGAAATCCCCCACTTCCTGTGGAATTTCATGGGCGGCGACGGCTAGGCTGGTGACGACGCCCAAATGCAGGTCGGTCAGAAACGCTGCCGCGATCAACACGCCATCGACGAAGTTGTGAATGCCGTCGCCCACCACGATGAGGGTGCCGGCCGGTTGGTGGTAGTGTTCTTCGCCATCGTTGTGGGCTTCACAGTCGTGGGTATGGCAGTGCCGCCACAACAGCAGCTTTTCCAACATAAAAAACACCAGTATGCCGATAAGCACGGTGGCAAAAAGTCCTTGGACATTTTCGACCCCGGCGTTTTCAACCGCGTGGGGCAACAGGTCAAGGAAGGCCACGCTGAGCAGCGCACCCAAGGCAAAGCTGACCCCATGCGGCAGGATGCTGGAATAGTGGCGGTCTGGCACCAGCAGGAACAAAGACGCGGCGATGACGCTTAAAATTCCGCCAATCAGGGTGAACAGGATGATCCAAAGGAGTAAATGCATGTGGGGTTTTTACAGTGATTGCCCCGCGACTTTCAGTAGAGAGACATTTCGAGTGGAGGAAAATAGATCGGCTTGGTTTTCTTTAAGCCTGTCTAAGGCCATTTTGCAATAGTCCATATTGCAATCAATACCAAGGAAATGGCGGTTTAATCGAGAAGCAACTACTAGAGTGGTGCCACTGCCACAGAAAGGGTCTAAAATAAGGCTATTGTCCCCTGAACCAGCTAATAAACAAGTTTCAACTAATTTTTCTGGAAAAACGGCAAAATGAACCCCCCGATATTTAGAGAGCGGAATAGACCAAACAGAGCGCTTATTTCTTCCAAGCGGGTGAAATGCTTGATCCCATCGACCTCTATGGAGATTTGGATTCCCTGAATTTTTTCCTTCCTCAGGTGTACCATTAGCCTTCCCAAAATGATTTCGCCCACCTTTCATTTTGCTGTTTTCAGAGAACGTGACATGTGGTTCCCGTATTGCGTCTGCATTATAATAATAATCTGAATCCTTGGAGAACATGAAAATATACTCATGGTCTATCGTTGGGCGACTTTTTACAGATGATGGCATGGCGTTTGGTTTATGCCAAATAATATCTGAGCGAAGAATCCAACCATCAGTGACTAACGCAAGTGCAACTCGCCATGGCATTCCTAAAAGCCTACCATTAGAGTACTTGTCGCCAAGATTTAGCCATAACGTGCCATCGTCCCTAAGCACACGGCGGCATTCTCGAAATATATTAGTTAGGTTTAATATGTATTCCTCTGGCGTTTTCTCTTGCCCAAGTTGCCCAGATGCTCCATAGTCTCGTTGGCAATAATAGGGCGGACTTGTCACTATGCACTGAATGGATGCACTGGGAATTGCTGTTAAAGCCACACAAGCATCTCCATGGAGTATTGTGTCTTGAAATGCACTTGTCTCTGGTCGCAGAGTATATGAACCCTCATTTTCTTTTAAAAGATGGACAATTTCATGTGACTTGATAGTTGGCTTATCTGTCATTTCGCCTCCGAAAATATTTTCCATACTGGCATCATCGCTTCGAATTCATTTGCCAGTTTCAGTGAGATATCATCTATTTGATTAGGATTTGCTTGAATATAGACAAAATTTTTACAGTTAAGAGAATTAAGGTCACCTCCCCAAGATTCAGCAATAACAACTGGAATGCATAAAAATCCATTTTCTTGTGCCACAGATATTGATTTAAAAATATCCCTTGTAAATAAGTTAGCGTGTCCGCCACCCATCGTCTCTCGTGTTTTAACTGGAATCAGAATTTTCGATGACTGTGAAATAACTTGAACGTCATATGTTTCATCACCCAAGGTAATCTGTTTTTCACCTACGGTAAGCGTTAGTCCTTTAGCCAAAAATAGTTCTGTCAGTAAACGACGGACAAGAGATTCAAAGCGAGTACCTTTCAATGAGCGTCTACTTCCCTCTAGTCGGGCAAGCATAATTTCCGAGACAACAGGCCATGTCCATTTCTCAGAACTTGGAAACAGTGGGCCTACAAACTCACGAATATGATTTATTAATTCTACCTTCTTTTCTTCAATTGTAGCACCATTTACAGAACGCAACAGTGGCTCTAGCCTCTGAGCGGGTGCATCACGTAATATCCAAGCAAGAAAATACCACTTTGCTTTTCCGTTTTTGTATGGCCTCCCTACCCCATCATACAGCGTAGCACCCGCCGGATTAGCAAGATAATCTTCTATCACTGTACGAGCCTTATTGGAATCCTCATCATGAATAAAGGATGCTACATCATAATAGTCATATTGTTGTAAAAATTGTAAAAATGCATCATAAAATGGTTTATTCAAGTTAACAATCGCCGTTAGTTCTAACAAACGTAAATTATCAACAACGAATTTAGAAATTTTGTTCTGAGACATGAAGTAATTCTTAAAAACTAAAGGTTTTTTCACAGTAGACTTTATCGGAAACCAAGTTGGATACTCGCCACTGCTGCATCAGAAAATGGTTTCCGATAAAGTCTAGCTCATTCGCGCCAGATCAAGGTGGCCATGCGCCCGGTCTGGCTGTCGCGCCGGTAGGAAAAAAACCGCTCCGGGTCGGAAAAGGTGCATTCAGCGCCGCCATAGACTTCGGTGACGCCGACTCGGGCCAAAGTCATGCGGGCCAGGCTGTAAAGATCGGCCAACCAGTGGTGTTCGTCGACTTGCAGGAAAGCCTCATGGCAATCACCCAACCGCTCCAAGAAAGTTTGATGGACTGCCGCACCGACTTCGAATGCTTTTGGCCCGATGGCCGGGCCCAGCCATGCCATCAGTCCGCCGTTGCCAAGCCTCTGCACAGTCGATTCCAGCACGCCCCCCGCCAACCCGCGCCAGCCGGCGTGGGAAGCCGCCACGCGGTCGCCCTTGCGGTTACAGAACAATACTGGCAGGCAGTCGGCGGTCATCACCGCACACACCACGCCGGACTTGTCGCTGAATGAAGCATCGGCTTCCGGGTGCTGGCCCGGCTTCGCTTTTGCCCTGACCGCCTTATTGCCATGGACCTGGGTTAGCCAGTAGGGTTCTGCGGGCAGTTGCAGGCTATTATGCAACTGGTGCCGGTTGGCGGTAACATGACTTGGATCATCGCCCACATGCGCCGCAAGGTTGAGACTGTCATAAGCCCCTTGGCTCACGCCGCCCCCGCGCAAACTGCTGTAGGCGCGGATGCCCGGTGGGGCGGGCCAGTCCGGTTCCATGCACAGGTTCTTCATGCGGCTTGTCTCAATGCGTCGAGGAGCAATTGCAAATCCTCGGGGATATCCACCCTCCATTCACACCATTCTCCCGAGCTTGGGTGTTCCATGCCTAGCTTCTCGGCATGCAGCGCTTGGCGGCGGAATCCACGCAAAGCCGCCCCCAATTCCTGATTGCCCCCAGGCAACAGGCGCAGACGGCCCCCATAGACCGGATCGCCCAGCAAAGGGTGGCGGATATGGGACAAATGGACGCGGATCTGGTGGGTGCGGCCGGTTTCCAGCTTGACGCGCAACAGCGTGTGCCCAGGCAAGCGTTCTTCAATCCGGTAATGCGTCACCGATGGTTTGCCATCCTGCCGCACGGCGAAGCGTTTGCGATCCGTGGGATGGCGTCCGATGGGTTCGTCCACTGTGCCACCCGCCGTTAAGTAGCCCTGCGCCAAGGCCAAGTATTCACGGTTTATGCTGTGCGCTTGCAACTGGCCGACCAATGATTTATGCGCCTTCAGCGTCTTCGCGACCATAAGCAGGCCGCTAGTGTCCTTGTCGATGCGATGGACGATGCCGGCACGGGCAATGCCCGCCAATGTTGGGGCATGATGGAGCAAGGCGTTCTGCAAGGTGCCTTCGCGGTGGCCCGCAGCAGGATGCACCACCAACCCCGCCGGCTTGTTGACGATCAGTACCTCCTCGTCTTCGTAAAGGATGTCCAGGGGAATGTCTTCCGGCGCACAGTCGGTCTGAATCTCGATTTCAGCGAACAGTTCCACCTGCTCGCCGCCCAACACTTTCCGTTTCGGGCTTTGGGCCACGCCGTCCAACAGAACATGGCCGTCTTTGATCCAGCTTTGCAGTTTGCTTCTGGAAAAATTGGGAAACAGTTCAGCCAGAGCTTGATCCATGCGCAGACCGGCCAAATGAAGGGGGATTTCAGCGTGGAACTGTTCAGTTTCTGACACGGTACGAATCGATCATGATAATTTGGTTAAAAAGGGGGCGGAACATGCCCCTCGTGGAGGCTTTGTCTATTGGCGGGAAAGATTTCAAGGTATACTCAATAACAATTATCCGTTTAACGCATGTACGATTATGCGACATCTCAGCACTATGATAAACGCCACTTCGACTTTTCGCCCTATTTTATTGCCAGCACTGACGCTTTGTTTGAGCTTGTTGGTGTCATCGTGTTCTTTGCTTTCCTGGCTCGACTCAAGGGAAGGCACCGCCAATGATGACGAATACACCAACTGGTCCGCCCAGCAATTTTATAAAGAGGCGAAAAATGAGTTGATGGAAGGCAATTACGACAAGGCGGTCAAATTGTATGAAAAACTGGAAGCCCGCTACCCCTTCGACAAACTTGCCACCCAGGCGCAATTGGAAGTTGCCTACGCCTATTACAAGAAAAACGAACCCGATTCCGCGCTGGCTGCGGTTGATCGCTTCATCAAGCTCAATCCGTCACATCCTCGGGTCGATTACGCCTACTACCTTCGAGGTTTGATCAATTATAACAAGGGCCGCACTTTTGTTGACCGCTTCCTGCCCACCGATTCCTCGCAGCGCGACCCTGGGTCGGCGCGCGAAGGCATGCGTGATTTCAATGAATTGATCACTAAGTTCCCGCATAGCAAATATACGGAAGATGCCAAGAAGCGGGTTAACGCGATGCGCAACAATCTTGCCATGTATGAAATCAATGTCGCTGATTTTTACATGCGCCGCAGGGGCTTTGTCGCCGCCGCCAAGCGTTGCAATGATGTGTTGGAGAAATACCCGCGTACCCAAGCCATCCCCAAGGCTCTGAAGATCATGGAAGAAGCCTATCGCAAGCTGGATCTGGACGATCTCGCCAATGAAGCCGCCCGCGTGTATGCGATGAATTACGGGGAAGGGGCCAAACAGCAAACAATTGAGGATGAGTACGAACTTACGCCTGCCGAAAAAGCTTGGGACTTCATAGGCTTGGATCGTTGACGGGGAAAAAGGCCGATGTCCATGGCACGCTTAGGCGAGCCAACCCATGACGTGCTTTGCGTGGGCCATGCTTCATACGATCTAGTATTTTCCGTTCCCCGCCACCCTTTTGCGGATGAGAAAATAGTGGCCGATGCCTTTCTTGCATGCGGTGGGGGTCCAGCCGCCAATGCCGCAGTCATCGTGGCCCGGCTTGGATTCATGTCCGCCTTTGCCGGTTATTTGGGAAACGATCTTTACGGAGATTCCCATGCCTTGGAACTTGCCCAGGAAGGCGTCGACACTCGCTGCGTGGTCCGTGGAACCAACCCCACACCCTTATCCTGTGTGTTAGTCAAACCCAATGGTGACCGCGCATTGGTGAATTACAAGGGTGCGACACGGCATTTGGAGGAAGGCGACATCGACTTTTCCGGCATTAACCCTAAAGTTGTGTTGCTCGATGGTCATGAACCCTCGGTTTCGGTTCCCTTGGCCGGGCGGGCGCGTGCCAAGGGAATACCGCTAGTGCTGGATGCCGGCTCCTTGCACGAAGGCACGCAGGCTTTGATGAGCAAGGTGGATTATTTGGTAGCCTCGGAAAAATTTGCCAAGCAGTGGCTTCAAGGCGACGATGTCGAAGAGGCATTGGCTCGGTTGGCAGAACAAGTTCCCATGGTGGTCATCACCTTAGGCGAGCGTGGACTGATTTGGCGCAAAAACGGAATGAAGGGGGCAATGCCTGCTTTTCCCATCCAGGCTGTCGATACCACCGGCGCAGGCGATGCTTTTCACGGTGCCTTCGCCGCCGGAATTGCAGCGGATTTGCCTTGGAAGGAGTTATTGCGCTACGCTAGCGCGGCAGGTGCATTATGCTGCCAGCAGTCAGGCGCACGCACCGGACTGGCCACCGCAGGGGAGATAAGCGACTTTCTTGCCCAGTTTTTGCGTTGATTTTGAAAAAACTGTTGACAGAAAATCCATCCCACATTGACAATGGGCGTAGGTTCGGAGATTTCCCCGAAGGTTCCAATCATTGATTGACCCATCGGCATGCACTGAAGGGGCAGGCATTCGCTGGCTTTGCTGTCAGGCCGAGCCAACAGTATGAATTTTGGATAAGTTTTCCAGCGTATGATTGGAAAAAACCTAGGAATCTGCCGCCCTATCGGGGCGGGAGTCATCAGACCTCGTTTTGTTGCGCCATTGATTAGGCTGCTGATGTGATGATTTGAAATGGCGCAAAAGTTAAAGAGCAGGTTTTTTTGATGAATATTTACGTAGGAAACTTATCCTATTCGGTCACCAGCGACGATCTACACAAGGCTTTCGAACAGTTCGGCGAAGTTTCCACCGCCAATGTGGTCACAGACAAATTCACCGGCCAGTCTAAAGGCTTTGGCTTTGTCGAGATGACCAACAAGGCGCAGGGCGACGCTGCAATCAAAGAGTTGGACGGGACTGACCTTAAAGGCAGAAGCATTCGCGTCAACGAAGCCCGCCCTCGCACCGAGGGTTCTTCCAGTGGCGGTCCGCGCCGTGGTGGTCCGGGCGGCGGGCCCGGTGGTGGTGGTCCTGGCGGCGGTCCAGGCGGCGGCAGAGGCCGTTTCTGAAATTCAACTGATTCAACCGGCGCTTTGCATTAAAGCTTTTCGGAAGCGCCGGCTGGGTTTAAAGCCAATAATCCGCTCGTAGTCCCGGCTTTAGCCGGTTCTTTCGGGGCTTTTCCGCCTGAAGGCGGTACTACGGACAAATCGCGTTGGACGCAAATCCTTGTCGATTATCCCCGGCCAAATCCGCAGGTGATCGGATAGCGCCGGTCACGGCCAAACGCCCGACGGCTGATTTTCACCCCAGGCGGTGCTTGGCGTCGCTTGTACTCGTTGATGTCCACCAACCGCGCCACACGGAGCACATCCGACTCCGCGAAACCGGCGGCAATGATTTCTTCCACCGATTGGTCCCATTCCACATACCGCTCCAAAATAGGGTCTAGCACCGCATAGGGCGGCAGCGAATCCTCGTCTTTCTGGTCCGCTGCCAACTCAGCGGAGGGCGGGCGCTCAAGCACCCGCAACGGGATGACCGGGCTTATCGAATTGCGATATTCGCAGAGCTTGTAAACCAGCAGCTTGGGCACGTCTTTCAAGGGTGCAAAGCCTCCGGCCATGTCGCCGTACAAAGTCGCGTAACCCACGCTCATCTCGCTCTTATTGCCGGTCGTTAGCAGAATCTTGCGCTTCTTGTTGGAAATCGCCATTAACAGCACACCCCGGCAACGGGCCTGAATGTTTTCCTCCGTCGTGTCGCGGGGTAGGCCGGCGAAAGTATCCGCCAGCAGGCCGGTGAAAGCCTGGAAAGCTTGCTCGATGGGAATGACATGATGTTCCACGCCCAAGGCTTCGGCTTCCAACCGTGCGTCCTCGACGCTCATGTCCGCCGTGTAACGGGAGGGCATCATCACCGCCTCGATTTTTTCCGCGCCCAAGGCATCGGCCGCCAAGGCCAAAGTCAACGCCGAGTCTATGCCGCCCGACAGACCCAGCACCGCCCCGTGGAAGCCATTCTTGATCACATAGTCGCGTATGCCCAATACCAGCGCCTTGTAGACACTGGCCACCTCGCTTTCTGGTTCCGCCACGCTTCCGGGCAGTGCGACAAGCTCACCGGCTTGGATTGCAAACTCCGCCACGGTCAGCACCTCCTCGAATTCAGAGGCGCGGAGGACCACCTCGCCGTCGGCATCCATGACGAAAGACGCTCCGTCAAACACCAATTCGTCCTGCCCGCCCACCAAATTGACATAAATCAATGGAATTCCAGTGGCAGCAACCCGCTCCAGCACGGCCTGCTCCCTTTGCCTGGTTTTATCGGATTGATAGGGCGAGGCGTTAAGGTTTAGCACCAACTTTGCACCTGCCGCAGCCGCCTGTTCAACGGGGCCCGACACCCAAACATCCTCGCAAAGGGTGACCCCCAAGGCCACGCCCTCCAAGTCAAACACACAAGGCTCGCAGCCGGCCTGAAAATAGCGCTTCTCGTCGAACACGCCATAATTGGGCAATTCCTGCTTGCGGTAAACCTTATGCACGGTTCCATCGCGCAACACCGCCGCGCTGTTGTAAAGGATGCCGTCGCTTAGTTCTGGAAAACCCAGAACCACGGTAATTCCCGTTGTCTGCTTCGCCAAATCATCCAAGGCAAGTTCGATTTGCATGAGGAAATGCGTCTTGTACAACAAATCCTCCGGCGGATAACCGGCCAGGGTGAGTTCGGGGAATACCACGGCATGGGCTTTAAGCCTGTCCCTTGCTTGGGTTGCTGTTTCCAAGACACGGCGGGCATTGCCGGCGATGTCGCCGACGAGGAGGTTGATTTGAGCGATGGCGATACGTAGGGTCATAGGTAAATAAACTATAATTTTTTGAGAAAGAGTTCCAGTCGGTTTGGCAATGGTATTTTTTGTTATCCAATCAGATTGTTAACCCTATAAGTTTACGTTAATTGATGCATCAACCATCGCAAGGTATCCGTCAATGTTTTGAGTCTCGTAGTCGCGGCAATCCATACAATTTCGTCATCAATCGCATCGTAACCATGCACGAGAACATTACGGAAGGCCACAATGGCAGGGGCATTTGGGATGGTATCAAATATCGAAGAATCCATTCGGCGGATGCGGCTCAATGCTTCCCCAATAGTGATGAATTGCCGCTCGACAACGCTGCGTAGAAAAACATCGCCGAGATATTCCTCCAAAGTATGTTCTTGCAACGCCCTCGCGATAATGTCTGCCGAATTCAGAATATCCAGCACGGGTGTTCGAATATCATGAGCCATACACTATTTTCGCCTCGCTTTCCGCCTCGGCCCGAAAATAAGGATTTTTTGCGGCATTCCAATCAACTAAATCGACATCCCGACCAAAAAGCTTGACAAGTTCCTGTTGTAGGCCAAAATATTGCTCAAATTTATCCATTCCTACTGGTTTTTCGAATTCCACCAGAAAATCCAAATCGCTTCTTTCAGACTCAAACAAGCCAGTTGCCGCCGAACCAAACAACCGCAATTTACGAACGGCGTAGTGCCGACATAAAGACTCAATGGGTTGCAGATGGTTTTCTATCAAAGGATGAAAGTACATGGGGTTATTCGCGGGGCATAGTTGTAATGGGCAGGGGCATAAAATGGATTATTAAGCTGCCAGTTAGCAATACTCGACAATGGTTGAAGGGCAAGGAATAGGCAAACCGTCTTCGCGTAATCCGTCCAGATGGAAAGTGATAGCTTCCTGAATATTGTCCTCAATCTCCTCAATGCTTGCTCCGGTTGTGACGCATCCCGGCAAATCGGATACCTAAGCTGAATAGTTGCCCTCAGCTTGTTCAATGACCACGGCATAACGCATAAAATTACCTCTTTAAGGGCTTGTTTGAGTATGCTGTAATATTTAACAGCGTCTCTTCAAATGTTTCGCCTTCTGAAACACAGCCTGCAAAAGCAGGGATTTCTGTCCAAAACCCGCCTTTTTCAGCAGGGTGAACCACAACCTGTAATTTCATAATAACTCCGAATTTAATGGTTTTATCGTTAACCGGCTTTTACTCGGCTGTAAGATGTGCCGACGAAGGAGGCGCATCGTTCACGATTTATGCGCTTCGTACCTCAGCGCATCCTACGGCCCTAGCACATGTAGCCTATTCGATAGGCAAAAAAAGACATTTTACTACATAGTCAAATATTATTATCAAGCAATGTATCTCGGAAAAAATCCAAGACAATATGTCCTTCTTCATAAAAGCGTTTAACCTCGCCGAAGGTTACATTTCCGCCATCTGCGTGAGCAACACTATGACGGTTAGTCACGATGTTGTTATAGAAGGTGACTGCTTGTGGATTTGCATCAGCTTTTCGTTTGAATGCTTCTTTATAGTTTACCCCGAACCGATTGAGAAGCCCGGCAATCTCGCTAGATTTTACGCTTCTAAAAACGGCATCTACACATGAACCAATAAATTCCTTTACAGAATCATCATCAATTGAAGAGCATCTTTCCTGGATTATAGATTCAATTTCCTGCTCAAATTCGGCGCAAATCAAAACTAAAAGTGAGCGTGTTAATAGCACTTCAATCTCAGTTCCTTGCGCTTCGCTTGAGGTTAAATGGCTTTCACATAATTCAAGAGTCTGATCAATGCGAAGTAAACGCATGACCACACCTAACCGAATAAGATTGTGTTAGCCTTCTCGAAACGCTTCCGAACCGTGTCCACATCCGTAGTAGATTGCCTAGTATTATCGTCGAATTCTTTATTCACTATGAGTCGCTCATAGCGTTCTTTTATATCTTCTGGTACGACATCTATATGGTTGGAAAATGCGACCATCACTGCATCGAAAACCGCCGCGTTTAATCCTGCACGGATGTGAAAAGGTTTCTTGCCTAGTGCGCCAACGATTTGTGAACACGTTTTAAGAAATATTTGTTCACTATTGTTTAGTGCCTCTTTGGATGGGTTTTTATTCTTCGTCATATACCTAGATAAAAAATCTTTCATTGGCTTTTCATAAGCTGAAATATCGCGCATCGAAAAAAATCGAATGAGAAGCTCAACATCTCTTTTATGGGTATCCAGAATTTCCTTTCCTAGGATATCCCTCCAAGATTGTTCTTTGTTAAGTCTAGTAATAAATTCAATAAAAGACCCGTGGTAAACACAATTTCTAATCTCTTGATTCGTCAGTAGTGTACCGCCAGTGTTTAGCCGTTCGAAGATATGATACATGCTTGTGTCATCGCCAGGATCAAGTTGCTGGACAATAAAGGCTCTAAGCACGGAATTCTTCAAGCGCTTTTTGTCTTCGTCTCGCAATTCATCAAAAGTTTTACCACTAAATCTACTCTCTGCACTGATGCCGGTAAGGCGAAAAACTCGCCTTTGCCCCTGTAATTCTTCACCAAAGAACCCTTCCAGAAAATAGAAAATGCTTTTAAGCCGCTGCTGTCCGTCGATGACAAAAAAATTCTGGCTTTTCCGTTCACTGTAAAGAAAGACAGCGGGGACTGGAAGACCGACCAGGAATGACTCAATAAGCTTGCTGGCTTGGACTTGTTTCCACACAAAGCTGCGTTGAAAAATAGGGATGAGAATATCGCCAGCTTTCCATTTTAGATAGAGTACTTCCAAAGTAAAGTCTGCTGGGTAAGTGGAGATTTCATACTCTGGCGGTGCGCTTTCGTAGTCTTCGTCTTCAGATGTGATTGGTTCTAGTTCTAGGTCACTTGAAGCCCTGTTATCCCGCTCAAATTGAAGTCTGGCATCTGTATTTATTATAGCTGACATATTTAAACCTTCTGAAATATTTGATTGTGTGCGTCGGTGAACTATTCACAGTCATAAAATGTACCGTCCATAGTTCTCATTGAAGTAATAGCCTGTAAAAAGGGTGCGAGGTATTCGTATGTATACTCTTGACTCCACTTCGTTCCATCCGGACTACCGGCTGATCGACAGATTTTTGATAGTTAGACGGCTTGAAGTTAAGCCTTTCCGTCAACGCACGGGAAAGATACAACGACTCAAAGGTCACTTCATGAAGCCCAAGCAGTGTGGATTGGCTGGATCGTCCTGCTTCCAGTTCGATGCGTGTCATATCAAGGCTATCCGGTAGAAACTCCCCAAACGTCTTGTCTCCCCGCCTGCCGTCATAGCTGATTATGAACAGGAGCTTTCTGGCGGTGAGTTCCTCTAGTGCCTCAATAAACCCCTCATGGCTAATGCCTGAATAATAGCGGGCATCACGGTTGCCGCAAACGCCTTGATAGGGCGGGTCCATGTAAATAAGATCGGTCTGCCCGACCGTCTTAAACACTTCCCTATAATCCAGCGAAGTGACCCCGGCCTTGCCTCGCAAAAGACGGGCAACGCCCATGATGTTTTTGCGCATGGTTTCCGGGCGGGTGCCTTGCCGCCTTTTATCGGGGCTTTGATTGAGCACCCCATCCGAATTATAACGGACAGAGCCTTTGACGCAACGGGCAAGCAGATACAAAAACAGGCGTGGGTCTTGGGTTCGGTTGAACTCCTCCCTGACCCGATAAAAATGGTCTATCGAGTTCGGGTGTTGCTGGTTCCATAACTGCTCATAAAATGCCCCCAACTCTTCCGGCTTCTCCGCAACAAGATTTAAAAGCTCTGCCAAGGGTTGGTTCAAGTCATTTACCCAAAACTTTTTAGCTAGCCCTTTCGCCGCTGTCGCAACGCTAATCGCAGCGGAACCGGCGAAAGGCTCGACCAAGCGGTTAATTCCCTTGGGGAAATAACGCAGGATTATGGGGGCCAGATTTCGCTTGCTCCCTTGGTATTGGATAGGATGGGGAATAGCCTTCACGCTTTATTCTCGTTGCTATTCGATGTTGGCAACCAACCATCCGCAAGAATATTTTCAATCGTCCAAGGGCAGTTTTCTGGAAATCCCCCCATGCCTGTCTCATTGATGGCAATAGTGACCGCATCGGCCCATATTGCACCCTGCCAATCCGGGTCGGCGAGTTTGGGCTTAAGACTTGGGACTTTTTTGAGATGGAAGGAGAGTGCCCTGCGCTGTTCTTTGATCGTGCGTTTCCAACTGGTGCTTTGGCGCTCCGGCTGATATTGCCATTTGAGCAGATGGGCTATCAACACAGCCATGCGGCTTGCCAGTTCGCGTTGTTCGCTTTTGCCCACGTCTTCTATCTCCTCGGCGATATGTTCCAGATCGAGCAGGTCAAACATTCCTGCGCGAATCAGCCTTGCCTGTTCGTTTGACCAAGCAACCACGTCGGTTTCATAACTAATCGTTGCCATGTTTGTTTTCGCTCAAAAATTGCAGACTGTTTGCCCGGTTATGGACATTTTTCTATGGTCTTCTGGAATCTTACCTTTGCATCACGCCAGTAAATTGTAAACTAAGAAACCATCGGAAAGTTTTGCAGCAGCTTAACACAGTCAATTACCCGCAAAAATATCCAACTGCCCCTCGGTGGAACAAACTGCCTTCGCATCGAACACGGCATTGAACCCGTCAATATTTTCAGGATTGGGCCAAGGCAACGCCCCTTTTTCCATCAACGCTGGCAAACCTTCCCCCAATTCGCCAGTGGAGCGGGCGAATACCGGAACCAAGCGCAGTTTGTCCAATTGTTCTACCGCCCCGGCCCAAGTTCCGCCTTTATTGAGATCGGAGTTGACCACCAAGGCCGCATCCGCCAATGCATAGATCAGCTTGTTGCGTTGCATGGCATTGCCGATGTTAAAACCGGCAGCGGGGTCGTAGGGGGAAATCAACACCAGCCCCCCGTCAATCAGCAAATTACGGTGTTCGCGGTTCATGGCTGTTTTTTCCAGGCTATCCGCCAGTACGCCGATGGCCTTGCCCCCGGCTTCCAACGCGCCGCGCATCGCCGCCTGGTCTATGCCTTTTGCCCCGCCGGAAACCAGCGTCCTGCCCGACTTCGCGCAAAGACGGCCTATGCCCATGGTATATTCAATCATTGCTTCGTCCACCTGGCGGGAACCCACCACCGCCAAGCCTCCCGTGTCCAGCAAGCGCAAGTCGCCGCAGCCGTAAATCACCGCCGGGGCATCTTCGCGCAAACGCGCTTTCAAGCGACGCGGATAATCGGCATCGGCACGGCTGACCACCCAGATGGCACGGGTCTGCCAATGTTCGACCACTTGGCTCAATAAAAAGCCACGGCCCAACAAGCGCCGCAGCCTTTCCTCGTCAATGACACTGTTACACTCGCGCAGCAGTTCCGCAGACTCGGGTAACAAGAAATCAGCCGGTTGGTGTTGTAAATCCCGAAGCTGGCGGGCAAGGCGTTTGTATTCGCCCAGAGTCAGCAGTTCAGTCGAGCTTGCAACTTTACCCGAAATCAGCGGGGCGGTCAGCAGCAATATGGCGAGTGTGTTCGTGGATAAAGCGGAACTCATTGATCGTGCCCTGTTTGCGCCAAGGCCAAAGGCCAGACATCGCCGCCGCGATGAGTGCGCAACAGCCAAGCGGCGACGGTGAAAGTCCAGCGCGAATCCACCATGTCATCCACCAGCAGCACCGGACCCCGGCGCGGCAGCCTGTCCACACAGATCGCAAGCGATCCGTCGATATTGTGGGCTTGTTGAATGCTGTTTGCCATGGTCTTTTGTTCGGGTCTATGCTCGGTCTTTGCCAATACGGCATGAAACGGCAAATTCAAGGCCGCTGCCAATCGTGCTGCAAAATCAGGCACTAGATTGGGGTGGCGCAGCGAGGGAATGCAACTCACCCAAGTCGGGCCAACTTGGTGGTTCCACTCGCGGAATAGATTGACGCAAGCCTCGACCAATTCATCGGCAAAACGGCCATCGTGGAATTTACCTTGCCGCACCAAGCCACCCCAGCCGGCATCGCCCAAAATGCACAAGGCTCTGCCCGGTTGCGGCTGATGATCGGCGGCGATCTTGCCCTTAACCCCATAGTGCGGCATACCCCCGGCGGGCCATATTTTGCGCGGCTCGAATTCCAAACTGCTGCGGCGCAGAAAGGCAATGGCCTCCTGTAACAGCCCAGGATCGACTTGCGACTGCAACGGCGGCAAAGTCGGCGGTTTGACCAGTGCGGGGTCGCCGTCGAGTGCTTTAATCAGAAAAGCCATATGCCCCTCGGTCAGGCCGACGTACTTCTGCATCTGGGCCTGTTCCTCGCGGCGCAAGGCGGTCAGCCGTGTGGCCCGCTGCCAAAAGTGTTCCTCCAAACGGGCCGCCGTCAATTGCCATTTGCTCTCGTGTTTGGCGACGGGCGCGGGCGATTCGAGCGCGAGCAAGGCGATGGTCTTCTCGATGCGGCCCATGCTAAGGTTAACCCGCCGCATGATCTCTGGAACCGACAAACCTTGCGGGGCTGCTTCCAAGGCTTTGATCACCCCGGCAACCTCCTCCCGTGTCGGAAAGGCGGTCTTGATGAACCAGTCGTTAATTTCGGTCTCTTCCTCGCCGCTGAGTAAAATGCCATAGGCGGCATCCAAGGCACGTCCGGCCCGGCCCACTTGCTGGTAATAGGCCACGACCGAACCGGGTGTCTGGTAATGGATCACAAACGCCAGATCGGGCTTGTCGTAACCCATGCCCAACGCCGTGGTGGCGGCAAGCGCCTTGACCCGATTATCAAGCAAGGCTTGTTCTAGCGCTTCCCGGCGTTCGCCGGTTTCGCCCGTGTAGGCTTCGACGATGAATCCCTGCCGTTTCAACCAATCGGCGACTAGATTCGCATCCCGCACCGTCAAGGTGTAGATGATGCCGTGGCCCGGCAGAGTGGACATTTGCCCCGCCAGCCAAGCCAAACGCTCCGCCTGTCCGGGCATGCGCAAGGTTTGCAGGGTCAGTGATTCGCGGCTCAGGTCGCCACGGGACACTTCCAAATTAGGGCCAAGCACCGCCATGAGGTCGTCCATTACCCGGTTATTGGCGGTGGCGGTGGTCGCCAGCAGCCGCAGAGTCGGCGGCAAGGTCCTGACAATGCGTTCCAGCAGCCGGTAATGCGGGCGGAAATCATGCCCCCAATCGGAAATGCAATGCGCCTCGTCAATGACCAGCAGGGCAATCCGTGACGCGATGCCAGCCAAAACCTGTGTGCGAAAACGTCCGTTTGCCAATCGTTCAGGCGAGATCAGCAAAATGTCAGTCTCGTCCCGTGCCAGTTTGCCCTCGATCCCGGCCCAATCGTCTTGATTTTCCGAATTGATCGTGGTGGCGCGGACCCCCATGCGTTCGGCAGCGGCGATTTGGTTGCGCATCAAAGCCAGCAGCGGCGAAACCAGCAAGACAGGGCCGTAACCCGCTTCGCGCAATAGTTTGGTGGCGATGAAATAGACGAAACTTTTGCCCCATCCGGTTTTCTGCACCACCAGCAGACGGCTTTTGCCCTCGACAACATGGCGTATCGCATCTTCTTGGCCTTCGCGGAAGTTGGCATCATCCCGTCCTGAGCCGATGCGGAGGAGTTCTAGGGCGTGTTGTGAGTTGTAGTTCATTTGGCCTTACTGACTGCAAAATTCGGATTGGCCGGATTAACCGTCACCGTGCGGCGAGTGGGATTGATGACCAAATCCATGTCTTCCATCGGAATGGCCCCCAATAAAACCTCATTGCCCAACACCATGGCACCGGTCAGACAGTGCCTGTTTTCAAAATGGACAAGTATGGGGCCGACGTAAGGCCGCTTGCGCGACGTGCCATCCGCCGTTTCCACTTCACGCTCTTCGTAAGTATCCAGGTCGAGTTGCAGGGCAATATGTTCCGGGATGCACAAATGCACAGCACCGGTATCCACCAATGCCGACACAGACAGCGGCTTAATATCAGGTTTACGTGCGTTGCTGAGGGTGATTTCTGTATAGATTAGCCCCATGAATTTCTCCGAAAAATATATTGTACCCCTATGAATGAGCATCTTACCACGTTACACCACCCCAACCACCAATACTGTTGAATTAAGCCTATGCAACAGAATCCGTAGGGCGGCAACCCTTTGCCGCCGAGGGAAGAACAAGTTCATTGTCGGCATGGGGATGCCGACCTACTCCTTAATTCAACAGTATTGACCCCAACCACCCCCCGCTTTCCCAGATCACGGAGCATATCCGCACCAAACGCCAATATCGGGGCAGGGTCGGTGGCACCCAGTTCTTGCGCGATTTGCAACAGACATTCCTTGGCTTGAACGCTCCCTTGGGTTTCCAGTATTTGCAGTAGCCGGTAAGTCGGCGGGCTGAGTTCGACAAAATGCACGGTATCTTCGCGGTCGCGGTATACCACTAGCAATGTCGGCTCGGCGGGTGCTTCGGTCGGTTGGTATTCGCGGTTGATGCGCTGCACCGGAAAGCGATAAGCCAACGGCCAAGCCATATCGGATAGGGTGATTAGGCATTGCAACGGGGCTTGTTCCAGTGCCGCATTAGGCAACGGCACATCGCCCTCGGCAAGGGCCAAAGCCAGTTCCACCCATTCGTAATGGGCTAGTTCCAAGAGAAACGGCGGGTCTTGCGGGTTGTCGCGCTCTTCACGCAAAAAAGCGAGGAATTCCTCGGGGAAGTCGGAGAAATAGGGCGTTGTGCTGCGATGGCGGGCGAAGAAATCTTGCACCAGTTCCAGCCAATGCGCCTCGTCCAGCACTTGCTTCAACACCGGAAAGCCGGTGCCGATGAAACTCATGATGTTGTTGAAGAACAATTCGCGGTATAGGGCGGCCCGGTCGGGTTTGACACCGGACGGGGCAGGGTTGTGGCCGGGGTCGCGGATGTAGGCGGCGAAGGCGTATTGGGTTTGCTGGAAGCTTGGTTTAGTCATTGAAGGTGTTCTGGATCATGCGGATGGTCTCCACTTCCCCCATCAATTCGGTCAAAGGCGGTATGTTGAAGTCCCGTTCCAACAGCGTGGGGAAAACACCAAAACGCCGATAGGCAGTATCCAACAGTTTCCAGACTGGGTCGATGATGGTCGCGCCGTGGGTATCCACGAGGAAATCCGGCGCTTCGACATAATGGCCGGCGATATGGGCGTAAACGATGCGCTCGGCGGGTATGGCACTCAAAAATGCTTCCGCAGCATAGCCGTGGTTGACGCTATTGACGTGGATATTGTTGATGTCGATCAACAGTCCGCAATCGGCTTCTTGCAGCACGGCATTGAGGAAGTCGATTTCCTCCATCTCTTTGCCGGGGGCGGCGTAGTAGGAGACGTTTTCGATGGCGATGCGCTGTTCCAGGATGTCTTGCACCCGGCGGATGCGCAAGGCCACATAGTCCACCGCTTCAGCGGTGAACGGGATTGGCATCAGGTCGTAGAGTAGCCCGTCGTCGCCGCAATAGCTTAAATGCTCGCTATACAGGGGGATTTGGTGTGTGCGCAGGAAGGCCTTCAGTTCGAGCAGAAAACCTTCGTCCAACGGGGAAGGTCCGCCCAAGGACAGCGACAGGCCATGGCAGACAAAAGGGAAACGTTCGGTCAACGCACGGAATTGCTTGCCTAGCCGTCCGCCGAAACGCATCCAATTTTCCGGTGCGACCTCGTAGAAATCGACCGGGGGCGGCGATTTCAAGACTTCCCCGGCAAAGTCGCGTCTTAGGCCAAGCCCTGCGCCGTGTATGCAGAAATTTGATGGGTTCATGAATACGGGAAAACAATCAGGCCGGACGGGCCGGCCTGATTAGGGTTGGCTTATTTTGCTTCGGGGGGGGCTGCCGGGGTGGCTGGCTTTTCCATCTTCATGCCAGCGCATTTTTTTTCCACGGCTTTCGCTGCATCCGCGGGAGCCGCTGCGGGTGCGTCCATCCCTTTCATCATGGAGGCACCGCATTTCATTTCCGTATTGTTTTTCATGATTTCCGCGCCACATTTCATTTCCGGGGCTGCTTTGGCTGCTTCTGCTGGCTTGGCCGGCTCACCGGGCTTGCCCTGATAAGTGACGACTTCTGCAACTTGCAGGTAGCCTTGCGCCAAGTCTTTCATCACGAAGGGGTTTTCCGCTGCGTTAACGACTCCTACGGACAGGGAGGTGACAATGCTCGCTCCAACAAGGGCGGCCAGGGATTTCTTGTCTTGTTTCATGGGTGTCCTCTCTAGGGGGTTTTAGTTGTTGAGTGTCCTGTGCGTCGGCACAAAGGCTTCGACCTAGAATTTATGCAAACGTGCGATTGTGCGTCCAAGGTTTTCCATTCTCACACAATCGAGGGAGTTTGTGCAGTTTTTGTAATAAGCCAATTCAATCTGCTTCGGTCTTGTGGGGGTATTCGCACAATTCGGCAATGACGCAACTGCCGCATCGCGGCTTGCGGGCGATACAGGTATAACGCCCATGCAGGATCAGCAAATGGTGGGCATCTTTCTTGTGCATTTTGGGCACATGGCGTTCAAGCATCTTCTCCACCTCAAGCACATTTTTGCCGGGTGCCATCCCGGTTCGGTTGGAGACGCGGAAGATGTGAGTGTCCACGGCGATGGTGTGCTGCCCAAACGCGGTGTTGAGGATCACATTGGCGGTTTTTCGGCCTACCCCGGGCAACGCTTCCAATTCTTCGCGGGTATTTGGCACCTCGCCGCCGTGCCTTTCCAAGAGCAAGCGGCTTAGTTCGATGATGTGTCTGGCTTTGCTGTTGAACAAGCCGATGGTTTTGACATATTCCTTCAAACCTTCTTCACCCAATTCAAATAGAGCCTGCGGCGTATTGGCGACCGGAAAAAGCCTGGCCGTGGCCTTGTTGACGCCTTTGTCCGTGGCTTGGGCCGATAGCACCACCGCGACCAGCAACTCGAACGGGGTGGAGTAATTCAGTTCGGTGGTTGGTTCCGGGATGGCTTCGGCTAGTAGATCAAAGATTTGACGGCGTTTATTGGCGTTCATAAGTTGTTATCTTGGTTGACATACCCGCCGGGTGAGCTAAAAGTCTCCTACGGCCATTGAATGGGGGCGCAGGCAAACACTTACAAGGGCTTTATCACCACCGGGGAGGGCGTAATTCCTCAGCCGCCGCCGCCTCACAGCCCCATTGCCGACCCTCCCGCCGTGCCGGTTCCGGGAATCTTAACGAGGGTGTTCGCACAAATCGCCCGTATCAAAAACAGCCGCAGCTACAACGGCTATATCGGCAACGAGCTAGGCATTAGGTGATTCCTAAGAAAGAACATCCCATCAAGAATCTGATCCGTAGGAAAAAAAAAGAGTCCACGAAAGACACGAAAAGCACGAACAAAAGCAAGATTCGTTCGTGCTTTTCGTGTCTTTCGTGGACGATTCTTTTGGTGGATTCATTATTGGAAATCACCTTATCAGCACACCCGATACCACCGACCATCCTTGGCCGGAGTTTTCCTTGGTCTTTGAACACGGGCCGGAAGTCCATCGGGTCAGCCTCAGCTTCACCAAATACGGGCATGATGGCGTTTGGATCGAGAGCCGCATCAATCGCGAATGATGCGCTTCGTTCTTCAGCGCATCCTTCTACGGTCCTTTTCCAGCAAGCCGGGATGACGGGTTTGCTCTGACGGATAATCCGGCATGTTTGACGGGATAGCTGGGGGGACGGGAATATTGGTAGGCATGGGACACCCTCATTGAGACTCAAAACTTCAGGCAAAAGCCTGAACACAGCCTATATTCCTATGATCCAACTGATGTTACGCATGGACGCGAAAGAGGGATGACGGGAGCGTCAAAGCTTGCTTTGACAAGAGAGCGGGAAATGCGAAGCTTGCTTCGCCTGTCAAAGCAAGCTTTGACGCTCCAATCCTAGGCCGTTGCGTAACATC
>CAIODU010000419.1 GCA_903857165.1 uncultured Methylococcaceae bacterium | reverse complement strand
GGTCTCCTGTTTTGGTAGATTGGAGACTCCTCCGAAGGGGGCTTGCAGTCAAGCTTCCTGAGGGGGTTCAACCTCCAACCCTCAGTCTATTTGATCAAATAGACAAGAAAACCCATCAAAAAGAATGCTCAGTCTCAGCAAGGGCCGGTTTCGGTCCAGCAGCTTGTCGTAGAGGGACAGCATCAACTCGCAGGCAAAGTCATCGCCGACCGGATAGCGCATCGCCAGCGCCGCGCAATCCAGCCGCTCGGCCAGGTTTTGTGCCAGACTCGGCAACACGGTGCGGGCGGTTTGCGCCAAAGGCTCGCCTTCCGCGCCGGTCTCGCGCACCTGGACCCGGTCCAGCCCCAGTTGCACACGGGCGGCGGCATGGCTGCCCGCGCCGCTGTAACAGGTGTCGAGAATCAGCAGCTTGAGCCGCTCGGCGGAGGGTGCCAGCCAATCGCCGAGTTCTTCGGCACCGATGGAATCAGTCCCGCCCCGGTCGTCCTCCAGCAGCAGTTCGCCCTTGTCGCCGTGGCCGGAAAGATGCACGATGTCCCAGCCATCGCCGTCTTGCAGCGTGTCTTCCAGCGTCTCGCGGGTCGCGCCGTATTGCAACACAAGCAGTTCCACCGCCCGCCCTTGGGTTTGGTTGAGTTCACGCACAAACCGCTGCAAGCCATAGCGCTCACGGCGCAGGTTCAACGGGTTTTGGCTGACCGGCAGGCTGAACACGGCGAGGATGCGCAGCTTGGTTTCCGCTGGCAATTTGTCGCCCGCCGGGGTTTCGACACCTTCGCGCTGATAGATGAAGCGGATGCCCGCCTTGCGGAAAGTCTGCTTGTTCTCAAAGCGGGCCAGTTCAAAGGGGCGAAACAGCAGGTCTTGCGCCGATTGGGGGACTAGCACCTGCACCGGCCTAGCGGGCTTGAGGCAATGCTGCCAAAGTTTGGCGCGCAAGCCACCGAACACCTGTGCGCCGATCCAATCGCCGAGGTCTTCGAGTTGGCGTTCGGGCGGATAGGCTTCGTGGTAGAAATTAAGATAGCCGGTCAGTTCGACGAAGCCTTGGTATTCGCGGGTGCTTGGATCCAATTGCACCGTGTGGTCGGCTAAAAATCCGCCTTTGGCATCGCTAAGCACCCACCGCCAGCGGGTGGGGTCGAGGTAGTCGGTCAGGGTGAGGCGCAGTGGGGCGGGCATGTTCTTAGGGTTTCCGATTCCGTTGCAGAAGGGTTGATTATAGCCGATGTGGGGCATTGGTCTGTTCACGTTCGGCGCAGTGTCCACGACATCGGGGGAACCCCAAGCACCCGCTTGGGCATGGGGCCGACGGAACCCCAAGCTACATACCCAAGCTGGTGCTTCAAAGCCATTAAGTTAAGAAAGCCGAGCTTTGCCTCGAATGCGAAAACGGACATTGATGGAGCGCCAAGCCCCAGCTTGGCATCGGCCAACCCAAGGCCAAGCTGGGGCTTGGCGCTCCGAGAATCGTTAAGTTAATGGCTTTGAAGCGGGTGCTTGGGGTTCCCAAACCGTCTGCATCCCCACGCTTGAGCTTGCTTTGGCCCGGATTGGGGTTGTGGAGTGCCTAAGCTTCCTTCGGCAAGGTATCCGTCAAGGCTTCGCCTTGATGTCAAAGCAAGCTTTGACGCTCCACTCCCCCAATATCAAAATCCGATGCGATAGTACCGGTCTTTCTCCGGCAAGCTGATTTCAATCTCATTCATGCCGGGTGATACAGGGTAAGTGACCACAGTATGGAAGGGGCCTATCGGTGATTCCGATTCGTCAAGCTGGGCCTGTCTTATCAAGGGTGAAAAGAGTTTGAGGGTGGCTTTATCTGCGCTGACATTCACCAAGCTCGGCGCAAAAGGATGGGCCAAGGGCTCGCCGATGAAAACCCCTTCGCCCGGCCAGAACACACTTTTCCAATAAGCTTCGATCAACGTGTCCCCCAGCGCATAGCGCCCCATGGCCACGGCGGGCATGGGGAACTTCTGCACATGATTGCATGGCTCGACCACCGCACCGAAACTGCCCGTCGCCCCGGCCTCCAGCCAGCGCAGGCTGCTCATTTGATCTTTACCGTCGAGTTCGCCACCCGTAGAGGTCAGATGGTCGGCGATGGCCCCCGGCACGAAGCGCAGGCTGGTCAAGTTTTCAACCCATTTAATGCCGGTGAAGTAAAACAGAACGTCGGTTTTACCTTTGATCGAGTCGGCATCCAGGCGTTCAAGGTGGAACGCCTCCCCCAACATTTTTACTGTGTCATCGAAAAAAACTGCCCGCACTGTCCTGGGGCGATCCTTAGTGTTCAGGAGATACCCGGTTCGATCCGGGTAGCTGTAATCGGAATCCACGCCGCGATCAATCAGGCGTTTCACCTCATCCAAGGTTTTACCCGCCAGCAACAGGGCGGGCCTGATGCCGTAATCGGCAAAAGGCGCATGGCTGGCACTGTCAAAGTACGGGGAGGGTTTGGTGGCGGCGCAGTGTGAGGCCGAACAATAAGCCTCGTCAAACCCGAAGGCAAAGGCGGAGGTGATGGACATGCAGTCCACCCGATAGGGCAGGGTCCAGGCGAGGGCATAGGCCTGGATGGCAGGGCCGGTCTGGGCCAAAACAGAATCCCTTATCGGTTTGAATTGGCTGCGCGGCAAGTTGGGTGTATTGGCGGCAAAGCGCACATGCAGGATATTCTCCTTTGGAATCCCCCGCCGTTTCTGGTAATACTCGGCAATGCTTGCGCTCATCGGGTCGCTGTCGTTGACCACAACAGCCAATTCTTCGGCAGTAAGCCCGGTCTTGGGCAATGTCAAGTTGGGAGTCGCCGCCATTGCCGAAGGATTAAGGGATATTCCGACAACTATAAAGCACCCCAGAATCCAGCAGAAAGGCCATTGCAAGGAAATGATGCTGCTGGGCAGGGACTTCATTGAGCTATACGGTTGCCCCATATTGGCAAAGCCTTATTGCAAAGCCAGCGCAGTCGAGCCAGACAGGATACAGCGTTTTTAATACCAATGAGTTACTTTGTAGTGTTGTAGGAGCGGGCCATGCCCGCGATAAACTGACCACGATTGCGAAGGGATCAATCATTCGCGGGCATGGCCCGCTCCTACGCATTGTATGAAATTCATTTTTTAAGTAACTAATAGATATAGAAAACGCTGTATGCCTGGCTGGTTCCAAGCGTTTAGGAATCGGCAAGGCTTTCGCCGCTGTCTTGGGTTTCGGCTAGAATATCCCCTAAATTTTCCTTTTGCTGCAACACAAACTCCTTGCTTTTCTCGGTCGCGGCGTTGCCTGCCTCGATGATTTCTTTGCGGTATTTGTGAATCATGTAGCCGACGGCAAGGCCAAGGCTAAAAGTAATGACGGGGTGTCTGGCTAGTATGCTCATAGTCTATTCTCGAATGTTATTGACGGGTTGATTCTAGCATAACGGATGTTACGCAGTAAAGCACTGATTTGGCAAATGAATTCGCCCGTGCAGCCGTTCCGGCTGGCGGATTTAGGTTTATCGCAAATTGTATTTTTGCATCCGGTACATGAGGGTGTCGCGGGTGATGCCAAGCAAGCGGGCGGTATGGCTGCGGTTGCCTTGGCTGCGCTCCAGCGCTTGCAGAATCAGGTCAATTTCCATTTGCTCCAGTTCAACGCCTTCCTCGGGAAGGATGAACCCGCCCCCCGCAACCGGGGGTTTGATGATTTCTTCAGGCAGGTTTTCCACTTCTATGTGATGCCCCGCAAGCAAGATGCAAAGGCGTTCGCAAACATTGCGCAACTCCCGCACGTTGCCGGGCCAGCCATGCTCCAACAGCCGGGCGATGGCGCGATTGGACAAGGTGGGTGCGGGTAGCTTGTGGGCGGCGGCAAAATGGCGCAGGAAATGGTTCAGCAACAGTTGGATGTCGCCCATGCGCTCACGCAACGGCGGGATTTCAATGGGTACGACGTTGAGGCGGTAGTAGAGGTCCTTGCGGAATTCGCCATTGGCGATTCTCTCTTCCAAGTTGGTGTTGGTGGCGGCGATGATGCGCACATTGACGCGTTGGGAAAAAGTGTCACCCACCGGCTGGATGTCGCCGGTTTCAAGGAAACGCAACAGCTTGGCTTGGACGGGCAGGGGCAATGAGTCAACCTCGTCCATGAACAGGGTGCCGCCGTCTGCGGCTTGCAAGCGTCCGGTTTGGTTTGCCACCGCGCCAGTGAAGGCCCCCCGGCGGTGGCCAAATAGTTCGGACTCCACCAACGCCTCAGGAAGGGCAGCGCAATTCAGGGTGATGAAGGGTCTTTTAGCGAGCGGGCCTTGGTTTTGCAATGCCTTTGCCAGCAGTTCCTTGCCGGTTCCGGTTTCGCCGCGGATCAATACGGTCACATCGGTCGCAGCCACCATTTTTGCGCTTCTCAGCATCGCCTCAAAATTCGGCGATTGACCGATCAATGCTTCAAACATTGGCGTAACCTCAACTCGAAAAAGCCATCAAAACCACCCCGATTAGGCTGTCGTGTCGTGAGGACGCATAGGCATTGCCTGCGTCACTGCGGTTAGGACAGGTGTATTGAAAATGCCCAATTCCTTTCTGGAAAGACCCCGTCAGGCCGGGTCATTGCTTGATTTCCAGGTAATACGGGAAAAACGTGGAGCAGCCTTCCTTGGATTTGGCGGTCAAGGTGACTCGGACTTTACCAGCCTGGGTGATGGGTTCGGGCAATTTGACCTTCAAATCCCATTCGCCGGACCGGCGTTGGCTCACTTCAGGCTTCATGGGTTTGCCGTTGACTTGCAATTCCAACGACGGGATTTCGGTATTGTCCGAAGCGACCAAGGCAATTTCACTGACCGAAGGAAGCACGGAATTTCTGGCGGGGGATTCGTCGTAAAATTTGGCCTCCGCACAACTCGCCGCGCCCCCGCCGCCGCTTCCATAAGCCCAGGCCGAGGCCGAATTCAGGGCCAAGCCAAAGAACAATGGCGCTAACAATAGGGCAACTCGTTGGTTCATCTTCATTCTCCGGTTAACAGTTTTATTACAGTTTGAATAATTGACGTTACGCATGGAGCGTCAAAGCTTGCTTTGACCGCCTGTCTCAGACAGGCAGGGGCAAGGCGAGCCTTGCCTGTCAAAGCAAGCTTTGACGCACCAGCCTTAGGCCCATGCGTAACATCGGCGATTAGGTAGCCGCAGAGGCTACAGGTGAAAGACACTCAGTTTAACTCACATTGCTTTTATTGATTAACAAGGCCGCCAAATCGGCGAAGGGCTTGTGTCCGCCGCCCGTGTTTTTGGGCTTGTCCGTGTTGGAACCGCCATAAGTCCCCGCCGTGATGTACCGCCGGTGTTCCTCGTCGTGGCAATACAGGCACAGCAGCTCCCAATTGCTGCCGTCCGGCTGGTTGTCGTCATGGTTGTGGTTCTTGTGGTGGACGGTGAGTTCGCGCACGTTTTTGAGGTCGAACTCACGGGCGCAGCGCCCACAAATCCACGGGAATAGTTTTAGTGCCTGTTCGCGATAGCCGCGTTCGCGCTCTACTTGGTTGCGCCGTGCCTCGGCCACGATGCGGTCGAGTTTGTTTAGGTCCGGCGCGGGTTTTCTAGTGGGCATTCAGTGAATCTCCTATTTTTGATGATAATCAGGGATTATAGTCTTCCGCCCTCCGGCCTAGCCAGTCGATTTCCATGATCGAGAAATCGTCCGCAAGTTGATCGGACCCTTGCAGTGCCTGGACATGGCGGAGCAGGTGATCCATCAGTGGAGCGTCCAGCGGCGCGGTACATAGGAAGTTGACCAAGTCATCCAGTTCCCACATATCGCCGTTCTGCCGTTCTATTTCAAATACGCCGTCACTGAACAGAAAGACTTGTGTCATATGACCTAGCGCCACGGTTTTGGTTGCAAACTGTTCGTTTGATGATATCCCAATCAACGTGCTTTGGGACTCCAGTCTGATTAGGCCGGACTGACTCCGCACCGAACCATTGAACAACAACGCCGGCGGATGCCCCCCGCCGGCGTAGGCAAGTTGTCGCGCACTTTTGCGGAATACGCCGTACCAGATCGAAAAAAACTTGTCGTCATGCAAGTCTGCCGAAAAGGCGGTGTTCAACCCCCTTAGCACTTGGCCCGGGTCCCTGAAATCGGTGTTGGGCAAAGCCTCCGAACGCAACACATCCAAGGCCGATACCGATAACAAGGAAGACCCTACCCCATGCCCGCTGACATCCAGCAGGTAGACGGCGAAATGGTCTTCGTCAATCCAATGATAGCCGAACGAGTCGCCGCCCAGTTCCGTCGATGGCAAAAATCGCCAATCGACCCGCACCGGTCCCCGTTTGATTGGTTCGGGCAATAGCGAACGGAGGTACTTCGCCGCCTCGGCCACTTCCTCCGCCAGCCGCTGCTGCGCCTGCGCAAGCTTGCGATAGGCATCGTTGCGTTGCAATAGGTTGCGCACACGGACTTGCAGAATGGTTGTCATCACCGGCTTGGTGAGGTAGTCGTCCGCGCCCAGTTCGAGGCCGTCCAGTTGGCTTTGTTCGGAGGTGTCCGCACTGACAAATATCACCGGGATGCCGTGGGTTTCCGGGCATTCCCGAAGATGTTGCAGAACCTCGATGCCGCTCATGCCGGGCATCATCACATCAAGCAGTATCAGTTCAGGCCGATCTTTGCGTTTCGCCAATTCCAAGGCATCGCCGCCGCAGGTGGCAGTTTTGATGCGGTAGTCAGCCCGCAAGGCCGACACCAAGACATGAAGGTTGGCCGGCATGTCGTCCACCAGCAGAATGAGGGGTTTTTCCGAACGTTGTGCAATCAAGCGAATGACTCCAAACCCAAGGTGGCGGCTAGTTGGGTGATAGTGGCTAAAGCCCCGGTATTATCGAATTGGTCGATTTGGTGAATGAGCTTGGCCAACGGTGCGTCTGTCAAGTCGTTTTGGGCCAGCCGGAATAAAGTGTGACTCTGTTCGTCGGGGATTACTTCGCGTTCCCGCAGGTAGGGTGCCAGGCCACGCAACAAGTCAGCCAAGGTTTTGGTATCCAAGTGTTCCGGTGACGGTTTCCCTTTGTCGGGAGGAACTTGGGTGGACAGTCCATCCATTGCCACCGTCAGTGCGTCGGCAAAGGAACTGAGTGAATATAACGGAACGCCAGCCCTGATTTCCTGTTCCAGTTGCTGCGACCATCGGGCAAGTTCAGACGCCCCCAGATTGGATGCCACCCCTTTCAGCGTGTGCAGCAAGTCAAGCGCACTGGCGTTGTCGCCTGTTTCCAGCAAGGCATCAAGTTGCGCCAGCGTCCCTGCATGCTCCTTGACAAAGCTACGTAGCAACCGGACCAGCAAATCGCGGTTCCCGCCTAAGCGTTTCAGGGCTTGGTCAAGGTCGTATCCGGGCAGGAAGGCAGGCAGCGCGGCATTCCCCGGCGTTGCCAATTCAACAGCATTGGCTCCCTCTCCCCTCGGTTTGATCCAGTGTTGCAGAACCTGGGTCAATTCGTCCGGGTCAATGGGTTTGGAGACAAAGTCCACCATGCCGCAAGCGGCACAACGCTCCCGGTCTTCCGGCATGACGGCGGCAGTCATGGCGATGATGGGCAAATTTCGGCAATTAGGCAATTCGCGTATGCGCCGCGTGGCCTCCAAGCCGTCCATGACGGGCATGTGCAAGTCCATGAAAACGGCATCGAAGTTTTCCCGGCTGGCCCAATCGACCGCTTCAAGCCCGTTGTTGGCAAGGACGACCGTCATGTTGAACCGCTTCAGGAATTCCGCGGCCACTTGCTGGTTGATGGCATTGTCTTCCACCAGCAGGATGCGCGAATCTTTAAAGTCAGGCGGGGCATCGGCCACCCCTGGCCAAAGTTTAGCCGGGGCAGCGGGTTTTGGATGGCGGCCATTCACCAGCGCGTCAAACAGATCGGAGGGTGTCACCGGCTTGGTTAAAACCCCGTCCAGATGGATGGAACCGACTTGCGCGAGCAACTCTTCCCTATCATAGGCGGTAATCATGACCACCAATAGCGGATGGGCAAGTAGGGCCTGATTGGCATCCTCCTGGAGCCGGCGTGCCACTTCAAGGCCGCCCATGCCAGGCATCCGCCAGTCCAGCAACACAGCGTTGAACGGGCGGCGCGTGAGTTCCGCCTCCTCAATCAGCGCCAGTGCGGCTTCGCCCGAGGCGGCGGTGTGGGCCTCCAAACCCCATGCATCCAGCATTTGCTTCAGGATCATGCGGGCGGTCTCTTGGTCATCCACGGCAAGAATTTTGCCTATTTCCAACTGCTGCAGATCGGGATGGGAAAACTGGCTCGGCGCAACCCCGACGGCGAGGGTGAAGACAAAGGTGGCACCTTGCCCCTCCATGCTGGAGACAGCGATCTCACCCCCCATCAGGCCAATCAACCGCTGACAGATGGTCAGCCCCAGGCCGGTCCCGCCGTATTTGCGGGTGATCGAACTGTCGCCTTGGGTGAAAGCCTGGAACAAACGATCCATTTGGTCTTTGGTAAGCCCTATGCCGGTATCGCGCACAGAAAAGCGCAGCGTAAGCGCATCGTCACCGACATGGGTCACTTCCGTCTTAACGTGGATTTCGCCATGATCGGTGAATTTAACTGCATTGCCCACTAGATTGTTGAGTATTTGCGTCAGTCGCATGGCATCGCCAACCACCGCATGGGGTACTTCGGGGTCAATCTCAAGGAATAATTCCAGCCCTTTCTCGGCCATTCGCGCAGCATGAAGATCGGCCACATCCTTGAGGGTTTCCTCGATTCGGAACGGCATCCGCTCAATCTCCAACCGGCCGGCCTCGATCTTGGAATAGTCCAGGATGTCGTTGAGTATGTTCAGCAAGGCCCGCGATGACGCATGGGCCTTGCGCAAAAAATCCTCCTGCTTCGGCGTCAGCGCCGTGTCTAGCACCAACTGGATCAGGCCAAGGATGGCATTCATCGGCGTGCGGATTTCATGGCTCATGTTAGCTAGGAATTCGGATTTGGCCCGGTTGGCGGACTCGGCAGCTTGCTTGGCCAAGTTTAGTATCTCATCTTGTTGCCTGCGCGTGGTGATGTCTCTGACGATGGCAACGGCGAACCAGTGCTGGCGGAGGAGCACCGACGACAGGGATAGTTCGATGGGGAATTCCTGCCCCCCTTTCCTGACCCCGATCAGTTCCAGGGTTTTCCCTACGGCATTCCCTTTGCCCGTTTCCCGCCAAGCCTGAAAGGCTTCCTTGTGCGAGGGCAAAAAGCGTTCCGGGGCAATCAATTTATGCAGATTTTGTTCGATGACCTCGGCGGCGGGATAACCGAACATGATTTTAGCGCCTTGGTTCCAGAAAGAAACGTTGCCCATGTCATTAATCATGACGATGGCATCGCGGGTGGACGAGGTGATGGCGTTGAGCGTTTTGTTTTGGGCGTCCAGATCGTCTTGGGCTTGTTTGCGCCCGGTTATGTCTTGGAACGTCACCACCGCGCCGGCAAGGACTCCCTCGTCAACGATGGGTGCAGCCCGAAACTCCACCGGAAAGCTACTGCCGTTTTTGCGTCGCAAGGTTGACAATTCACCTTGGCGGACTTGGCCGTCATGCAATACTTGCTGGATAACCCCCAACTCATTCAGACCGGCCCTATCCTTTCTCTTTTCGGAAATGGAGGCGTCGAAGTGCTGCCCTAGCAGTTCAGTCTCTGCGTAGCCCAACATACCCAAGGCAGACGGGTTGATGAAAACAATCTTCCCGCTCATATCGAAACCGCAGATTCCCTCTGCCACCGCTTGGAGAATCAGTTCGTCACGATGGCGAAGCCTGCGGACTTCGGTGAGCGCCTGTTCGGTTTCTGCCAAGCTATTCAGAAGCCGTTGGTGGGTCTCGATGTGGAATATCCATAAAAGTTGGGTGACCGACAAGGCCACCACAATCGCACAAGCTGCCCGGAACACTTGCACCGGCAAGCCCACTACTTCGCCAAAACGCTCTTGACTTAGCCAGACAGAAGGAAACCAGTCGGTTTGCGGCACCACCAAGCCGCCCAAGCAGCCATAAGCGACGAAGCTCAAGGCAGCCAAGTGGCATGCGTTTCGGATGGGCGGGAACTCCCTGCCGACGAGGACGAGGCGAATCCGGTTTTTACAATAAAGGTAAAATCCGCAGCCGGTCAGCGTGGAACCGGAGAAGCCGAGCAGATACCTCGCCCCGATTTCCAGCGCTTCGGCTTTGCCGTCGGCAAACCCCACCGCCAGCAGCAGCGCAGACAGCAAGATGAAAAAAGAAAATGGGGAAAGCAGTGCCGTCAATCGCGACGTGGATTCTGGCAACAGTGAAGCCAGCAGCAGCCGCCTGCCAAATTCAAACAGGAAAATGTACGAAAGAAACAGGAAAACCGGCCTTGCCACTTCCAGCCCTGGATTGTCCCCGCGAACCACCTTCCAAAGATACGCCCACTCCAGCATTCCATGGAGAAAAGCGAAGCCAGCCAGCAGCCAGATGAAGCGGGCCAGTTCGAAACGGCTATCTTCCCTGGGCCTGACCGTGACGACGATGCCCAATAAAATAAGCGACAGGCCGTAGACGAAGAAGACAACATCAATATAAAACGTGCCCGTCGGGGGAACCATAAAACGTCAAGACCCTGTTGATTGGAAAATGCAAGCAATGCAAGTGGATTCGCTCCACTTTTAGTTCAAGACTAGCACAAAACAGCCAATTCCTCACCTGAAGTCAAATACACTTTGATGGGAGTCTGTGGCCCGAGGCAGGCGGGTTGCGCTGTGTGCCAGACAAACCGTGGAAACCGCATCGGGCCGGTCAACCTGCGCAGCAACAGGGACAACCGCTTGGGCGACGGGAAGAATTGTATTTGTCGATAACGCCCTGCACCAGGTTGGAAAGACTGGAACCGGAGAAACGCACCATGGGCAAAACATCCCGACCCCATGGCGAGGCGATGGTGGAGCTATTACGCCAAGACCCCGCCTTTGCCGATGACTACCTTTCCGTGGCATTGGATGAGGCCGACCAACCGGGCGGGCGCGAAGCCCTTTTGTCCGCCTTGCGGCACGTTGCCGAAGCGCAAGGCATGGCCGTTGTCGCGGAGAGGGCGGGCATTCCACGCGAAAGCCTGTATCGGGCGCTTGGCCCACGCTGACGGCGTGCAACGGGGGCATTCCCGGCATGGATGTCAACCCGGCCCGAATACAGATGGATGTCAACCCTGCTGTTGGCCAGGCGCGGCAGGGCGCCGAGTATTGGTTGCACTCCACCGTTCGCAGACAGGCAGGGGCAAGCCTTGCCAGTCAAAGCAAGCCCTGACGCTCCTTGCCAAGGTCAGCGATATGCCGAACGTGAACAGTCGGTGCGTGACATCAGTGAATAAGCCCAATTACAACCCATGGGTGGAATTACCCATTGACTTAAATGTGCCGAACGGATTTTTTTCCATTAAACGGGGTTACACAAGCCATTCGCTTAGCCCAGACCCAATGAAACCCGATGAAAATAAAGGAACTTGCAAAGACCTGCCTTGCTCACCATTCATTGCGAGATTGGCAACCATGAGTTAACAGTGAGTTTCTTGTGCAAAAAAACAACTACCTGTTGACATTAAGCCACAGCCACTATTAAATGCAGCGTCAATTACAAAAATAGCATTTGCGGGGAACTTTATGAAACTTACACAAACACCAATCACTTACGCTTGTATTGCCGCTGCCCTGTTCGCGCTGGTTTTATCGGCGGATGCCTGTGCGGTCGATGCCGAAGCCGCGCAAGCCCTGGCCAAGCAAAACAACTGTTTTCGTTGCCATGGCATAGACAAAGACAAGGACGGCCCCGCCTGGAGAAAAATTGCCGTCAAATTTAAGGCAATGCCAAATGCCGAAGAAAAATTGACAAAACATTTGACCTCGGGGGAAAAAGCCAAGTTTCCCGACGGTCACGAAGAAGATCACAAGATATTGAAATCGGACGACCCGGCCGAAACCAAAAACCTAGTGGATTGGATTCTTTCCCTCTGATTTGATGCCATCTCGGGAGTCCTTAACCGTTGCCATTCGCGGTGTAGGCCACCTAAAATGCGGCATCAAAATGACTATCCAAACCCTAAAATTCCGGGCTTTTTCTCATGTCGCTCCCGTTAGTACTTAGAACCTGAAAAGCTAAACATATGAAAATATTAATTAAAATAATCCTTCTCTGCGGAATGTTGTTTGCAACGGCCCACGCAGAGACCGCATCCACCCAAGTGGTGGGTGCCACGGGAAAAACCGCTGTCAAACCTGCCGAAGACCGGGACGCGGTGTGTACACGCTGTCACGACGAGACGGAAACCAAACCCCTCCTCTCTATTTACCAGTCAGCGCACGGAAACCGGGCCGATGCCCGCACCCCATCGTGCCAACAGTGCCACGGTCAAAGTGATACCCACTTGAAAGGCGACCCTAGCCAAAAAGGGCGGGCGGCCCCGGACATCGTTTATGGCACAAAAAACAAAACCTATGAAGCGACACCTGCCGTTACCCAGAATGATAAATGCATAGGCTGCCACGAAAGCGGTTTGCGCACACACTGGAGCGGAAGCCAGCATGAAATGCAAGGCGTGACCTGTAGCAACTGTCACACCTCCCATGTGCCCAAGGATAAGGTGCTGGAAAAAATCAGCCAACCCGACGTTTGCTTCACTTGCCACAAGACCCAGCGGGCGGAAATCCATCTGTTCTCCGTCCACCCCATCTTGGTCGGCAAGACCGCCTGTTCCGAATGCCACAATGCCCACGGTTCCACCGGACCGAAGATGCTGATAAAGCAGTCGACTAACGAGACTTGCTACACCTGCCATGCCGAGAAGCGCGGACCCTTCTTATGGGAACACTCGCCCGTGGTTGATGACTGCACCAACTGCCACACGTCGCACGGTTCCAACAACCCTCCCTTGTTGAAGCAGCGCACGCCTTGGCTGTGCCAAGAATGCCATACCGCCGACCATGCACAGACAGTGGACAGCGGTGCGAACCTGATTAATGGCGATGTCACGACCATCAATGGTCGGCAGTCATTCAACAATCTGTCGCCTCGTGCCCAGGCTAATGGACTCAACTGTTTAAGCTGCCACTCGATGATTCATGGTTCGAACCATCCGGCCGGCGCTAAATTCAACCGATAAAGAGGCGGGAAGAATCATGGTCAACTATAACTTCAAACTACGGGCCAGCGTGAGCGCGATCTTCGCTGCCATGCTGATGGGTCAAACTGCCATCGCCGCCGAGGCGACCAAGCACCCCACTGCCAAACCGGCGAAAGCCACCCATGCCACGAAAAAGGCAAAAACAAGTTCTGCCAGCAAATCGACCTATGCCACCAAACCAGCCGTGGTCGCCCCCGTTGCAAAACCGGCTGTAGCCACCCCTGTAACCCGAGCGGCAGAAACTGGCGCATCTGACAGCGCTGCGTTGGACGAACTGACCAAGCCACAAAGCTATATAGAGGCTGGCGTACTCGGTGTGACCGAAAGCAACTGGAAATACGGCCAGTACAACGGTTTGCCCAACAGCGGACCCTATGGCATCGGCAATTTCGACATCAATGGCGGCGGCGCTTACAATAGCGACGATGCGACCCGCTGGCGTTTGACAGGCAAGAACATCGGCTTGGAGACACGCGAGTTCACCGCCGAATACAAGAACCAAGGCAAATACAAGTTCGATGCCGGCTATAACGAGATTTACCGTATCGGCCAGGGTACCTATGAGACGCCTTACATCGGTGCGGGTGGCAATCAACTGAATTTGCCCTTTAATTGGCAGTATCCGCTAAACAACAACATGCGGACTTTGCCCCAGGCCGACAGACCCCTCTTTCAGGGTGTCGAATTGTCCACCAAGCGTAGGCGGGTGGATGGCGGGTTTGGTTATTTCTTCAACAACGAATGGGAACTCAAGGGCAGTATGCGCCATGAGGAAAAAAACGGTATGCAAGCCCTGGGCGCGCCTATCGTCGCAACCCGGTCGGTCATACTGCCCAATCCAATGTCACAATCCACGGATCAGATCAACGCCAGCCTGAATTTCACGGGCGAGAAGGCTTATGGGGCGTTCGCCTATTATGGCTCTATTTTCCATAACGACTATAATTCGGTTATTTTCCAGAACGCATACGCAGCCCCGGCGTTGGGTAATCCAAAATTTGGTCAGATGAGTACCATGCCGGATAACCAATTTCATCAGTTTACCTTGAGTGGCGGCTACAACTTTTCAACGGATACTAAACTGGTCGGTTCCGGTGCCTATGGTCGCAATTGGCAGGATCAAAACTTTTTGCCCTACAGCACCTCGACATTTGCGATGCCTACGCAAAATAATCTGAATGGTGGCGTGGATTTCAAGAACGTCAACGTAAAGCTCACTCACAAGGCCACTGCGGACTTGAATCTGGCAGCTTCGTATAAATATGACGAGCGGGAAAACACCACTTCGGTCTACACCTATCAGTTCCCTGATGTGGACACGGCCGGGCAGGGAACCAATTTCCGCAACAACACGCCGTTCAGCAGGAGAGTCCAAACCGGCAACTTGGATGCAAGCTATACCATCGCCAAAGGTCACGCACTGAAATTCGGCTACGAAATACAGAACATTGACCGCTGGTGCAACGGCACATGGACTTCTTGCGTGGATACGGTGACGACTCGGGAAAACATCGGCCGGATCGATTATCGTGGCAGCTTGACTGACAAAATCAACACTAAGCTAGGCTATGCCTATTCCAACCGCAATGCGGATAATTACAACCAAGATTCCGCATACTTGGCTTCATTCCAGCAACCGCAAACCGCCGCACAGTGGAATTTGTATAACAACTATTTGGCGATTGGCTTACCGTCTTGGGGTCCGGCCTTACCTTGGCCCAGTCGCGGAGTTCCCTATCCTTTCCCGAATGTTTATGCGAATAATAACCCAATCCCTACAATGGTCACTGGCGGCGGTAATGCGCAAGACATCAACGGTTTGGGAAGATTCAACACGGCACCGCGTAATCGCCAGAGCTTTAATTCACAGTTAAACTATCAAGCCACTGATAAACTGGGCTTCGGTGTCAACGGTGATTATCGCTATGACGACTATTACCAATCGACCTTCGGTCTGCAATCGTCGAGGAATTGGTCCATCAATTTCGACAGCAGCTATAACTTCGACGAAAACTTAAGCGGTCATTTGTTCTACACCTTCCAAAACATACAAAACAAGACGGCAGGAATGTCCTACGGCAATAACGCCAACACAGGCACTACCAGAGCCGGTTCGGTGATTGGCGGTTGCGTGAATAATGTTTTGGCCGTGAATAACTTCGCCAAGACCGACCCTTGCCGTGATTGGTTATCCAATATGGGCAATGATATCAATACGGTGGGTCTGGGGTTGAAGCACAAGGGTTTGTTTTCCAGCAAACTTGAACTGAACGGGGATTTCCTACTGAGTTTTGCGAGAACCACCACGGATATAAACGGTGGACAATATGTGCAAAGCCCCACCGGCACGGCAACTAATGGGCCGTTTTACTATATCCCGGCCGCTGGCATGCCGGATGTCAATACCCAGATGTATCAGTTCAAGCTGGATGCCAAATACAATGTGAACAAAGCTTCCGCCGCCCATTTGACTTACATGTTCCAGCACATGTGGAGTAATGACTACACCTACATTGGTCAGCAGCCACTAGGGACGCCGACCGGGGTGATGCCCACTTTCATGCAGGCACCGGTTTACTCGGTTCATGCGATTGGTTTGTCGTATATCTATAATTTCTAGGAGAATAGCAGATGATTGGAACTAACCAAACTACCACACTGGGCAAATTGGCTATGCCCTATAAAGTCCTGTTCACCGGCTTTTTGCTGGTGGTAGGGCTAGGGCTGATGATGGCGGGAGCACAGATCATGCTCACCCATGGCATGGCGGATGGCAAACCCGGCTTGTCCAATGAGGATATTGTCTATAGTTATTATGGCAACCGTTCCGGTTCGAAATTGGAAGCCGCCCTTACCGGCAAGATGAAATCCAAAGCACCCGATGCAGACCGCTTTGTGTTGATTCAGTGGGCGCGCGACGAAGCCCCAGCCAATCAATGGGGGAAGGTCGGGCCAATATTGGAAAAAAATTGCAGCAAATGCCACGATGAGGAATCTGGCTTGGATCTAGTGGCGAAGCAGGAGGTGGCGGTGAAATTAGCCGAAGTCGATCACGGAGCCAGTATCTCCAGTCTGACTAAAGTTTCCCATATCCATTTGTTCGGCATCGGTTTCATCTTCATGTTTGTAGGTTGGATTTTTGCCATGGCAGAATTCAATTACCGCTGGAAACTGATTCTAATCGCAACCCCGTTTGTTTTCTTGATTGCGGACATATTGTCTTGGTGGCTGACCAAATTCTGGCCTTCTTTTGCATGGCTGACCATGATTGGCGGTTTTGGCTATAGTCTGGCTTCCACCGTGATGGTAGCAACAAGCCTCGTCCAAATGTGGTTTCCACGCTGGACTGACAAACCGCAGTAAACACTTCGCATTGTTCTTGTCGCCGGAGTGCTTCCATGTACTCCGGCAAATTCACAAATTCCCCCAGTTACCTGTATTTTCCCCGCAATTAACGTATATTATACGTGTCAGACTAACTGATTGCAGTACGCCCCAACTCGGCAATCAGAAGCGTTGTAGGGCGGATGAATCCGCCCCTACACAATTTAGAGTACAAATAATCATTGAATTACTCCCATTTCACTGAAAAATAGATCCCGCTCCTGTCTTGGCAACCGCCAAAGAGATTTGGAAAGGGAACCATCATATTGAAGATAACGAGGTAAAAAATAGTGACAGGATCAATTGTCGGAATGGCTTTCACCGCGCTGGTCTGCACCGGCCTTGGGTATTTCTTTTTAGTGACAAGGGGTGCGCTGATTGCCCATGCCTTTGTCCCACGCGCACAGGATAGATTCCACGTCTATTGGGTTTATTCCAATATGGGGCTTATTAAATTCTCAGACAAGAAAACCTGGGTTGCCGCAGTCTTGTTGTTTCAATATGACCGCTTGGTCGATAAAGTCGTCAGCGAAATTAGGCGGACATCGCTGATAGGCAAGACGTTCCTGATGACTTCCTGCGCTTTCGGCGATGTAATGCCCAAGGTTGTGAAAGCCACTGTCAACGGCGGCGCAGACCGCATTTGCATCACCGACCTCATCAAGAACGAACTTATCCACGCGAGGAAAAAGCTCAATGACTTCCAAGGGAAGGTTGAACTTGCCGAGGCGGATGCCACCCGGATGCCACAAGCCGATGGGACCGTGGAGGTTAATCTCATCTTCTTTTTATTCCATGAATTGCCGGATGCGAGCAAGGAATTGGCTTTCTGCGAAGCCATGCGCGTGACTGCACCCGGCGGAAAGCTCATCATTGCGGAGTTTCACCGGCCACGCAAACGAATCATGCGCTGGTTGGGCCGACTGTATTTCACTGTGTTCGAGCCATTTGCGCTGACCATGTGGAACCAATACGACCCGGTGCGTTATCTCGAAAGCAAGGGAGGTTGGACTTGTAAACGGTCAACGTATTTTTTTGGCAACTTTCAAGTGGTCACCGCGATAAAAAAAGGCCCTTAGCTTAAAGCTTAAGAGCCTCTCAGTCATTTGGCGCGCCCGGAGGGATTCGAACCCCCGACCAATGGCTTCGGAAGCCACTACTCTATCCAACTGAGCTACGAGCGCTTATTGAATGGGTATATTCTACACGTTTTCCTAGCCATTTAACAGACTCTTTATATGGGCGAGGGACGCTTTGCCACGTTCGTGTCTGACTTCTTCCGAAACGGGGTTGCGGTCGTTCCACTCCAATTCCTCCAATGGCAGTTCGTCGAGGAAACGGCTGGGCTTGCAGTCGGTCATTTCGCCGTATTTTTTCCGATGGGTGCAGTAGCTGAACGTAAGCTGTTTTTTAGCACGGGTGATGCCGACATAGGCCAGCCGGCGTTCTTCTTCGATGGAATTCTCCTGGATGCTGGTTTGGTGGGGCAACAGGTTCTCCTCCATGCCAACTAAGTAAACGTAAGGGAATTCCAAGCCCTTGGCGGCATGAAGGGTCATCAAACTAACCCGGTCGCCGCTGTTTTCCTCTTCTTGGCGGTCGAGGATGTCCAATAACATGATCTTAGCGACCACCTCCGCCAGACTTTTCCCCTCGCCGGTTTCCTCTTTTGAGAGGCGTTGCAGCCATTCCAACAGTTCACGCACATTGCCCATGCGCCGGTCGGCTTGAGCGTCGTTGGTGCTGTTTTCTTGCAACCAGTCCTCATAATTCAATGCTTCGATGAATTCGTCGATGACCGCAAAAGTATCGCCACGTTGGGCGCGGTCAGCCACATCCACCATCCCGTTGGCAAAATGGCGCAATTTGTTGACGGCGGCCGCCGGCAAGCTCTGCTCCAATCCCAATTCAAAGCAAGCCGTGAACAAGCTGGCATGGCGCTGGTTGGCATATTGACTAAGCTTTTCTAGCGTGGTCGGGCCAATTTCCCGGCGCGGAGTGTTCACAACCCGCAAGAAGGCGGCATCGTCGTCGGTGTTCACCATCAGGCGCAGATAGGCGAGGATGTCTTTGATCTCGGTGTTGGCGAAAAACGATGCCCCGCCACTTAGAAAATAAGGAATGTTATGCTCACGCAAGGATCGCTCAAACAAGTGCGATTGATGATTGCCCCGGTACAAAATGGCGTAATCCGAGAACTGAGTATTGTGGCGGAATTTATGATGGATGATGTCCGAGGCGATTTGGCGCGATTCGGCAATCTCCTCCTTGGCTTTGATGACCCTAGGCTGGTCGCCCGGTCCGAAGGCACTCCACAAGCGTTTTTCGTACACATGGGGATTGTTGGCAATCAATTGATTCGCGATTTTCAGAATGCGCCCAGTCGAGCGGTAGTTTTGCTCCAGCTTGATGACTTTCAGTCGCGGGTAATCCTGCTGCAATTGGGTTAGATTTTCCGGCTTCGCCCCGCGCCAAGAATAGATCGACTGATCGTCATCGCCCACCACGGTGAATCGCCCCAAGTTGCCCGTCAGCAATTTGACCAGTTGATATTGGGTCATGTTGGTGTCTTGGTATTCGTCCACCAGCAGATAGCGAATCTGATTGCGCCATTTTTCCAATATCCCGGCATGTTCCTGAAACAACAAAACCGGTTGCAGAATCAAGTCATCAAAATCCACCGCGTTATAGGCTTTGATCTGGCGGGCATACTCGCCATACACGCGGGCGGCAATGGCATCATCGGGTGAACCGCCCGCCGCCACCGCTTGTCCGGGCAGCACAAACTGATTTTTCCAATGGCTGATTTTCCAAGCATAGTGATCCACCTTTTCCATGTCATAAACCTGCGGCCCGTGCTTGATGAGTTCCTTCAACAATAACTTGCGATCATGCTCGTCGAAAATCGAAATGGCGGATTTGAACCCCGCTGCCTTGTGTTCACGGCGGACAATATCCAGCCCCAAGGCATGGAATGTCGATACCCTCAGCCCTCGCACCTCCTTCCCTTGCACCAATTTACCGACCCGGGTTTTCATCTCCCTTGCCGCCTTATTGGTGAACGTCAACGCTGCGATGTGGCGGGCCGGAGTGCCTTGTTGAATCAGATAGGCGATTTTCTCGGTGATGACCCGCGTCTTACCACTCCCCGCCCCGGCCAGCACCAGCAAAGGATGCTCCAGCAGTTTGACGGCGGCGAGTTGTTGGGGGTTTAGCGTGGAGGAGTTGGGCATAAAGAATCTATGATCGTTTGCCAAGCACCTAACAGTTCCGGCAGGTTCTGAATAAAATAGCGGGAATAATCTATCTGAACTTGGTTGTCCTCCAAGCGCAAGAAAAGCCATTCATAGCCACTCGTGACAGCGCCATAAACACGAGGAATATTTTCCTGATGATGTTGGTTAAACAATTGGGCGGCGTACATTTCGGCTATGCATTGCGGCGAGGCGTCAATTAAATCCTGGTCTTTTTTCACTTCGACGATGGCAATGACCGGGCTTTCAACAAATGCGGCATTGTGCTTGTTTGATATTAAATAATCGCAAAACCCTTTTAATCCCCGTTTTTTGTCAATATCGAATGGATAACCGGAGAAAATAGAGATTTTCTCGGTGTTTCTCTGTTTCAACTCCACTAGAACCGGTGTAATCAACAACTCTGACCGGGCTTTTTCGGTACTGGTAGGCAAGGCATTATTGTATGCCAGCGTTTGCAACAGCCATGGCGAAGGATTAACAGCTTTTATCTCGTTAAAAAGCTGTTGCATGGTCACAGAGATTCCCAGTTCGCCCAAGTCTTCGGCAGTATATTGTGAATAGGAATTTTTCATTGGCATAGTCCTGAATATATTGCGTTTATTATCATTATTCTCGTTCCCATGCTCCAGCGCCCGTCGTTATACACAAGTCCCACGGAACGAGAAAACGCCGTCATTCCGGCATGGATGCCGGAATCCAGCGTCCATGGACGGCAACTTGCCGCTTGCACAAGTGTTTTGGTGTGTTGCAAGCCCGCAGTAAGGACCGCTGGAGCGGTAGTTCATTGGTTACCCGCTGGAGCGTGGGAACCAGAAATTTCCTTCAACAATTCCACCACATCCACCGGAATTCGTAGGGTAATCGAAGTCATTAGACGTTCTTTGTCTAGGCGATTTATTAGGCGTTCAGAAATCATTTTGTTTATGCAGCCAACTCTAGCAAAACATCTGGATGCTTGATGGTTATTTGCAACAAACAAAGCACCGCACCGGGCGGCGTAAACCGCCCTTGCTCCCAGTCACGCAAGGTTGCCACGGGGGTTTTTATCAAATCGGCGAAAGCCTGCTGTGACAAGCCCAATTGACTTCGTGCTGAACGAACCAATAATTGTTCGGATGTATAAATCCTTCCATGAATACCCGCTTGCATTTCCGCCAAACTCTCCCGCAATCCGGGCAATTCCATCGCCGCATCGTCTTCTATCGCTTTCGCTATTTTGTCGATGTCCACGTTACGTCACCTTTCTGATTTCATTGGCACTAATATTTTCGCGGTCTGACTTTGCATAAATCGCAACCAGATAAACAACGCCCTGCTCGGATAGATTGAAATAAACCACCCTGACACCACCGCGCTTGCCTTTAGACTTGGCAGACCAACGCACTTTTCTTGCGCCGTCTGTGCCCGGAATCACATCGCCAGCTAATGGATTCATGGAAATCCAAGTGACAAACTCCAAACGCTCGTCCTCAGTCCATAAGGCATCGGCTTGTTTTTGGAAGGTTGGCGTTTCGATCACGGTTCGCATGGGTTCATAATACGGGAGTCCCGTATAAATACAAGAGTTACAGCATTTTTAATACCAATAATTACTCCAATTAATAGCTAGAAACTACTTGTAAACATCACCACGAGTTCCTGCCGTCATGAGATAAATTAGAAGTTCCTGCTCATGGACTCGGTAAATCAAGCGATATTGACCAGCCCTTAACCGAAAGACGGATTCTCCCATCCCTTGCATAGGCTTAATATCCAGCTTTGGGTGTCGATAGGGATCAAGGCGAAGATTTTCTATCTTATTACGAAAACGTGTTCGCAAATCAGGATTAAGGCCGAGGAGAAATTTTTGCACCTGTTTATGGATTTTGATTTGATAAATCGGCATTAAAGACTTTCCTTGAATTCGTCCCAATCGACGAATTCGCTATCGTCCCCTGCCAGCAAGCGAGCTTGAATCGCCTGCACCGCAGCCATTTCTTCCTGACTTGCACCATCATCTTCATCGAAGACATGACAGAGATCTTCAGGCAATAATCGCAAAAAACTGATGATTTGTGGATAAATCCGTTCATCGACTTCTAGACTTACGGTTTTCATTCTATTATCTCGTTTTCGTTTATTTATTCTGGTTCATAGCCCATCATCCAGCAATTTCTCCAATTGATCCTTAAATTGACGTTTCAAATGTTCGATATTGTCGTAACCCGTATAAAAATGGCCTAATTCACCCAACCTATTCTTGAAACTATCCAGTGATAAAAAATCTTCTCGAATGATTCTATTAATATTCACGTCCGCGTTTTTGAAAAAAGTATAAATCCGTGGCTTTTTAGTTTGCATAAATTGTTGGTGGGCGACATCAAATTCCTCCTCGGTGAATTTCCCCGTCTTGGTGAAAAAAAGGCTGACAAAAATATCACAATCACGGATAGCCTTGTTATATTCGTCTTGCAAGCGAGTTTCAGACATGGTATCAAGGAAATATTGGTTCTCTGGGATTTCGCATGGTGGGCAACCCATTGTAATTTAAGCAAACTGCTCATAGCCGCCAAGGTCGAGGCTCAGGCGCTGAAACAGGTGTATCCGGTTGAATACCCCATAGCACCGCCCCAGTAATACCCTGAT
>CAIODU010000418.1 GCA_903857165.1 uncultured Methylococcaceae bacterium | reverse complement strand
TCCAAGGCCGCGCAGGAAAGACTGCGACCCCTCCGGGGTCGATATTTTATTCGGTTTGCCATCCGGGGGTGTCGCTGGCGCTCAACCCCCGGCTAATGGCTTGAACCCCTTCGGGGTTCCGCTGCTCCCGCAACGATTTGTGTATAACGATGAGATCGGGTGCTTGGGGTTCCCAAACCGTCTGCGTCCCCACGTCGGAGCGTTGGAACGATGAATAAGCCAGTAGGTCGGCGACCCTTTTCCGATAACGAAATCTTTATCAGTGCGTAACATCAGTTTATAAGCTAAATGTTATGTAACATGTAGGAGCGGGCTTGCCCGCGACCGATAAGTGCCTGTTCATTGGATCTCGATATCCTATCGCGGGCATGGCCCGCTCCTACGGATTGAACAAAGATCCTATCGCGGGCAAGCCCGCTCCTACGGCTTGAGCAAAGTAACCAATGGGTATTAAAAACGCTGTAACTTAAGGAATAAACTCTTCTTGCAGCGTCACTTGTGTCGTCGGGTTCCGCCCCCAACCGACTGCGGTAATCCGGTAATACGACGACACGGAAGAGGCGGATTCCCCAGGCATGGCCGAAGGCAGTTGCTCGATTAGGTAACAGGGTTGCACCGGTTGGGATAACCCCGGGATCACCATCAACGGCGAACCGGTCACCGCACCCGTCACCGCCGTGGAACCGCCACACACGTTGCCACCCAAAGCCACGGCAGGGATTCCCGTCATCGTATGAATGCCATAGACGGGCAGGCTGCTGGACAGGGCGACCGACTGGTCGCAAAGCCCGCGGGTGCAGTTTTCGTCAAAAATGCCATTCAGCCGCGTCGGTGGGTCCGTGTAATAACCTGTCAGCCGAATTTCCGCATCGCGCAGGGCCGCTTCCGCAGCACTCTGGGCCACCAGGCTATCGCGGAAATTCCGCGACATTTTTTCTTCGCTGGTGGTGGTGCCGACCACACTCACGCCGAGCATGGTCAACACCAACAGGAAAACCAGCGAAAAGATTAGAACCACGCCCTGGCCAGTGCGCTTCAAGTTAAAATTTTGTGGCTGGTTCATGGCGTTCACTGGCAGGTGGGGTAGTTGGTCAGCGCAACCACGGACGAAAAGTGAACCCGCAGGCGTTTGTCCGTGGGCGAAGTGAAGACACTGCCGGTATCGCCATTGGGCGCGGTGTTTGATGGGGCATAGTCCGTGCCGAAATGATTGAACACCCGTTGTGCGTTATTTATTTCAACCGGATTCTGGCTGCGTATGACCATGGAAACCATGACATTCAAAATGTTGAAAGTGGAACTTAGGTTGGCCGCCGTCACATAGCGGTCGACTTGCGAATCGCTATTGGTGTCGTCGCCATAAAGGAATTGCAGACTCTCGACCCCCGGCACCAAGGCGACAGTCTTAGTGCGTGTCACTGTCCCGGCAACCCGTGTGGTGCTGCTGCAAAATAGCGACGGCTCGTTACCGTTGCTGGCATCCGCCGCCACATAAAGCCTGTCTTCGACCAAGGTCGCCTGCCCGGCAAAATTTGAGACCAGCCCGGCATCCTTGGTCGCCTGCCCGACGACATTGCCCAGGCAATCGACCATGGACGGGTCAGGGTCGGGCGCATTCTCCGGTACGCCCGAGGCAATGTCGTTGCCATAATATCGCAGCAAGGCGCTGTCACTGCGGTTTAACACCGTCGCCGTCGTATTGTCCCCCAAAGTGACAGTGGACGGGTCGTTTAACGGCAGTAATGAAGCACCGGCAAAACCGGTCATGTTTTCGACACAAAAGGCCAGCGGAGGCGCACCGGAGGTGCCAGAGTAACTGTTGGGGTTGCGGTAACCTGACTTTTTCAGTTCCTTGCCAATCAGCAAGTAGGAGAATCGTGCCGATTCTTGCAAACGGGTCATGTCACTCTGGGCGCGCTGCGTGGACACCCCTCCCAAGTAGGCCGTCATGATGACGAGGCTAATCAGCAGGCTGATGCCCATGGCCACCATCATTTCCACCAAACCGGCGCCTGTCTGTTGCATGGCAATCAAATATTGGTCTGGACACAGGTGATGATGGGGGAGGTGGGAACCCTGGATTCGTCCCAGCACACCTTCACCACAAACTGGCTTCCTGCCGCGTTATCGCAGGCCCAGTTGCCAGGCGTCCCGCTGGTTAGCCCCGTCGGCGTACTGTCGCGGCAAATGATGCCGCTTCCAGAAGGGAGCATCGAACCGAGGCGGTCCAGCCATAGCGAATACTCGGTCTGTACCCGGGTCGTCGAACTCGTGCAACCAGAGCTGGTGAAACAACTGCTGTTGACGGTATCGCTAGGAGAGTTGTACAAGGTTAAATTCCTGGCGTTGGCCCTCACCAAGTCGGCCATGGCCTGGGATTCGAGGGTGGCGATATTTCGATAATTGGAGGAGGTCGTCAGCTTGAGGCTGGTCATCAACAGGCCGAGCATGCCCAACATGCCAAATGACAGCACCAGTATGGCGACGAGGACCTCAAGCAAGGTCATTCCACGGTTAAATTGGCGGTGGCTTAGGGCATTTACGAGAATGCCTTTACCCGTAGGGTGGCCTTCAGGCCGCCAAAGCGCCCTGAAGGACGCCCTACAATGGGGGATGATATTTTTCGAAAATCGCCTTAAAAGACGGATGGTTGGCATGGCGGCATTCTCAAGGACAGGCAACCTTGGTCGAGAGCGGCTGACCAGTGGCGGCCACCGCGACACGGTATCCGTTTGCACTTCCCGAGTAACACAGTTTGAAACTCCCGGCAGTGCTGGGCGTCAACCCCCCGAAGGTGCTGAAGACAAGGTGTGCGGCATCGGCAAAGCCCGACGCGGTTAGCGAATAGCCCGTGGGCAAGGCAAAGGTTTTTTTCAGCAAGACATCGTTGGTGGCCGCATTGGTCGTCACTTCCCGGACCCCATCCCCGTCCATATCGACAAACACAATTCTCCCCGTCGCCCATGCGGTTGTCCCTGTTGCTGCGCAGGTTGACCGGTTCGATGCGGTTTCCACGGTTTTCACGGTTTGGCTGGCACACAGCGCAACCCGCCTGCCCCGGGTGGCGGCTTCGTTGCGGGCATGGACGATGTCTTCGATAAGGTCATTCGTCAGGGTCACCAAGCGCATGTTGGCAAAGAATTTCGTCATCGACGGCACGCCAATGGTTACAAGAATTGCAGCCACTGCAAGGGTTGTCATCAATTCCAGTATCGTCATTCCACGGGCAGCAATTTTTCCGGTCATATTCATGTTCATCCTACAATGATTTGTCTTAAATAACTGATGTTACCCCGGGAGCGTCAAAGCTTGCTTTGACCGCCTGTCGCAGACAGGCAGGCAGGGGCAAGGCCAATGCCGTTAAGTTAAGCCGTTCGTGGTGAGCCCTTCGACAAGCTCAGGAGAGCCTTGTCGAACCATGAACGGTTTAACGCTCAGTAAGCTGGGGTTTTCCGTCCACCCTTCGACAAGCTCAGGGCGAACGGAAAAACCCTTAACTTAAC
>CAIODU010000417.1 GCA_903857165.1 uncultured Methylococcaceae bacterium | reverse complement strand
TTTCCACTGCCTGACCCACCGGATCAGAAACCACCTGGACCCGATCATTGAATACTTGTTTTGGCTTCCAGCCGGTCTTTGGAACTTTAAGATAGCTTTAAGTCATTGAAATTATTTATATTAGCACCGGGAACAACTCTAATGGCCCGGCTTTGGCAATTTGCGGGGCGGGAGGCGGAGGAGGGTGAGAAAACCTACACTTGTAAGCTCCCTCCCGATGGAACCCGGCAAGCCGGAGGCCCAAGAGTTCGAGTATGTCCGCCACGGGACGCAGGCGCTGATCGCCAACTTCGAGGTGGCGACGGGCAAGTCCATCAGCCCCACGGTGGGTGACACGCGCACCGAGAAGGATTTCGTCGCCCACATCCGCGCCACCGTGGAGGCCGACCCCGAAGGGGAGTGGACGTTCGTCGTGGACTAGATCAACACCCACAAATCGGCCGGCCTGGCCGGCCTGGTCGGGCTGGTCGCCGAACTGTGCGGGGTGAAGGAGGATTTGGGCGTGAAAGGCAAGTCAGGGATATTGAAGGGCATGGATTCCCGCGCCGCGTTCTTGCAGGACGACAGCCACCGCATCCGCTTCGTGTACACACCCAAGCATTGCTCCTGGCTGAACCAAATCGAAATCTGGTTCGGCACGCTGGCCCGCAGCCTGCTTAAGCGCGGCGAGTTTTCGTCCAAGGAGGAACTGAAACGGCGCATCCTCGCCTTCATCGAGCACTACAACCAGGACTTGGCCAAGCCGTACCGTTGGACTTACATCGGGAAGCCTTTGATGGCATAGGTTATCGAGATTATTTCAAGTGGCTGGTACCAGGCATTGCAGCAACTCCTAACTTGACAATATCAGTCGCGGGTGAGCCCGCTTCTACAACGCCTAACTTAATGGCAGTGACATCGGAGAGGGGGAACGATAAAAGACGGGCTTATTTGTGGGTATTTGCCATGGATGGATGGCTTGAGGTTACGGATTCCACACCAATCGCGTCCCTTAAATCATCAAACTCCTTTTCCCAGGAGGGTTTGCTGTAGCCCCAATTGCCTTTCGCCAGTAGCTGTTCACCCAGCACGAATTCAGCTTTAGCCCGTTCGGCGGATCCCCCGTCGTCTATGGCCAATATCGCTTCGGCGTAGAACAGATGGTTGAGTGGATGGTTTGGGAATTTCTTGACGGCCTGTTGCAATAGGCTGAGTCCCTTGTCGCGGTCGCCAATGCCATTCGGCCATTCCGGGGCTTTGATGTAGAGTGTCCCCAACAAGCGCAGCGGACCGCCATCGTCAATGTCCGGGCTAAGCGCCAGCGCTTTTATCATTTCCCCTTCAAGCCGTTTCATGTTGTCCATGGCTAAGGTGAGGTGTTCGCGCACAGCCAATCCAAGATTGGCGGCAAGGTAGTAATGGACTGCCCCGTCGCTATCACCGCCCGAGGCGACAGCCGTCCCGGCAAAGGCCACGCCTTCGCCAGCCAGCTTTTCGCGCCGGTCTTGGTTGGTTTCACGTTCGGCCAAATTAAGGCATAGCCTGCTTCCCAAGGCACTTCGCCGCAGTGTCGGGTCTTTGGAACTGCGCAGAAAATCGACGGCACAGGCTAGGGTGTGTGTCTCGCTCATTGGGCCCAGTTCATTCTGCACTGCGACCAGTTTGTCAGCCGTCAGTTTTGGACAGTCGGAGAGTTGGTCAAATTTGACTTGATCCCGAGGCAGTGTCACGCAGCCAGCCAGGATGAACGGTAGCAGAACCGCCGAAAGTAAACTTTTGTAGCTCAAGGTTTTATTTCCCTTTCTTCCATAATTTGACCATCGGTTCAAAGGCAGCCGGATTCACGAGGGCGAAGGAATCCACGCCGAATAGCTCGCACAATTTCTTGCCTTCGGCATCGGTACACATGCCTGCCAGCGCATTGCCCAAACGTGTGCGTTCCTCGGCTGTGGTGTTTTTGCCATCGGCCACCATGCCCATCAGCGGGATATCCTCCGAGGTGAATAGGGTTTCAATAGGGTTAGTCAAATTGAGCGATGCCAGCCCGTTGAATTGCTGCTCGTTGAGTATCACCGCGTCAATCTCACCCTTGTCCAGTGAACGCAACGCGCGGATGGCTTGATTGGAGGCTTGGAGTTGGAAAAAGCTTTCGGGCTGGTATTTCCCGGCAAAGACAATCTTGCCGATGAAACCAGTGTCATCCAACACGGTGCCGCCCAAGGTCTTGCCTTTGAGTTCCTCCAAGCTGTTGAATTTACCCTTTTGGACGATGACCCGGTAACGCTCGGTGGTGATGCCGTTGATGGTGGGTTGGACTACCGGGACGAGGTGGTGCCGATCCTGCTGTTCCAAGAAGATGCCCAGCGAAGTGATGGCGAATTTTGGGTTTTTATCATCCATCAGCTTTCTGCATTCGTCTGCTTTGGCGGTAAATACACTATTAAGGCTTCCAGCTTGCCACTGGCCGACGCGCTCCACCACGCGCAGCATGGAGCCCATGGCGGCGTTGGCATCCTTGGCATTGACCGAGCCGCCGGGGTAGCACACCACTATGGGTGCTTCGGGGGCCGCGATGGAGGCAATGGGTGCCAACAATATGGCAAGTAAGGTGAAACAAGTTTTTTTCATTATTGCTTTCTCTTCGGGTCTAGCAACTGTCCGATGGCCGGTGCTACGAACAAGGTTGCGGTTAGGCAGCACAGCAACCCTATGGTAATGCTCACGCCCATGGTTGACACTCCGCGATAGCTGGCCAAGGTTATCGCGCCCAAGCCGGCCAGTTCGGTCGCTGCCGCCAGACCGATGACTTTTCCGGCTATCGTACTCACTTGCAACGGGGTGTGGTTGGGCAATTCGCGCCAGCGGTAGCTGAACCATACCCCGTAATCCACCGCCAATGCAATCACCAGTGGCAAGGCGATGATGTTTGCGTAATTATATTGCATGCCGGCCAGTGCCATCAGCCCTAACATCCAGCCCCCGCCAATCAGCAGGGGCAATGATGCCAAGGTAAAGCCGGTCACGCTACGCAGAATCACCGCGATCCAGGCCAGGCAGACGATCAGTGCCATGATTGTCCCATGGGAAAAACTCTCCACCACCGATTTGGAAAATGCTTGGTGCGTGGTCGGGAAGCCGGTCGCGTCTTTGGAGACGCTGTAAACGTCTTTCATCAGTTGATCGAGGTTGTCTGGATCATAGACAGTTTTGGCCGGGAAGGCATAGATGGCAATGCTGCCATCGTGGGCGAAAAAGCGGTCGCGCAGGACGGGCGGCAATTGTTCAGGAGTGAGCGGCTTCGCCTGTTGCCAAGACTTAATGACCGTTAGCCCTAAATCCGCACCCGTCAGCAAAGTCCGCAAAAATTGTTCGCTGCGCACACGTCCCCGTTCCTTATCTTGGGCGATTTTGGCCAGTATGGCATCGATCCTGCCGCGTACAGTTTCAATGTCCTTGACCAGATTGACATGGCCGGAGGAGAAAGCTTGTTCTTGCGCTTCGTCAAGCAAATCGAGGTTGCTTTTTAGCAAAGCCTGCAATAACTCGAAGCTCTTTGGGGTTATGCCCGTTCGCTGGATATTTTCAATTCGCTTGGCATAGTCCGTTTGGGCAACCGACTGGCCCAGCTTGACGGCTTGTTGAAGCCTGGCATCGGCATCAGGAGGGAAAAATTGGGTCAAGGACTGCACTTGGGCGATGGTTTTGAGCTTGCCCGCCTCGTCGCTAATCCGTCTGGCTTCGGCCATGGTCTTGGCGGTGAAAATGACCACCTCGGCTTGGTAGTCGCTTTCCGCCACCATCCGCCGCTGGTAATAAGCCGCTTGGGAATCTCTGGGCAACATGGATAGCACGTCGTAGTCGAAGGGTATCTTTAAACCTTTCACCGCTCCGAAGACCGCACCAGCCAGCGCCAGCACCACAATGACCAGCGCCACTGGCTTGGTAAAGGCCCCCCGCCCATTGGATGGGGCTGAAGCACGGGGCTGCCCCGGCCCGGCGGCAATATCCTTGAGTTTCGGCGGCAGCAGCGCGTAGAGCGCGGGCTGCACCATCCATGTGCTGATTAGAATCAACAGCACACCCTTGGCTGCCACTACGCCCAATTCGGCGAAACCAGGAAAATCCACCGTGGCCAAAGCACCGAAGATAAGCACCGAAGCTCCGCCGGCAGTAAGCACTGCCGTGAAGGATGAACCTATGCCGGCCGCGATGGCATCCAGCAATGGTTTCCCCGCCCGGCGTTCCTCGGCGATTCGGGACGAGGTGAAAATTCCGTAGTCCGCCCCCAGGCCGAATAGGATGGCGATGAAGGCGGCGGTTATGACGGTCAAGTGGCCCACGGTGAGTAAGGCCAAGCCTAGACTCCATAATACGCCCAGCCCCATCGGTATGAAAATCAGCACGGCCCAGCGGACACTGCGCACCACAAGCAAAATCAAGGTGGCTATCAACGCGGCGGAGGTCAGGACGACTAGCTTAATGTCTTTGCGGATGTTGACGAATTCTTCGTACTCAATCCCCGGAAGGCCGGTCAAGCCGATGGTGGGAGGGGGTTTTCCCGCCGCTTTGGTCTGTCCGGCCAATGTCGCCGCCACGGCTTTGACCTTGTCCACAAACGGTCCAAGGCTCTTGAAATCTTCGGAAGGGTTCCTCGGATGGACGAACAAAAACAACATGCGCCCGTCGCGGGAGGTAAAATAGCCGTTACCCATGCCCGCCGCCCCATTCTGGCTGAGTAATCGGCCCCAGTCCAACTCGCCGGGTGGCTTGTCGGAAGAGAGGAATCGCTGCCATTCCTCCAGAAAGAAAGCTGCCGCCCCCAGTGTTTGTCCGGCATTCTCAATACTGAAACCGATCTCCGCCAATGGCGGGTGGTTTTTGGTCCAACTCAGCCCTTGTACAAGTGCTTTTTCCAGTTGAAAGCCTTTGAGTGTCGTTTTTGAGGGGTTGCCAAAGATCGAACCGATTTGGTTCAAGCTGGCGGGGGGCATCAACAGATAGGCACGCTCCAGAAAAAACCGCATGTCAAGACGATCAGTCGCCAAACCAATTTCTGGCTCCGTGCGGAGTTTGGCGGCCAGTTCGGTCGCGTAGGCCTCCAATTCCCCGTGCGGTGCGCCTTCCAAAACGACGATCAAATCGGATGCCGCGCCGAAGTTCTTCAAGAATGCATCGAAACGTTGGGTGACTGCGGTGTTTTTGGGGAGCAGGGCTTGGCGTGAAGTGTAAATGGGCAATTGCAGCGCTGCCCAGCCGGCCAAAATCGACAAGGCCAAGGCTATGCCTAATATCCACCAAGGGTATCGGGCAAAGCGTTCGGCTATCCTAGTCACCTGGTGGCTGATGTTCACGAGTGGGTATTCTATTGTTTAGGTGCGGCGGGTTTGGGAATCGGCTTACCGTTGGCTATTTTAACATCGGGCGTCGGATCGTGCAGGATAAGTGTCACTGAAACTATCTGCTTTATTTAATTTTCTCTCTTATGTTGCCTAATGCCAATCCCCGCGTCAACCAAAGATGCCAATTCGTCACGCATAACCTTAATTCAACGGCATTGCCTGAAGCCTCCCTACATCAAGCGCATCATGCCTCCCGACGCGGTTGCAATGCCAAGCCTGCCAAAGCCAGCAGACAAAAGGCAACACCCGTATGGAAAGTAAACGAGGAGCCGAGGCGGTCCCACAACAGGCCCGCCATTGCACTGGCTATGAGCATGGCCAATCCACTCATCAGGTTGAAGAAGCCATAAGCCGTGCCACGCAAGTCGGCGGGCGCGGTATCGGCCACCATGGTTGCCAACAAGCCTTGCGTCATTCCCATGTGCGCCCCCCAAAGCGCAATCCCCATTAACAGGATGCTCCAATGCCCATTCACCGCCAAAACCAAATCGGCACCAATCAACACAATCAGACCCAATGCCAGTAGTTTGGCATGGCTCATTTTGTCCGCCAGTTTGCCAAACGGATAAGCTGAAGAGGCATAGATCAGATTCATTACGCGGCGCACCCCGCACACCTTTGCCAAACCGGTCCAGCAGCCTTGCCGTCAGCACCACGCCGAGATTGGGTGCCATCGCAAACAATGGCTTGGTCAATGCGCCCAAGGCATAGCCGAACAGGGCCAGCGTCTTGCGTTTGCCTAAATAGTCGCTCAGGACACCCGAAAACACCTTCACTATTAGGGCGGTGGATTCGGCCAACCCTTCCAGCAGGCCGACCGCAAAGGCGCTGGCCCCCAATGTCGTGACCATGAACAAGGGCAGCAAGCTATGGATCATTTCCGAGGAAATGTCCATCAACAGGCTGACGAAACCAAGCACCCAAACGCCGGTAGGCATCTGGCTCAATGCGCCATTGGGTTTTGTGGTCATTATCTTCAGTTTTATCCGAACGGTTTTAAATCCGGCAAGATGCCAATTATACTCTGCCAAGCTTAAACGATTATGAGAGAATCCACACCCAGACCCACATCATCAAAATTTATCCCATGGCCAAACCTAAAGTCATCCTCACCCGCCGCTGGTCGGAAGCCGCCGAAGCGCGTTTGCTGGAATTGTTCGATGTTAGCTTGAACGAAAGCGACAAACCGTTTTCCCCCGGACATCTGCAAGATGCCTTGCGCAATTACGACGCGGTGCTGCCGACCGTGACCGATGCCATCACCGCCGAAGTGCTGAGCGCCGAACCCTTGCGGGCTAAAATCTTGGGCAATTTCGGCGTGGGCTTCAACCATATTGATTTGCAAGCGGCCAAAGCAAGGGGCATCACCGTCACCAACACGCCCGATGTGCTGACCGATTGCACGGCAGACATCGCCATGGCATTGATGCTGGCGGTTGCCCGTCGTATTGGGGAGGGGGAGCGTATCGTCCGCGCCGGCCATTGGAAAGGCTGGCGACCGAACCAGATGTTGGGTGTCAAAATCACTGGCAAAACGCTAGGATTGATCGGTTTTGGGCGCATAGGACTGGCCGTGGCGAAAAAAGCCCATTGCGGTTTCGACATGCCGGTGATTTTTTACACGCCCCATCCCCCTTTGCCGGCCATTTGCGAAAAACTGGGGGCGATACCCTGCGATTCCATCGAAGCGGTGTTGCGCGAGGCCGATTTCGTTTCCTTGCATTGCCCCGGCAGTAAGGCAAACCGCCATCTCATCAACGCCGAACGGTTGGCGTTGATGAAGCCAAGCGCTTTTCTGATCAACACAGCGCGTGGCGACGTGGTGGACAATGAAGCCTTGATCCAAGCTTTAAAAAACCAAGCCATCGCCGGCGCGGGCTTGGATGTGTTCGAGGGTGAGCCTAACATAAACCCTGGTTTCCTGGAACTGGAAAACGCCGTGCTGGTGCCGCATCTAGGCAGTGCGACCGTGGAAACCCGAAATGCCATGGGAATGCGCGTGATCGACAATCTCATTGCCTTTTTTAATGGCGAAGTGCCGCGAGACAAGGTGATTTGATGAATCCGCAAGAATACGCTGAACTGGCTGACCGCATCCGCCCCGCATTTATGGCCAAGCTGCGCGAGGAAAAATTGCCCGCTGACCAGGAAGAACCCTTATGCCGGGCATACTTGCCTTTGGCCGACTGGGTTCACAGGCAAAAAACCGTCGGCAAACCCTTGCTGCTGGGCGTGAATGGTGCCCAAGGTTCGGGGAAATCCACCCTTTGCGCCTTCCTCCAACTGATACTGGCAGAGGCTTATGGTTACAGGGTCACAGGTTTTTCCATTGACGACATTTATCTGACGCGCACCGAGCGCGAGCGACTGGGCCGCGAAACACATCCATTGCTGGTGACCCGTGGCGTACCCGGAACCCATGACATTGCGCTGGGCCGGCAAACACTGCAAAAATTGTTTGATCCAGCGGGTGGCCCGGTTGCCATGCCGGCGTTTGACAAGGCGTTGGACGACCGCCGGCCGCAAACAGAATGGACGGAATACGAAGGACCGGCAGACATCGTGATCTTTGAGGGCTGGTGCGTAGGGGCAAAACCGCAAGCGGAAGCGGAATTATCCGAGCCGGTCAACCCATTGGAACGGGATGAAGATTCTGACGGAATCTGGCGAAGTTATGTCAACCGCCAACTCCAAGGCCCCTACGCAGATTTGTCCGGCCAAATCGACCGCCTAATCATGCTCAAAGTGCCTGACATGGAATGCGTATACGAGTGGCGCAGTCTGCAAGAGCAAAAACTGGCCGGGAAAACAGCGTTAACCGACGGGAAGCAACGTACTATGGACGCAGAGGGCCTTAGGCGTTTTATAATGCACTATGAAAGAATTACCCGGCACACACTGGCCGAAATGCCCGGACGCGCCGACCTCACCCTGTTTCTCGACCACAACCACCAATTCACCAACCCAGACACCCTCCCATGACTATCAAATCCTTCCACCCCCCCGTAAGAACCCTGATGGGCCCCGGCCCCTCCGATGTGCATCCGCGCATTCTCGGCGCCATGGCCCGGCCCACCATCGGCCATCTCGACCCCTTGTTCGTGGGCATGATGGACGAAATGAAGGCCTTGCTGCAATATGCCTTCAAAACTAAAAACGAATTAACCCTTTCCGTGTCCGCGCCGGGTTCAGCCGGCATGGAAACTTGTTTCGTCAATTTAGTCGAGCCTGGCGACACCGTCATCGTCTGCCAGAATGGCGTGTTCGGCGGACGCATGAAAGAAAATGTCGAACGTTGCGGTGCGACACCCGTCATGGTGCAAGACGACTGGGGAATGCCAGTTGACCCGCAAAAGGTTGCAGACGCGCTGAAAGCCAACCCCGAAGCCAGACTGGTTGCCTTCGTGCATGCCGAGACCTCGACCGGCGCGCAGTCCGACGCGCAAACGATTAGCCGGCTGGCCCACGAACACGAAGCCTTGGTGATTGCCGACGCGGTCACTTCCCTAGGCGGTTCTGAGTTGGAAGTGGACGGCTGGGAAATCGACGCCATTTACTCCGGCTCGCAAAAATGCCTGTCCTGCACTCCGGGGCTTTCGCCGGTCAGCTTCGGCGAACGCGCGGTGGAGCGGATCAAAAACCGCAAGACCAAAGTGCAGAGTTGGTTCCTCGATCTTAATCTGGTGATGAGTTATTGGGGTGGCGGCACGAAACGCGCCTACCACCACACCGCGCCCATTAACGCCCTCTATGGCCTGCACGAAGCCTTGGTCATCCTGCAAGAAGAAGGCCTGGAGAATTCCTGGAAGCGCCACCACGACCTGCACCTCGCGTTACGGGCCGGATTCGAATCCATGGGTTTAAGCCTCATCGTCCCCGAGGCCGCCCGTCTGCCCCAACTCAACACGGTCGCCATTCCCGAAGGCGTGGACGAGGCACTCGTCCGTTCGACCTTGCTCAACCGTTACAACCTGGAAATTGGGGCCGGGTTGGGCGCTCTGGCGGGCAAAGTCTGGCGATTTGGCCTGATGGGGCACAGCGCAACCCCCAAAAACGTCATTTTCTGCCTTAGCGCCCTGGAAGCTGTGCTGACCGGTCTCAATGCACCCATTCAGCGTGGCATGGCTGTGCAAGCCGCTCACGAGCTGATAAGCGAGAGGGGATATTGATGGATTGAAACTGTCAGGGTGCTTATAAAGCCGGGCGTAACCCCGGCTTTATGGCGTCAGAAATTTTGTAGACGGATAAATAATCGAAATAGAACAAAATCCCTTGGAAATGTGCTATTGTGAACCGGTTCGCAAACTGGCGAAAAAACATTTCTCTTTCGAGGATGTCAAAATCCATTTTTTAGCACAGATTTAAACCCTTGGCATCCATGGGATAAATTTGTTTCATTCTGAGGGTATTCTAAATGGGCATTAAGTTATACGTCGGCAACCTGTCCTATAGCTTCGGCGATAGCGATCTGGAAAAACTTTTCACTGTCTACGGCAGCGTCAGTTCCGCGCAGATCATCAAAGACCGTGACAATGGTCGATCCAAGGGCTTTGGTTTCGTGGAAATGGGAACTAGCCAGGAAGGTCAAGCGGCCATTACCGCCTTGAACGGCAAGAACATCGATGGGCGTCCACTGGTGGTCAATGAAGCACGTCCAAAGGAGGAGAATCGTGGCGGCGGCGGCAGAGGAGGCTTTGGCGGTGGTGGGCGTGATGGCGGTGGCGGGCGTGATGGCGGCGGCGGGCGTGATCGCGGCGGCTTTGGCGGCGGTGCCGGGCGCAGATAATTTGTCATCCGTGGGCGGTGTCTGCACCTTGGGGATGCCTAGTCTGGCAACTCGTCTTTTCAGTGCAAAACCCATTCAGACTATCATCCGTATCAACTAACTAGCGTGAAGCCCTTCCAAGGCTTCAATGTTTTCGCCTTAAATCATTGCAAAGCGGCTGCGGCGAAACCTTTCCAGAATCGGATAAGGGTTTTGCCGGCTACCGGAGCCAGGGATGGCCAGTCTCCCGCCCAACAGTGTGGATTCCGTCAATCACTACGGGATGGAATCCACAACCAATAAACTTCGCACAGGACGAATCCATGGCCCAGCCAAATTATCAATACGAAAAACGCCAAAAAGAACTGGCGAAGAAAAAGAAGAAAGAGGAAAAACTCCAGCGCAAATCGGTGGGTAAGGAGGATGTCCCTGAGGGGGATGGAACTCAGGAAGAAGCGGAAACTCAAGTGACTTCCGTCGAAAACCCCGAGGCTGCGGGGAACACCCCGTCAGATCATTCTTAAAAAGTCCACGCCCCAAAGCGTAAACACCAAGGCATGGACTCGTGGTGGATTCATTTGGTCATAGGGCAGCGAACAAGGCTTTATCCGCCAACCCAAGCGAGCAGGGCCAATCCTTTATTTAAGCCGAGAATGAAGAACCGCACCCGCAGGTGGTGGTTGCGTTGGGATTGCGGATCACGAACTGGGCACCCGAAGCGTCTTCGCGATAGTCGATTTCAGCCCCGCTCAGATATTGGATGCTCATGGAGTCGATTAGCACCTTGACCCCGTTCTTTTCAACTTGTGTGTCGTCGTCATTGACGCTTTCATCAAAGGTGAAACCGTATTGGAACCCGGAACAACCGCCGCCTTGGACATAGACACGGAGCATCAATTCCTCGTTGCCCTCCTCGGCGATCAGTTCCCCTACCTTAGACGCAGCGCTTTCAGTAAAAATAATCGGTTCTTGTGACGTACTCATTGTTGACATCCGGTGGAATTAAAAAAATTTTAAGCTGGGCTTAAGCTAGAGAGATTATGTTGGTTATTATTGTTCCGGTCAAGAAATCTGATTTATCCATGTTCCCGGGGGAATCGCAATGCGCCAAAAAACAGCACTGTTGGGCTTATTTCTAATCGTGGCGGCGCAGCCAGCGTGGGCGTTTTATTGCGGACAATTATTGGTCAAGGAAGGCGATTACAAGCTGCAAGTGCTTGATAAATGTGGGCAGCCTGATTATAGCGATAGCCGCGTGGAATATCGCAGCACGGTTTTGCGCGGGTCTGGAATACAGCAACCCGGGTTGGATTTCATCAACCAAGTACCCGTCCAGATCGAAGAATGGACCTACGACTTCGGACGCCGCCGCTTTATGCAATTTCTGCATTTCGAAAATGGCCGGCTGATTTACATCAATAACCTGGGATACGGAACGTTGAACGGGTCTGAGTGACGGATTTGCCCGAGCTGCATGGCCTGGGAATCGCCCCGGCGAAGCGCTCCGGTTTCCACTTTTGCCAAGCCCGATCCGACAAAACCCACTTCTTGGGCAACCCGCCACTGCCATTAAGTTAAGGATTTATCCGTTCGCCCTGAGCTTGTCGAAGCCTGTCCTGAGCTTGCCGAATGGGGGTGGACGGATGATGCTACTCAATATTCAGCACCACCAAACTAACATCGTCGTCGAATGACTGGCTGCCGCAAAACCCGCGCAACGCTGCCAGTATATTGTCTAGGGTGGTTTCCGGGGGTTCCAACCTGTGCTTGACTAAAAGATCACTGAGCCGGGCAACCCCAAAGAATTCACCCGCCCGGTTTTGGGCTTCGGTGATGCCGTCGGTGTAAAGGAGAATCTTGTCCCCGTGTTGGAAGAATATGCCTTTTTCCTCGAAAATGACATCCTTTCTAACGCCAATGACCATGCCTTCCGCATCCAATTCCAGGCACTTGTCCTCGTTGACCGGCAACCACATCGGGCAATTATGGCCTGCATTGGCATAACATAGCTGCCTTGACTTTGGATTGTAGCGCATATAGAACATGCTGATAAAAAGGTCCGAGCCGTTGAGGTCGTCGAACAATAGTTCGTTCAGCGAGTGCAAAACTTCAGCGGCATCCTGGCCTGGCATCATTGGGTCGGATCTGTGAGCCTCTGCCTTGAGGGTGTTGCGCACCCCCGCCATCAGCAAGGCGGACCCCACGCTATGCCCGGACACGTCGGCAATGACAATGTTAAGAATATCCTTGGAATTAAAGTAATCATAATAATCGCCGCCAACATGAGTCGCTGGCTGGCAAATGCCTGCGACGTGCAGACCCTCGATTCTTAATGGTGCCTTCGGCAATAGTGAGCTTTGGATTTGTTTGGCGATTTCCAGTTCATGGCGTTCTTCTTCATACTTTTTGCGGGCGGTGATGTCGTGGTCCACCCCCCGCCATTTGATCAGCCTTCCATCCTCTGCCAAAAATGGTTTGCCGGTGGATTCGGTGAACACTTCGTGGCCGTCTTTGTGCCGATAGCGGTTGACCAAGCGACGGAAGGATTCCCGGACATCGTGCGTTGCAGGCAGTTCGGTTGTCCAACGCTTTTTGTCTTCCTCGGTCAGCAGGTTTAAATACGACGTGCCGAGTATTTCCTCGGGGCGATAACCGAGAATCTGGCTTACCGCGCCACTACAGTAAATATAGCAACCTTCCGGGTCCTGCTCCCATAGCCATTCGCCGGTCATTTCGGCCACTTCACGAAAGCGCTGTTCACTGGCCTGCAAGGCTTCCTTGTCTTGCTTTTGCTCGGTAATGTCTTGTTGGATGGACAAGAAATGAGTGACCTTGCCGGCACTGTTGCGTACTGGCGAGATGGTTTCCAATGCCCAATACTGTTCCCCGCTTTGTTTTCTGTCTTGAATTTCTTCCCTCCATTCCCCCTCGTTAAGCAGCGTTTCCTTCAATCTTTGGTATTGTTCGGCAGAAGTATGGGATGATCGAAGCAGGGCAGGGCTTCTGCCTATGACTTCGCTGCTGCTATAGCCGGTCAAGTGGGAAAAACTAGGGTTCACATATTCGATCATTCCGTGCAAATTCGCGATCAATACAGCGCTGGGACTTTGTTCCACCGCCCTGGAAAGCGTGTGAAGCTGTTCCTCGGCCCGTTTTCTGGAGGTTAAATCATGAATGATGGCTACAAAAAACCGCTCATCGCCCAATAGTGCTTCGCCAATGGACAGATGCATGGGGAAAAGGCCCCCACCCTTGCGTTTTCCGGTTACTTCCCGGCCAATGCCGATAATTTGTTTGACGCCAGTACGCAAATAGCTTGCGATATAACTGTCGTGCAAATCATGATCCGGGTCGGGCATGAGTATGTTCACATTTAGCCCCGACACTTCCTTGCGTCCATAACCAAACAATGTCTCCGCCGCCGGGTTGAATAACTGGATTATCCCCTTTTCATCAATGGCGATGACACCGTCGGCAATGGTGTCAAGTATAGTCCCAAGCTTGGTTTCGCTGTCGCGCAAAGCTAAATCGCAAACTGGCGCTGGAGATGCCTCCCGGAACCGCAACACCGCCCCGCCAGGCTTGCCATTTCCCACCAAAGGGGTCAGGCTGTAGGAAACGGTTATGGCGGGGCGGTCTTTGCATTGGAACTGGTTGCATTGGTCGCGGAAAAACTCGCCACCCGTCAGCGCACGTTGCAACAAGCGCCCAAGGGCATTGTCCGCAAAAGCGTCTGCGGCGTTTTGCCCCAGTAACTCCGCCTCGCGGTAACCTAACAAATCCAGTGCCGCCCGGTTTATTGCCTGAACCTTCCCCGCACTGTCAAATAGGCAAACGCCCTCCTCAAGGATGTCCAGCACAACCTGTAGGTGACTTGTTTCGTACCTGGAGGCAATCTGACAGCGCGGCGTTTTAATGGCTTTCAGCATCCCTTGATGGCACGCAGTCCAGCAGGCTGAGATAGTGCTGAATATAATCGTAAAGTTTAGCCATGTCAGTGTCCGATAGTGTTTCGGGTGTGAAAGCAGGCATGATGGATTGCCCTTCGGCTGCGGCTGAGGGGTTGCGCACATGGTTGGTGAAAGTGGCCAGGCTTTCCAGTTGGCGGGATGAGCGAATCGGTTTACTGGGCACGATGCGGTTTCCTCCCGACGGGTGGCAACTGCTGCAATTGGCCTCGAACAAGCTTTGCCCTTCATCGCGTGGATTGGATGCGGCGGGGGAGCGCCCGGTGAATGTCAATTCGCCGCCAAAGAAGCCCAAAGACATCACACAAATCGCACCGATGAAATAAATAGGCAGCAAAGCCTTCGCTTCTGGGCCTTGACGGAAACCGATGAAGATCCCAATCAGCATTAGCAGGGTGTACGGGAGGGCGATGAAGAGCTTCATCTTGATGGGTTGAAGCAAACTGCCGTTGAAATAGTGTTGCCAATCCAGCAAACCCATCGTCAAGGCCACCAATGAAAACAAACCGGCTAAGACCAAGGCATGGTAGGCGCTTCGCCTGAATTCCGGTTTGCGAAAAACGATGGCGATTAGGCACAGCAAAAGGGCACCGAGATTCATGCCGATAGGCAGGTGGACCAGAACAGGGTGCAGAGGGTGCTTGTAGCCAAAGCTCTCCAAAAGGGGGTAGATAAAATGGCTCATGTCCTTCAATGTTTCAAGCATCATCGGTCTAGTCTTTGTTATTTAATTATATTTGGGGTTGCAAAGCGTGTGGGGCCAAAGCCCCATCCTCGAAAGTTTTGCAACAGCCGCCAATCAGCCTCCTGCCAGTAGCCGACGGGGTGACCCTGGTCCTGAAGGTAAATGAATCCTCCCGCCAATAAAGCCCACCCACTTTGGATGATGGGTTTTGGCCTCCCCGCCCTCACCCATCCTGCGGACTACTTGCTAGGCTGGTTTGGCCCGACGCTTACGGGCTATCAAGCCAAACAGGCCGACACCCAACAAACCCAATGTGCCGGGTTCGGGGCAGGGATGGGTGGGGGTGGCACAACAGGCGCCGGGTGCGCAGGCAAGTCCAATCTCGCCGCCTAAGGGGCTGATCAGTGCCGGGCTGGATAGGAATGAACCGATGAAAGCCCCGTTGGTCTGGTAGTGGTACAAGCTAAAGCTGCCGCCACTCGACGGGTTACCTGTCATCCACAACGTATGGTCCACATCCATGGCCAAGGCACTCATTGTTGTATTCGCCGCCGTGCTGAATAAGCTATTGGCAATCAAATTGCCTGTCAAATCGAAATCGGCCACCACGTTTCGGTCAACATTCGACATCCACAAAGAGTTATTGGTCGGGTCATAGGTGATGCCGCTCCAGAATTTCTCGTCTCCTTGAGCTAGGATGTTGACCGGTATGTTGAACAGAAGCTGCTTGTTGCCCCAGCTCGTATTGAATTGGAACACCTTGGCCCCTTCGGTGCCGCCAGCAATCCCAAAGGTCACACCGTAGTTATGTGTGCCGTCAGTGGTGCCGTCGGTCATAATAGCGTCGGTCGATCCGGGGTAAACGGCGGCGGTGGGTGTCAACGTCAAGGCAGCAACGCCCGTGTAAGCCGAGCCGCTAAAGGTATTGCCAAAGCCAGTGGTATGCACCTCCGGCCCGTTCACCGCTATCGGCCATTCACTCTGGTTGACTTGATCCTTCATGTTGGTGGAGCCAGTGGCATGGTCCTTGACGGCATAGATGATGCCGACGGGGTTCTGCGTATTCCCTGCGTCGGTGATGTAGTAAGTGCCGATGGGCCCATTGATGGGTGCGGCCATGGCATTGGCCGACAATAAGGCACTGGCGGCCATGCAAGCAAGTGAAAGATGTTTCATGGATGCTCTCGATTTATATTCGTCGTTAGGTGAAAAGAAGCTATTCGACCGCTTGCCCCCTTACCATCTAAAAAACACTGGGGCTAGAAGAGGAATGGTGCAAGTGGCATTTTAGAACCGCACACTCATGCTTGCAAGCGAAAGCGACCATTCTGGTTTTGGCGAATACTTAAAATGATAGTGCCTAGGGCCAAACTGAATTGCTGCCGGAGCAGCCCGGATCATCCAAACATGACGGGAATAATGCTATCATCACCCAAAAGCAAACCGGATTTTCCATCCCAATCCCGGCATTTTGCCCATCCTACCGTTTCACAACAAGCCCCAATTCATGGATGCGAGGTCATCAGGCTGGTGCAGTCAAAGCGACACCGACACCATTTCCAGCCCCCATCAAACACTGAGTAAGAAGTATGCAAGTAAAAAGCTTTATTTATGCGACGATTGACAACCGTTCAGACCTGCCGGATTTGGCAGCATGCCCGGCTGGCGGAATCGACGCCGCGCCCCTCGAAATTGTCCGCTACCGGGATATAGCGGCGATTGTAAGTGCCATTGATGTCAACCAGTTCGCCGCTGATGTGCCGGGTGAAATAGCGTCAGGACAACAAGAAGAGAGTCATAAGGCACATTTGCTAAAGTATCAACAGGTGAATGCATTTCTCCTCGGACAGACTGGCCGCAACGGAATGCTGCCCCTTAAATTCGGCTTTACCGCGAGCGATAATGAAGAAGTTGCAAAGGTGCTTGAGCAGGCCTATGTCCAACTGAGAACCTACCTTGACAGATTGCAAGGGACGATGGAACTGGTGATCCAAGCCTCTTGGGAACTGCCGAAGATACTTCAAGAGATAGTCAAGGACAACCCCGAAGTGGCGGGCGCAGACCCAGTGCAGGCTGGCCGGATGCTGTTCGAGGCGGCCGAAATCAAAAAAAGACAACTGGTCGCCGCCATTCATGACAAGCTCTCGCCGCTTTCAAAAGATTACTCGGACGCACCCCTCAAAGCAGATTCCATGATTATCAATCGAAGCTATCTGGTTGAAAAAGACCAGGAACCACTGTTTGACGATGCCGTGGACGCAGTGGCGACAGAGTTTGAAGAGTTGCTTACGTTTCGTTATATAGGGCCTCTGCCGGTGTACAGTTTTGTCAATATCGAGCTGAACCAAGGGAATTACGCGATGGTGGACAAGTCGCGCAAACTATTGCAGTTGCCGGAAAGGGCATCTTGGGAAACCATTAAATCCGCCTATCGACAACTCATTTTGGCCCATCATCCCGATAGAAACCCCGATGATCCGCAAGCGGCGCAACGCACCAAAGACGCGGTTGCAGCCTTTGGGATTGTCAGGGCGTATTGTCAGAGTCTGCCGGGGTTTGCCGAACCGGATAAATCCAGTGAGTTCTCCTTCGCCCAGGAGGCGGTCGAACAAGCGTTCATCGTTGACAACAAAGGCGCGGTGTTGGCCCGTGCGAAAGCGGGTGAAAAACCCGCATGAACAAGACCATTGGCATTGATCTTGGCACCACCAATAGCTGCATGGCCGCCCTCGTTGGCGGTGCGCCTGTCATCATTCCCAACGCCGAGGGCGAGCGCACGACACCGTCCGTGGTTGCCTTCATGGAAGAGGGGCAACGTCTGGTAGGCACCTCCGCCAAGCAGCAACAACTCGGCAATCCGCAAGGCACCATCACCTCGATCAAGCGCTTCATGGGCCGTCGGTGGGATGAGGTGTCCGAGGAGATGGCAATCGTTGCGTACCCCCTGGCAAAAGGTGGGAACGGCGATGTCAAGGTTGCGGTTGATGGGGCGCAGTATGCACCCCAGGAAATCAGTGCGATGATTCTACAGAAATTGAAGGCCGATGCCGAAGCTTATCTCGGCGAGTCCGTGACCGATGCGGTCATCACTGTCCCCGCTTACTTTAACGATGCCCAGCGCAAAGCAACCAAGGATGCCGGCAGAATCGCCGGGTTGACTGTTTTGCGCGTCATCAACGAGCCGACTGCCGCTTCGCTCGCCTACGGGCTGGATCAATCCGATGACCAGACGATTCTGGTTTTCGACCTTGGCGGCGGGACATTCGACGTCTCCATCCTTGGCCTGGGCGCAGGACTGTTCGAAGTCAAGGCCACGAATGGCGACAACCATCTGGGCGGTGACAACTTTGACAAGGCCATCGTCGATTGGCTGATCGGCGAGTTCAAGCGCGAACACGGGATTGATTTAGGCAGGGATGCCATCGCCCTGTTGCGCCTTTACGCAGCCGCCGAAAAGGCCAAGATTGAACTCTCAACCATGCTGGCAACGCAGGTCAACCTGCCGTTCATTACGGTCACGGCAGCAGGCACGGAACACCTCAGCATCGAATTGACTCGGGTGCAGTTGAACCGGCTAAGCGCTGCGCTGATTGACCGCACGGTCGGCCCCATCCTACAGGCCCTCGCCGATGCAAACATTGACGCCGACGGGATCGACCACGTCGTGCTCGTAGGCGGCATGACCCGCATGCCGGCGGTCCAGGACAAAATCAGGGAATTAATCGGCAAGGAACCGCACCAAGACATCAACCCGGACGAGGTGGTCGCCATCGGTGCCGCGATTCAGGCGGGCGTTCTCCAAGGCGAAGTCAAAGACATTCTGCTACTGGATGTCGCCTCGCTTTCGCTGGGGATAGAGACCAAGGGCGGCGTCTTCACCCGGCTGATTGAGCGCAACACCAGCATCCCGACCCGCAAGACGCAGACTTTCACGACTGCCGGGGACGACCAGCCCACGGTGGAGATTCACGTCCTGCAAGGCGAGTCGGAGATGGCCGCCTTCAATAAATCGCTAGGCACGATCATGCTCGTCGATCTCCCGCTGGCGCGACGCGGTTTGCTTGAGTTCGATGTCACCTTCGATATCGATGCGAATGGAATCATCCAGGTGACGGCGGAAGACATCGTCTCCGGCAACGAACAGCAAATCCGAATCGAAGGCGGGTCGGGCCTTGAGGAAGACGAAATCAACCGCATGGTAAAGCGCGCCGATGAATATGCCGATGCGGCACACCGGTTGCGCGAACTTGCGGAGGTGCGCAACCATGCCGAAGTCCTTGCCGCCGAAATCGAGCTATCGCTGGATGAGTATTGCAGTCAGATTGAAGCGTCCGAGGCTTCGTTGATCACGGAACGGATCGCAGACCTGCGCCAAGCAATGGAAGCTGTCGATGCAAGCGAAATCCGCACACGCACCGCCGCTTTGGTTGATGCCGCGCAAGTCCTTAGACAAGAAGGGGACGAAGAGGAATCGCTTTTCTTTTAGGGGCTTGAGTAGGGTGGCCTTCGGGCCAATGCCGTTAAGTCAAGCCGTTCGTGGTGAGCCCAGCAATTCTCATTATGAGCCAAAGTGCAGATAAACAACCCGTCATTCCGGCATCCATGCCGGAATGACGGCAATGGAGCCATAATGAGAATTGCTGTGGTGAGCCTGTCGAACCATGAATGGCTTAACCGCTCACCCCCATTCGGCAAGCTCAGGACAGGCTTCGACAAGGCTCTCCTGAGCTTGTCGAAGGGCTCAGGGCAAACGGAAAAATCCTTAAGGAAGTGATGCTCCGGCTGGGAATGCATACTTCGGCGCTCCAGCGCCGCAACCGCTGGAGCGGTCAAGCCGGGTTACCACGCTGGAGCGCTAATCGTTATACACAACTCATTGCAGGAGCAACGGAACCCCGAAGGGGTTCAAGCCATTAGCCGGGGGTTGAGCGAAGCGACACCCCCGGACGGCAAACCGAATAAAATATCGACCCAGGAGGGGTCGCAGTTTTTTCTGCGCGGCCCTAGGATTCCACCAGTCTGAACCTAGCATTTGCTGCGTTTTCGGAAGATCGCCTAGGTTCATGGGCCGATTTCTGCGACCCCTCCGGGGTCGGATGAGGTATTCGATCTCAACCGGGGGTGTCGCTGGTGCTCAACCCCCGGCTAATAGCTAGTGCCTGAACGAAAACCATGTTTACCATTACAAAACAATGTGTTATAATACTATCGTGGACTTGAAGATTCTCGTCCAAAAGGCTTTGATCGGCTCATTTTGCCCTACCTGAACCGTCTTTGCCACTAAAAACAGGC
>CAIODU010000416.1 GCA_903857165.1 uncultured Methylococcaceae bacterium | reverse complement strand
ATTGAAGGAAGTCGATAAATAGATTATAGTATTTTTTTAAATGATTGGTTGGCTTACATATTTTAAAGCATACGCATTAAGAATAAATGAACCATTATATATACTTAAAAATGTAATTAGTTGATATTAAAATTGCTGTATACTCATTCCCAAACTTTTTCCCACCACTGGCCTTTCTTCCCATTTGGATTCCCGGTCGGTTCCAGTTTCATTTTCCCCCGGATTTGGTTGACATCCCAACCCGTCAGGTTGGCAAGCGTGGTGGCTTCTTTTTCCCGGCGATCCCGGACTTCGCGCCGATAGGTTTCCATTGCCGGGCAGGAATCGCCACCTTGGTAGGCGTGCCTCAACACATAACGCCCTTGGAAGTTGGTGCGGTCGGCGGTTTCCTGAAACATCAAGTCTTCGGGGAAACGATCACGGTTGTAACGGACATGCATGCGGGTCACAAACACTTCGGACGCGCCCGGCATGGGCGGTTGCCGCCAATAGGGCGGTGTGGGTGTGGGGGCGGTTGCCTCGGCACCAACCCAAAACACGCCGATTTTTTTCAATTCCTCTTGGGTGAGTGGGTCCGCCGCGCACGGGTCGCACCCGTTCATATCCCAGGCATATTCCAAAAATACCGCGTTACCGTCTTCGCGTTTCACTTGCTCGGTGAACATCGCCTGATAAAAACCGGCAAACTCATCCTTTACATATCCAGGTACATCCATGCCTTCAGGCAATTTCACCATGCGGTAATTGGTGGTCTCGGTCCGCCCTTTTTTGGTCAGGGTGAAAATGAACAATTCCTGGTCGCCATTCGCATTGAGAGTGCCCAAGCGAATAGGCAACATGAACTTCGGCGATTCAAAGGCGACCTGCAAGGGCCGCAGAAATTTAAATCCAAGCTTGGATTGTTCTTCCAGGTTTACCTTCGCCACAAAAAAGCGCATTTTTTGTTTGATGTAACTCCCCAATACCTCAGACGCCCCTTGGGGCAGCTTGTAGCCATTTTCTTTCAACCAGACCGACAAACCGTCGCTCTCTTGTGCGGACAGGATAATGATGTCATATTCACCCACCGTGTATTCCGCCTCGATTTTAACCCCAAGCTGATTGGCCCTTTCCCTGGAAACGTCGCTTTTCGATTCTTGCAAGGCAGCCGGCGCCGCCATTTTGTACATGATCGGTGGCGCACACGGATTAGGGTCGAAATATTCCACCAAACGCGGCGAAGTATAGGCATCCAAATGGTCGACGATGGCCGATTCGCCAATATGAATCTGGCCTTTTTCCAGAAAAGTAGGCACGGGGATGACGATGGCAAACTCTTTCGGGTCACCCTTGAAGTCATTGGCCATGGTCAACACGGTGCGGTCCCCGTCACGCACCAGCACGACTTTGGAAGCCTGGTTGAAAATCTTGGTATCGGCCTTGGCGACATAAAAGCCGCAAAAGGCCATTGCCGATTTTATTGGGATTGACGCATAAAGGGCGATGATGGCTAGGGCTGGAACAAGGATTTTTTTCATAGTTAGGGCTTGAGGGTTAAGATGTGTCGGTTATTTTGCGGGTTATGCCTACGTCCTGTCCAGTCGAACCTAGGGCCCACAAAAAAATAGTCGAACACTGGCACAAAAATCGAACCGATCAACAACGAATAGATCAAGGCATTCGGATTGTAGAATATGAAGCGCAGGACATAGGCAAGGCCGGCAACCATTACCGCATACAGAATGCGACCCACCCGCGAATTGGGTGTCGTTTTGGGGTCCGATATCATAAAAAAGGTGAATAGCAGAAAAGCCCCGTTGGCGAGTTGGTGGAGCGGGATCGTCAACGGGTCGCCCAGCCATAGGGCGCGGGCAAAAAACAGCCCGGGATAGGCCAGCAGAAACGCCAGAGTGACATCGCTGCGTTCCGCCCGTTGGACGACCGCCAACCCGCAACAGACCACAAACAACGCAATCAATAAGCCAGACCCCCATTGACCGGGCGACACCCAGGCCTGGCCCGTTAATAATATAGCGATGCCTATCCCAAAGTTGGTCGGGTTGAACAGATGCTTGCCATTGACGCGCAGAAAAAACTTACTGGCTATGGCAAGGCCGCATGCCAAGACGACGACGGCCAGGGAATTGGCCCGCAATAGCAGACACAATGACAGCCCGGAAATCAGAGCGCTTTTGAATTCATAATAGGGCAAGCCGGCGCGGCGGGTACACAAGGCTTGGAATACGCCAACCGCAGCCAGCGTGACGATCACTTGCGGCAAGTGGATTTCAAAACGAAGACCTATCATCCCATAAGCCAGCAAACAACCCAACACGCTGATTTGATACCCGCGTGGATCGACAGGGACTTTCCAGTTCGCCACCTAGGAAGGCTCGTCGCCGGTCAAGCCCTCCTTCCGGGCGGAAACGATTGACCGTTTGGCTTCGGGTAATTTCAACAATCCCTGCGCGAGGCCATTGCGGTGGGTCCGGCTCAACGCCCGTTGCAGCGTGGCCTGGTGTTCGGCTGCAATGCTGCGAGTCTTGTCCAAGGCACGTTCGATAATCACCCTATGCGCCCTGACTGCCCGAAGCTGCGTTTGCAAAGCCTGGTCGAAAATTGCCCGCTGCGCGTCTTCGTCGGTAACATGCCTTTCCATGGCCTGTTCAAGCACGACACGATGCCCCTCCTCGGCACATCGGTGCAGGTTTGCCAAATGTTGGCGTTGCGCCTCAATATCCTGTCCACCCTCTCTTTGATGCGGAGGTTTTGTCACGGCAATTGCTCCTGATAGTTTTATCCTCGCATCTTAACGCCCTAACTAAATAACTTCAATGCTTTGACCATCGATTTGAGAATGTTTGAAGCATCCCATTGGTGCGTCACTGCATTTTCCAGCCGGAACATGAAGCGCCGATTTCTGCGCTTTCTGTTTTTCCCTGCCTGGCGCATAATTCACTTATTGTTAAGGCCCACAAGGAAAAACTTCGATATGAGCGAATCTGACTCACCCCCCAAACGGGTATTCATTAGCTACAGCCACAAAGACGAAGCTTGGAAAGAACGGCTGCAAGCTCAACTGAACGTATCGGAGTTGGAAAATCAGCTTGGGGTATGGGAAGATCGCCAAATTGCCGCCGGCGATGACTGGTGTCCGGCCATCGAAGAAGCTCTCAACTCGGCGCAAGTGGCTGTTCTGCTGATTAGCGCCGATTTCCTAGGCTCGAAGTTCATCCGCAGCGAAGAAGTCCCGCGTATGCTGGAACGGCGGGCCAAAGACGGTTTACGGGTCATTCCGTTGATGCTGAGACCTTGTACTTGGCAAGCCGTCCCTTGGCTTGCGTCCATTCAAGGCAGACCCAAGGACAACAAGCCGCTGTCCAGCCTTGACGACAACAACCAAGAGCAATGTTTGGCTGATTTGGCATTGGAAATCCTTACTCTGCTCAAGCAAACGCCCAAACCCGGCGACCCCGGAGGTAATGGGTTTACAAACTCCATCACGCCAAACACACCATTAAACAACCTACCCTACCAAAGCCCAGCAATTCTCATTATGAGCCAAAGTGCTGATAGACAACTCGTCATTCCGGCATGGATGCCGGAATCCAGTCACAAGGATGTGAATCCAGGTGTCACCATCAAGCCTTTTTCAAACACTTACGCAACCGACATGTCACCGT
>CAIODU010000415.1 GCA_903857165.1 uncultured Methylococcaceae bacterium | reverse complement strand
GCGCGAAGGAACTCAAAACCATCAACGCCACATCGGGAAGCATCAGCAATGTCTGTCATCTCTCGTAAGCCATCAACAGTCGGGTATTGTGCTACGAGAACGATCTCTCTGCCTCAAAAAAAGGCCAAAGTCGAGTACAAGATGCTGGACGCGATCATTGATTTGTGGTCCGATGCCAAGGAGAGGTGCAATCAGTTGGAAAAAACGTCTAGGGAAATGAAGAAAAAAATAGCGGCACTCGAGATGGAATTGCAGATAGCTTCCATCAACTCCATAAATCTTATAGACCCCATGAATAGCTTTAAATGATCTTTGCCGTAAAGAAATAGACAGTGCCATAAAGGTACTAATCCACTATACCAAAACCCATTTGCATGATGAAGAATTATTGATGATGGACAGTCGCATTGATGATCGTTTCTTTTCCAGGCATCGTATGGAGCATAATTCCTTCTTATATGATGTTGACCGGTTTAGTGAAATATTTTCGTCTGACGATAGGGCGGAGAAACTGGTGCGTTTTATTGCATTTTGGCTAATCGCCCACATTTTGGGAACCGATCTAGTCATGGCAGAACAGATAGCTTGCATCAAAGCGGGTATGCCCCCTCAACAGGCGTTTGAAAGGGCAAAGGAACAAAAACTTGATCCTGTCATGGTCAAAATGATGTTGGATGCAATCATGAATTTATGGATCGACTCTAATGCCAGATGCACTAGGCTGGAAAATAAATGCAGCGAATTGGAAAAAAATTAGAGGCGACACGGATAGAGTCAATCGAGTTGGCTTCAAATTTTACGGCCCTACCCTGTAAAATTATTTTATTTATTGTCAACTAGGTTGCCGATATTCAATGCCGACCCATTCTTTTTCCGGCAAGGCAATTGGCCGGGCAATCAGTTCCGGGCGGGACAGGGTGTCGGGCATGGGTTCCGAACGGCCGGTTATTGCTTTTCCTGATTGGCAAGATTCTTCAGCCAGTGCCGCGAACTTCGTCATACCGGCTTAGGATGCCGGTATCCAGTGCCATGGACGGTAACGTGCCGCTTGCACCAGTGCATGAGCCAGTCGCAGATTCACATCCCCGTGACTGGATTCCGGCATTTTTATCGCTGGCTGAAACATTTTCCTAATCAGGTTGCTTTTTTGCCTTGGACGGCGAGGTTGCCTTGGGCTTGGGCTTGCGGGCCTCGGCAGCGACCGGCTGAGGGGATGCCTTGGGTTTGCGGGCATCGGCAGCAACCGGCGGAGGGGGTGCCTTGGGCTTGGGTTTGCGGGCATCGGCAGCAACCGGCGGAGGGGGTGCCTTGGGCTTGTGGGCCACGGCCACCCGGTCCTTCAGCGCCTTGCCGGGGCTGAATTTAGGCAAAGTCGCTTCCGCGATCTCGATTGCCACGCCCGTCTGCGGGTTGCGACCGGCCCGCGCCGACCGGTGCTGGATATCGAATGTCCCGAAACCCACCAGTAGCAGCCTGCCGCCTTGGGCGAGTGTCGCACCGATGGTTTCCATGAGTGCGTCGAGGGTTCGGGTGACTTCGGCTTTGTTTTGGCCGGTTTGGTCGGCAAGGGCAGTGATTAGTCCGGCTTTGTTCATTGGTGGTGGCAAGCAGTATGGTGAGTGTTAAGGATGGGACACAGCTTACCACTGTTTGCGCCTACGGAAAAGTGAGCCAGTTGTTCAATAATGCGAAAGTAAATGCGGAAGTCGATGAGTTTTTGGTCTTGACAATGGGGAGCACCTCAAAAAAACGCCACAGGAACCATCGCTGATGTTGTAGAATATTAAAGCCTCTGGATTGGATAGGTGAATTGTTCCCGTCTGAGGCGAAAGCAAGGGATGGCTTTCCGGCCACGCACTCATTCGTAAAAAAACATTAATTTAGGAATTCCTATGTCCTCACATGTTTTGAAACCGCGCAGCGCACTCCCCCCCGCGTCCTTGCCTGCTGATTCAGGCCATCCGTTTAGGTTTGGCGCTCGACGCGGGTGTCGCCGCCCTGCCCGCTTATGCTGACAGCCCCGTCACCGACACCTATACCGTAAGCGGCGCGGAATCCACCCCTAGTAATGTCACCGTACAAAGCGGCGGACTCATCGACATCACCAGCCCCAGTGGCGCATTGTCGAACAGCCATGTCCTCGCCACGGAAGCGGGCGGTTCCATTAACAACGCCGGTTCGTTGACCACCACTTGGTACCTGAACAACGCTGGCATATTGACCAATCAAGCGAGTGGGAGCATCAACAACCACAAGGTGGTCGATAACCAGACGGGTGGCACGTTCAGCAATGCCGGTACCCTGTCATCCAACTTACTGGATCGATAACAGTGGCACTGTGAAAGTTCTCGCCGGTGCCAGCGGCAGCATCGTCCACGCCGCCAACTTTGACGCCAGCACAGGAACACTTTTGGGCGGCAATTGGATCGTCAACGCCGGCAGCGGCAATGCCTCGCTCGCCTTGGGCGACGGGACGACCTCCATCAGCACCATCGGTACAAACACCCATGTGACTTTGATTGGTGCGGGTGCGCAGTTTTCACAATTGGGGAACACGGCCAATAACAGCCTTGAGGGTACCTTGACGCTTGATCAGCATGACTTGACCATTCCGAACGGTGCCACGCTGACCAACACCGGGCAATTGGAAAATGTCAATTCCAGCATACTCACTAATGCCGGTACGCTGAACAATCAGTACGGCGGCACCATAGCGGTGAATGGCTGGCTCGACAATTATGGCGGCGCAACACTGACCAATAACGGTGTGCTGAACAACAATGTACAGCTATTCAACGCCGACAGCCTTACTAACAACGGCACGATACACAGCCAGAATTGGCTGTACAACACCGGCACCGACCTACGCGCTATGATGCGCATACTTGCATAATTAGTGATAATGATTAGAAAGAGGATATAAATATGCTCGAAAAGCAGGGTAGGGAACGAAAGCTTGTCTTTCGACAAGAAGACGGATTCATTGATGCGGATGCGCAGTGGATGTTCGGAATGTTGCTGGAACTTGGCGACCGTGTCTACGATCAGGTTGAGCATTTGCCAAAGCACATTATCGACTCCATTCCGAAGAATTCATATTTGAGTGCTGCTAGGATAATTTATCATCTTGTCGGAGCTGACCTCAGAATGTTTAAGTTAATCATAGATGGCTTTCCTGATGCTCCATATTTCCCTGAGGTTCCCTATCTTAATGAAGTCTCCAACAGTACTTCTATTAATCTTGCAACGATGGAGACTTCTGCAATTGACTCGCGAGGAATACTGAAAGAGCATCTTTCTTTTCTTAAAAGGCACATTATCAGTCTGTGTTCGTCACCGGGATTTCTTGATAAGTCGATCAATCATATCTCCTTTGCTAACAGACGCGATGTGCTAGGGTACTTGATTTGACATTGGTCTTATCATAGTGGGCAAATAGGTGCAGTAACACTAGAGCTTGGCTATGAATATCACTGGCCATCTCATAGGCTTGCAGCAAGATAAAAAGGGTCGCAAGTCTTTCAGTTCATTCACCCCCGGACATTTCAATCACCATGGCTTCCGACAAAACCGTCTATTTTCTGGCCGGCCTGCCGCGCAGCGGCTCCACCCTGCTCGCCAACATCCTCGCCCAAAACCCGCGCCATTACGTCACGCCGACTTCCGGCATCGTGGACATGCTGGTGCAGGTGCGCAACGGCTGGGATGCCAACGACGCCTTCCGCGCCATGGATCGTCACCTGTCCGAACAGGTCAAGGGCGACGTGCTGCGTTCCATGCTGCAAGCCTATTTCGCCCACACGGACAAGCCGGTCTGCTTCGACAAGAACCGCTATTGGGCGGAGTTTTTGGAGATGGGCGCGGCACTGACGGGCAGGCGAGAGAACATGAAAGTGCTGGTGACGGTGCGCGATTTGCGCGACGTGCTGGCCTCCTTCGAGCGGCTGTACCGGACGACTTCGGCGATGGGCCAATTGCCGCAAGAGGCCGCGCTGGCGCTGAAGTTCAAGACTGCGCTGGGCCGGGTGCAAGTGTTCATCGACGACAGCCAGCCGGTGGGCCGCGCTTACAACGCCATCCGCGACGCGGTGACGCGGGGCTGGAAAGATCGGATGCATTTCATCGATTACGACGATTTGACCGCCAGGCCCGCCGAGACGATGGCCAAGGTTTACCGCTTCCTCGGCGAAGAACCCATCCAACATGATTTCAACAATGTCGAGCAAGTGACCTTCGAGGACGATTCCGTCTACGGCTTCAAGGATCTACACATCATCCGCCAGAAGGTCGAGCCGCAGCCGCCGCAATGGCCTAAGACCTTCGACGACGCGGTGTTCCAAAGCCCCACTTGGAAGACCATCGAAGGGGTGTCCCAGTTCTGGAAGCTCTATCAGAAGCCGTAGGGCTGGATGCTTGTTTCAGATGGGCCGGGGTGAGGGTTTCTACGCTACATCATGTTCATGTAAAAAACGTCTTTAAAATTAAACAGTTTTGGTTGTTATGGGGTGTATTGTGCATGAACGTCAGCGCAGGGATAGGTGTAATTGGTATGTCATCACCGATGCTACAAGAAGTGTTTGGCGGGCAGTTACAGCGTTTTCAATATCAATTGATTACTTTATTTAAGCCGTAGGAGCGGGCCATGCCCGCGATTGATTGGGCCGATTCAGCAAAAATGGGCTATTTATCGCGGGCATGGCCCGCTCCTACATGTTGCGTATATTCATTTT
>CAIODU010000414.1 GCA_903857165.1 uncultured Methylococcaceae bacterium | reverse complement strand
TAATGTCGATTGATTACTTTGTTTATCGTTGGCGGCAAAGGGTTGCCGCCCTACGGCCCTTATTCCGCAGTAGGTCGGCAACCCTTTGCCGACATGGATATACATTAAATAGGTAACTAATAGATATAGAAAACGCTGTAAATGCTAAAAACCTCAGCCCCGAGAGTGCCAGAAAAAAAATTACTGATAATCTGAAGGCGCACCAAAACAAATTAGAAGAACTGGACAACTTGGTTAATCCCTAAAAAATATTTAATTATTCCCACACTCTGCGTATAAATACAGCCCTAGCCTCTCTTTGGCCTGAACGGCAACAGAACGAAAGAACAGTTACAAGAGATAATGACACGGTGATTGCATATGAAAATAGAGCTAACAGCAGTATTCCAAAAAGTCCCGGAAGGCTATATTGCCTTTGTCGAAGAGTTGCCCGGTGCCAACACCCAAGGAGATACTTTGGAAGAAGCACGGGCCAATCTCTACGAGGCCATCCAAATGGTTTTAGAAGCCAACCGCGAACTCGCTGAGGAAGAATTGAGAGGCATTGAAGTCATCCGGGAGCCATTGGCTTTAGTGGCATGAAACGGCTTGATCTGATTCGGTATTTGGAAATGCAAGGATGCCGTTTTATGCGCGAGGGAGGAAATCATACCGTTTATCTCAACCCGGCAGCGCGGAAAGTAACCGCAATTCCGCGCCACCGGGAAATTAACGACAATTTGGTGCGGAAAATCTGCAAAGACCTTGATATACCTGCATCCAAATAAATAGCCGACAATCAACTGTGATTGATTGATCGTTAACACGCTTCAAGCCCATCGTTATACACAAATATTCGGATTATCTCGTTTCGCAACCCGGAGGGTTGCCAGATATTAGCCGGGGGTTGAGCGCAGCGACACCCCCGGATAGCGGCAACAGCCCTTCGACCCTGAAAGGGTCGCAGACATGCGGGCTATAAATAGTCTGAGCTATAGACAACAATGGCTTTTTTCAGTATTTCAACCAGCGATTTATTTTGCGCTTAAACCAAGAACGTGTATTTCTACGACCCCTACGGGGTCGATTTTTAATTTACATGCCATCCGGGGGTGTCGCTGCGCTCAACCCCCGGCTAACGGCTTGAACCCCTTCGGGGTTCTCCTTCTACCCATTTACAAAGCACCAACCTCTAAGCCGAAGTGCTAGAATAGGCGTAAGTTCAATCCACCCGAATCAACCCGTGGTTTAGCAATTCAACCTGGAGTTTGCCAATGTCACTGTCTAGCGAACCAAAAAACCGACTCTTCCAAGCAAGGCAGGTGCTATTGGTCGCATCCGTGAGCGCGGCGATCTTTGCGTTGCCGTCTGTGGCCTCTGCCGAACCGGAAACTAAGGCCGGCCAGCCGGCAAACCATGTGAACTACCCGATAAAGTCCCGACAGCTAGGCGAAGTGCTAAAAGACATTGCCAGCAAATCTGGCATCAACTTCCGGCTGGCGGAGGGCTTGAAGCGGGAAAAAGTCACCGCTACCCTGAGCGGAAAAGACTGGTCCGAAGCCTCCAAGACTTTGCTTAAAGGCTATAACTACGCGGTTGAGATCGGCAAAAATGGGGTTTGGGAAACCGTCACCATCAGCGGCAAAAACGGTGATGGCAAGATGGTTAGTTCGGGTGCCAAGTTTCAAACGTATTCCCGCCCACAAAAAACCGACCTGCCGGCCCGATTTCAGGGCTTAAACGACGGTTCAGTGACCCCCATCACTCTGCCCTTAGCGACCTTGAAGGGAATGAAACCCGGCAAGAAAATTTCCCTGGCCTTGCCTTCCGGTACTTCCAGCTTCGTGCATGACAACCGCTTCGACCATAAAAATGGGGACATCACCTGGGTCGGATACCAAGAGAATGAAGGCCAGCCGAACCGGGCCATGATCACCATGGGCAAGTACGGGCCGATGGGCCATATTGTCACGGCCGCAGGCACTTATCAGATCATCACGGAAGAGGGCCAAACCTATTTGGTCGATGTCGATGCGTCAGGTCTCCAGTCCGGCTCGCTACTGGAAGACCAGGCCACGGGGAATCCTGACACTGGCGGCGCAGGAACCGGCCCTATCATGCTAGGGGGCGGTGGTCCATATAATAAAGTGTCCTCGGCGGCTAACTTGCAAGCCTACCCCCACCCATCATCAAACACCGCAGGGACAGTAGGCAATGCCTTGAATCCGGCAAGTTTTACGACCATCGACTTGCTTGTGCTTTACACCAAGGGACTCGCCCAACCCGAGACCCGCGTCAATTACCTGGCAGATTTGACCAATCAAGCTTATCTGGACAGCAAGATCAACGCGAAAGTAAGAGTCGTTAAAATCGAAGCGGTGGAGTACGGCGAGACGGGCGACAATTCCAAGGCTCTGTCCGACCTGACCAATGGAACTGCCCCGTTCGGGAAGACCCAAGCGTTGCGGGAAAAGTACGGGGCCGATCTCGTCACTCTGATCCGGCCTTTCCACGCCAGCAGCCAACAAGGGTGTGGGATCGCTTGGGTAAACGGAGACAACGGAAGCGCTTTATCATCCTACTTGGGTTACTCGGTGATAAGCGACGGCAGCGATCAGGATGGACAGTTGGTCTATTGCGGGGAACATACCCTGGCCCATGAGCTAGGCCATAATTTGGGCAATGTGCATGACCGCCCCTTTACAAATACCGCCGGCGCATTTTCCTACTCCTATGCTTGGGGAGTCGACGGAAGCTTCGGGACGATCATGAGCTATCGCCGCCCAAGTGTGCTTCTATTCGCGACGCCGCTGCTCAACGATGCCTGCCGTGGACAGCCCTGCGGTTATCCCGAAGGCGACCCCAATGCTTCGGACAATGCGGCAACCATCAACCAAACCGCCCCCATTGTCGCCGGTTTCCTACCGACCGTCGTTCCAGACAAAAATTAGGTGTTTTCCTCACTAACGACGGATGGGGCTTGAACTTAAGTCTTAGGGCGATTTTCAAAAACTATAACCCCCCCTTTTTTAGGGCGTCCTTCAGGATGCTTTGGTGGACAGAAGGATACCCTACGGGGCATTCTCGTAACTGTCTTAAAGTAGGCATCCGACCTGCTCACGAACTAGGCAGCGCGTTCAATAAATCGCTGTGGGTAAAGGGTTTCGCCAAAAAACCGCAGATGAGGTTTTCATTGATTGCCTGGCGAATGACCGGGTCGTCGTGATAGTGATACCCGGATACCAGCACGACACGCACGATGCCGGGCCTAGCCGCATGGGCCCGGCGCACCACCTCCAAGCCATCCATGTCGGGAAGCTTGGCATCCATGAAAACGAAGAAAAAGTCCCGGTTGGCCAATTGGTAGCAAGCCTCCTCACCGCTGAGTACCGTCACCACTTCATAGCCTTTTGACCGTAAGATGCACTCCATCACCCAGCACATGTCGGGTTCATCATCAACCACAAGAATAGGTCCGTTCATAACTTTACAGCAGTGGCAATCGAACGGTCAGTGTGGCCCCTTTCCCAGGGGAACTCTGCACATGGATGGAGCCTAGATGCTGCTGGGCAATGGAATAGCAGATAGACAACCCCAACCCCGTGCCTTTCCCTATCGGCGAGGTGGTATGGAATGGATCGAATATTTTGTCCAAATCGGACTCTTCTATCCCCATTCCAGTGTCTGAAATACGCACCGCCACCTCGGCTTCAAATATCTCCTCCGTAATGCTTAACACACCCCCGTCTGGCATGGCATTGATGCCATTGAGAAAAATATTCATAAAAACTTGTTGCAACAAACCCGAGACACCAAGGACAAGTACCGGCCTCCTCTGTTCCAGTTCGAGTTGAATGCGGATTTGTTGGACCCTAGCCTGATTGGTAATCAGATCTAGCGTGTCCTTAATGACCGTGTTCAAATCAACTTGCACCATTTCCGTGTCAGGTGAAGGCCTGGCAAACCGTAGCAAATTTTCGATTATGGCGGAAGCCTTCTGAATGCCCGCCTGTATTTTTCTGGAACACTCGTTGCGGAACTCGGAGGAAATATTATCCATCAATAGGAACTCAGCGGCTGAGTAGCAAACAGCCAGTGGATTACGGATTTCGTGTGCGATACCCCCAGCCATCACACCTAGGGCGGCGAGTTTCTGTGATTGCCGCAGTTGATTCTCCAGCTTTCTCCGCTCCGCAAGATCCCTCCCGACCACAACCGCACCCACGGTTTGACCATAGTCGTCCTTCATTGGAGAAAAAACCCAAGACACCAAAATACTGTCTCCACTGCTGGTAACCAAAGGAAACTCCGTAGTGTGCGATTCATTGCCGGATTTCATCAGCAGGAATACTTTGCGCAAGGTCTGTTGCTGGTTGCTCCCGCAAAACTGAAAGAAATATTGACCGCGGACTTCTTGAGTGGATAAGCCGGAAAGTTTTTCGGCAGCCGAATTCCAAGTCAATATCCTTCCTTCCGTGTCAGTTGAAAGCACAATATCGCTGGCACTTTCAACAACTGATGCCAGATGCCGCTCAACCCTGCGCACTTCCTCGGAGAGACGGACCTGTTCGGTGACATCCTCCATTAACAGCATGACTTGGTTGGTGGGAATGGGAAGGATGGAGTAATAGTAGATTCTGATGGGAACGCCGGGGGCGCGATAGGTCATACGCTGCCCCTTGACAGGAGTCCCGGTGCGGAAAACCTCGCGAATTCGCCTTTCGATGTCAGTGTTTTCCATGATGATGGTTGGAAACACTTCAGCCAAGGGGCGACCGACCGTCATAGCCTCGCCGCGTTGGCTTTTCACCAGAAAATTTCGGTTCACGGAGACGATGTGCAGCTTTTCATCCACCAGCAACACTGAAGATGGAATGGCGTCCAGCAGCATCCCGTAGAGGAGTTCAAACCGGTTTGGAGACATATCTTTGGCTGACATGGGCTTCATTGTTTAAGCAGAAAGTGTAAGGCGGCTGAATTGGCCGGTGATTGGAAGCTATGCCTGGCATTTGGCTTTCATGAATGCCTATGGGCCACAACAAGCAGCTATTGGGGCTCATCCTGCCCTTAAGATTGTTCCCGTCACAAGGCCCGGCAGTATAACGGACTGTGAACTATACCATGATTGTCAAATGGACGAAATGATGGCAAGGATTCCCAAAATCACCTGTCCGTTTTTATGGCCCTCGTAGGGCGGGTTTTAACCCGCCAAGGCGGCATGAATGCCGCACCAAGCCCATCATTCCCATTTTGGCTAAAATGGCAGGGTGGGCGTAAAATATCATGCCGTTGATGATTAGGCCGTTCATGCTTCGACAGGCTCAGCACGAACGGCTTAGCTGATGTTACGCACCGTAGGCCAGAATAAGCCCGTTCACGGGCGTTTCCGGCATAACCCGGACAAGTGCGGCTTACTTCGCCGGAAACGCCCGCCCGGGCGGTTTTGTTCCGTCCTAAATCTGGGCTTCGGCGGCACAGTGCGTAACATCAGAGCTTAATTCAACGGCTTCGGTGGCCTGAAGGCCGCCCAACAAGTAAAGACATTCTCGTAAGCGTCCTTAAAGCTCGCCTAGCCAGCCATGGCACAAAAATGTCAATTCAATCCGCATGGTTAACGACGCAACTCATGGCATTCACTCCATAGTTATGGAATTGATTCCATAGTTATGGCGTGAACGACAGAGAACCAGCGTCTGCGCACCTTGGTCACCTCATTCGGCAGACCGCCAAACATGTATTTTAACATCATGCGTGGAAGAGCTTCAGGTTGATAAAGCCATTTACCAAGCCCTATGCCAATCATGATCTTGCAGACATCCAAGACAGCTTATGCAACAGATATTACCATTATAGCAACATCTCGGGAACGGCAAATAACGCTGTCAATCTCTTGCGACAAAACATTGGCACTTCTTTTGCTTATACCAAGACCATGCAGCATCAAGCTGTAATTAAAAAACCTTAAGAACGTTTAAGGGTCATAACACTAACATTTACGGAGTATGTCATCATGGCAAAAGTACAAAAATCAACTGACTCTTCTAGCTTGGCTGAAGTTGTAGACCGCATTCTGGACAAGGGCATCGTTGTTGACGCATGGGTTAAGGTATCCTTGGTCGGTATCGAACTGCTATCCATTGAAGCCCGCGTCGTCATCGCTTCTGTTGAAACCTATTTGAAGTATGCCGAAGCTATCGGCTTGACCGCCAGTGCGGCAGCTCCAGCCTAATTAAGCTTGAGCCAAGGCGACGGTAACTCCGTCGCCATGAAAACAATAAAGTTCTAACTAAAAACAACATTTGTAGGAGTATAGCATCATGGCAAAAGTACAAAAATCAACTGACTCTTCTAG
>CAIODU010000413.1 GCA_903857165.1 uncultured Methylococcaceae bacterium | reverse complement strand
TGCATGAGACGATGACTTACCGCCTAACACTACGGAGCGTCAAAGCTTGCTTTGACTTGAGATTGGAAAGGCAAAGCTTGCTTTGCCTGTCAAAGCAAGCTTTGACGCTCCAGCCCTAGGTCGATGCGTAACATCAGTTAAACTGGGTGACTTGGTGGGTCGGCGACACCTTGGGTGGTTTGATATTCACGCCGTTGATGCTGATCGCTTTTGGCCAGCCCCGTGCGGTGTGGTCCCCCCGATGGCTTACCGTCGCTTTGCCGTTGGTACTCTGCTTTGCGCTGGCAATCTCTATTTTTATCCGTGTCCGGGCGGGGGGCACTCTGCGGAAACGCACTGAATTCATCAACTTGGTTGACGCGGCAACCCATTCGATTGAATCCAGCCTGCAAGATTTCACGGTTATCATTGTGGCAATGAAAGGCTTGTTCCTTGCCACGGGTGAAGTGGGCTGTGCCGAGGCGAAAACATTCACCGATATCCTGTTGGAACATAAGCGAAACCATCCTCAGGGCACGGGACAGCGGGAGTCTTGCGGTTCCCCCGCCTATTACGCTGGTGCAGGAACCGGCCAACAAATTAAGTGTGTTGATGGTTGCGCCGCTCTACCGGCAGGGCGGCGACACTGAAACTGTGGAAAGTAAGCGGGAACACTTCACCGGGATCGTGCTGGGAGTGTTGCGCATTGACGGCTTGGTCAACATTTTGGATTTTTCCAAGATTGAAGCCGGCAAGTTTCATCTGGACAGCGTTGACTTCAACGTGAGCGACCTCTGTGAAAACGTCTGCTCGCTGCTGGCTGTCACGGCCCAGTCGAAGGGATTGGAATTCAATTGTTTCATCCAGCCAATATGCTCGCCGAGGTGCGGGGCGATGCGACGCGGTTGCGACAGGTTTTTGCTGTTAGTCGAGGACAACCTAGTGAATCAGCGGGTGGCTCTGAAGATGCTCGAACACTTTGGCTTGACTGCGCGGTTGGCGAATGACGGCTCCGAAGACATCAAAGAACTGGAGGAGAACCTCTTCGACTTAGTCTTCATGGACTGTCAAATTCCGATCATGGATGGGTATTCGGTGATTAAATCGCAACGGGAAAGAGAGCAACGCCTGGGTTTGCCAAGGACTCCCATTGTCGCGTTGACGGCCAATGACATTCAGGGGGATTCAGAGAAGAGTGTGGCTGTCGGCATGGACGGCCATTTGACCAAACCGTTGTCGTTCAAGGCACTTGAACAGGCCCTTACGCATTGGCTGTCGAATCAAGGCAACACCAGCGAACAGGAAATCATAGAAGAATCAGAGGTGAATATGTCAGAACCAATATGGGATTACCATGCAACTTTGCTAGGCGCCTGTGGAGATGTGAAATTGCTCGAAGAATTGAAAGTCTTGTTTGCCGATGAGGCAGGCAAGTTGATTCGGTCAATGGGTAAGGAGGATGCGCCCCAACCGGCTTCAGCCATTGCCTCGGCAGCCCATTCCTTAAAAGGCATGTCAGGTCACTTCCATGCCAAGACGGTTGTGGAGCTTTCCGCAGAGGTGGAAAGAATAGCCAAATCGGGCAATATCGGTTCGGGCGATCCGCTGATCTTGCGCCTTTGCCACGAGGTCAACCGGCTGATTGATGCCTTGCACAGTGTCTCGTAAAGGCGGGTTTTAACCCGCCAAGGCGCATGAATGCCGCCCTTCTACTTCTTATAAGGCCAGAAAATATCCTCAGGCAATGTCCCGGACTTGCCGGTCAGTTCTGCCCCACCGGTTTGGCGAAGGATGGCATAGATTTTTGCCATCGCCTGTTTTTCCTGGTCGCCCCAGCGATTAACCAGCCCGCCGCAATATTCCTTGCGCAGGGTAGCCTGCTGTTTCGGGTCTTTTTCTTGGGTCAAAGGCGCGACCCTGCCCCAGGCTGCGTCATTCTTGCACAGGCTTTCGCGGGCTTCGGCGGAAGCCTTGAGGAAGGCGTCGAGTGCGGGGCCGTTGGCGGCACCCCAGGATTGTTTGAAGACCAAGCCGAGATTGGGTAAGGGTTCATTGATGCCCAAACCTTTTAAAACGTCACGCCCGTCCAACACGCGGCGATAACCCCCGGCTTCCAATTGGGCGGCGTAGTGCCAGAAATTCAACAGTGCATCCAGCTTGCCCTCGGCCAATTGCTGGTTGAGCAGGGGAGGCGCGGCAAACACGGGTTCGGCGTCTTTTTCCAGGTCAAGTCCAGCCTCCTTCTTCGCGTAAGCCTTCAGCAGAATCCAGTTCTTGTCCAACGGCCCGCCGGCCACCCCGATTTTCTTGCCCTTGAGGTCCGCCACTTTGCGGATGGCTGTGTTGGCAGGGGCCATCAACGCACCGGCCTGGGTGGAGTAGGGGATGAAGCGGTAATCTGCCCCGGTTTGGTCTTGGCTGGCAACCCAAATCCAGTCCGTGGCAATCAGATCCAGGCTATCGGCTTGGAGTCCGATTTTGCCGGCATCCGGCCCGGCCAGTGTCTGCACTTCCAGCGTAAGGCCATATTTTTTATCCAATCCTTCGTTACGGATGGCTTCCAATTCCCAGTTGACGGTGCCGAAGGCGAGTACGCCAATTTTTACCGTGCCAGTGGACGGGGCGGCATTGGCGAATAGTGGCAATAAGGCCGCAAGGGCGAGGATGGGCATTCGGGTCATTCGTGTTTCTCCTAAGTCAGAGTGGTTTAGCCTTACACAAGCTAAAGATGCCTATTCTACCGGATATTCAAGCGGCAAGTTTGACAGGATGCGCATTGTCAAACCCCCAAACCAAAAACCATGAAGCGAATGAAGCATCATGCAAACCTATGTATGGCTCTTAACGTTGCGTCGTTGCGTGAGTCAAAAAAATCTTTGCCCGACGGCACCGTCAAGCAGCATGGCGAGGAAGCAAAAAGAAAGTTTCACGCAACGGCGCAACGACGCAACGTAAAAGACTCAATCTCCCAAGCTAAGGCAAAAATTCAATGGCTTAGCGTCGCCAGACTTCGATTTTTCAACGCACATACGGAGAAGCTTGCAGCTTGGCTGGGTGATTGTTCGTGATTTTCGTGGACAATTTATTTCAGTTTTGGTGGATTCATTATTGGAAATCGCCTCATGCTGAATGTGAAGGCCTTTCGCGCATTGGAATTCGAATCCCCGCCTCCCGCAACAAACCCGCCGTCTCAAACACCGGCAAACCCATCACGCCCGAAAAACTTCCCTCCAGCCGCTTGATGAATACCGCGCCCAGACCTTGGATGGCATAGCCCCCGGCCTTGTCGCGGGGTTCGCCGCTGGCCCAGTAGGCTTCGATTTCAACATCGGTGACAAGACGGAAAGTCACTTGGCTTATGGACAGTGCTTGCCAATGCTTATCCCCAAAACGCAGGGAAACGCCGCTTAGAACCGCATGCTCGCGCCCGGACAAACGTTTTAGCATGTCTTGCGCATGGGCAAAATCCCTAGGCTTGCCGAATACTTCCCCGTCCAAAACCACCTCCGTGTCCGCGCCTAGCACTGGCAGGATGGAGTTGCACCGCTTCTGCCCTAACAGGGATTTTTCGGCGGCGACACGATTGACATACTGTTCGGGGGTTTCGCCGGGCCATGGGTTTTCGTCGGCTTCCACCGCCAAGGCTTCAAAAATAACCCCCATCTGTGCCAACAATTCGCGGCGGCGCGGGGAAGCCGATGCCAGGATGATGTGGGGGGGGGTCATCGGTGGTAGGGATGGTTATGGAGAATGCCCCAAGCCCGGTAAAGCTGCTCGGCAAGCACAATGCGGACTAGGGGATGCGGAAAAGTCAGCGCGGATAGCCGCCAGCGTTCATCGGCCAGCGCCAGGCAGGAGGGGGCCAGTCCGTCCGGCCCGCCCACCAACAGCGAGACATTCCGCCCGTCCGCCAGCCAGTGCGACAAGGTCTGCGCCAATTGCGGCGTGGACCATTCGCCACCGCTCAAATCCAACGCCACCACCCGGTCCCCGGCGGGTATGGCCGCCAGCATTTTCTGACCTTCTTCTGCAATGGCGCGATCAATGTCGGCATTCTTGCCGCGCTTGCCGGGGGGGATTTCCCGCAGGCTCAGGCTACATTCACGCGGCATGCGCTTGGCATATTCCTCATAACCGGCAACAACCCAGGCAGGCATGCGGTTGCCTACACAAAGCAAATGGATTTGCATCGCTTATGTCTAAATCTCCACCAATGTGCCGATTTCCAAGGCTTGATGGGAGGGAATGCCGAAAAAGAGGATGGGGTTGGAGGAATTGCGAAACATAAAGATGAAAATCCGTTCCTGCCAACGGTTCAACGCCGGGTTGCCGGAAGGGACCAAGGTTTCACGTCCAGTGATAAACATGGCCTCATGCAAGTTGAGTTTGATCCCATGCTCGCTGATCAGTTCCAAGGCAACGGGAATGTTTGGCGACTGGGTGAAGCCGAAATTGATCGTGACGCGGAAAAAGTTTTGCCCAATATCCTCCACTTCCAGCCGATCTTTGGCAAGCACATAGGGTATGTCCTGGGTGGTGACAGTCAACAAGATCACTTGGTCATGCAATATCTTGTTGTATTCGACGTTTTTCAACAGTGCGAAAGGCAGGCTGACATGGCGGCTATAGAGGAAGATCGCCGTGCCGGGAACACGGATCGGGGGGGAGGCTTTAATTTGATTCATGAATTCGGTCAGCGACTTTGACGAACTCTGCAATTGCCGGATAAGGGCGGTGCGCCCTTTCTTCCACGTCGTCATGAAGAGGAAAAGCAACAAGCCGATGAGCAAAGGGAACCAGCCGCCGTCAATTATTTTGACTGCGTTGGCACCGAGGAAGGCCAGGTCCACCGACAGGAAAACGGCCAGGAAGGTGACAGCCCATTTCAACTTCCACTTCCAAACATCCAGCGCGACAATGAAGGCAAGGCTGGTGTCGATAGCCATCGTACCGGTCACGGCAAAGCCATAAGCCGATGCCAGTTCGCTGGAAGACTGGAATACCAAAACCAAAGCCAGCACCGCCAGCAGCAGGAATCGGTTGACAGCGGGGGCATAGACCTGTCCCATTTCGGAACTGGAGGTGTGGATAAAGCGCAGGCGCGGGATATAGTCCAATTGCACTGCTTGGCGGGTGATGGAAAAAGCGCCGGAAATGACCGCTTGGGAAGCAATCACCGTGGCCGCAGTCGATAAGGCAATCAGGGGGTATAACGCCCAATCCGGGGCCATCAGATAGAACGGATTCACGATGGCTTTGGAGTCGCGTAGAATCAATGCGCCCTGGCCTAGGTAATTCAGCAACAAGGCAGGCATCACGAAGAATATCCAACTGAATTGGATGGGCCTCCTGCCGAAATGCCCCATGTCGGCGTACAAAGCCTCGGCACCCGTCAAAGCGAGGACAACCGCGCCAAGGGCCAGGAAGCCATGCCAGTGGTGCTTGACAAAGAAATTGAACCCGTATTTTGGGTGCAAGGCATACAAAATTTCAGGAGACTTGAGAAAACTGTTGACACCCATCAGTGCCAGACTGACAAACCAGAACACCATCACTGGCCCGAATAATTTGCCGACCCGGTCAGTCCCCATGCTCTGGAACAAGAACAGACCGATCAAGACGGCTAGGGTCAACGGGATGATATAAGGATGCAGGGCGGGCGCGGCCACCTCCAAGCCCTCGACCGCGCTCAGCACGGAAATCGCCGGGGTGATGATGCCGTCGCCGTAAAACAACGCGGCCCCGAACAGGCCAAGGCTGACGATGATGGCGCGATGGCTCGCCTTGTGCCTCGCGCGCAAGGCCAGCGCCATCAACGCCATGATGCCGCCCTCCCCCCGGTTGTCGGCGCGCATGACGAATATGACATACTTAAGGCAAATCACCATCACCAGAGCCCAAAAAATCAGCGAGATGGTTCCAAACACGGTTCCCTTGTCCGGGGAAAGGCCATGGGCCACATTGAAAATTTCCTTCATCGTGTACAGTGGGCTAGTGCCCACGTCGCCGTAGACTACGCCGATGGCGCCCAAGGCAAGGGCGGCGAAACTCGATTTACGATGGGTTTGTGATTGATCATAGGTCGACATGGCGGTTCCTTAAGATGGACCGTTGCAAAAATTAGGGATGATTGAGGCTTGCGTGGAAAGTGCTTTGCATGGACAATAATTTTATTCGTTGTGTATGTAAATAGCGACTGGCATGGGCCAAATGGAGAATGCACAGGATGGCAATACGCATGATGCCCCCCCAAACCGGCTTCCCCAACCCCTATTGTCAGATCATGCCACCTTTATTTTTCAATGCCTTGACTTTGATCTGCCCGACCATTGGGACAGCGACAAACAATTTGACTTTTCGCAATTTCTTTGGACAACGAGACGATGGAACCACCGCCAAACCAGATTGTTCGCAATGAAAACCGACGTTTTAAACGCATGAAAGCCAACTGCGCGATGAGTTTCAAGCGCATCGGTTGCGGGACACAGGCTCATGCCTTGTGCCTGGACTTAAGTGCCTCTGGCATTTTTTTCAAAGCGAGCGAGGCGGTCGATGCAGGCCGTGCCATTGAAATCCGCACATTCCCCGCCGACCGCGTCACACCCCCCATCACTGCCCTGATCGAAATCATACGTTGCACCAAGACGATTGACGGCCATTATCGGATCGTCGGCGTGATCAAAGGGATCAAGAGCCAAGCCCCCGACCCGATCAATTCATAGCCATGTATTCCATCACCAAAGAAGTGTATTTTTGCTATGGGCATCGCCTGATGAACCATCCCGGCAAGTGCAAAAACATTCACGGCCACAGTGTAAAAGCCGCCATCACCCTGGAGGCGGAGCGACTCAACGGGCAAGGCATGGTCTGCGATTTTTCCGACATCGCCGCCGCATCGGCTGAATTCATCGATGCGGAATTGGATCACAACTTTTTATTGCACCAGGACGATCCTCTGGTGGAAATGTTGCGGCAGGCCAACGAGCGCTTCATGGTGTTGCGCGAACACCCGACTTCCGAGTGCATTGCCAAGCTCATTTATGATTTCATCCAGGCGAAAGGCTACCCGGTCCGTGAAGTCACGCTATGGGAGACGGCCAGTTCCTGCGCCAGTTTTCGGGAAGTCCGACACGCCTGAAAATGGGCATTGAATTAGCGGGTTGGCAAGCCGATTTGCCCGGCAATCCCTGCTGGAATGACGGCTTTTTTATCGTTGGCTGAAACAACTTATTAATCAAGCGGCACGAAGGGGTTTCGCAATTTGGTAAAATAACCTAAGCTTGCGCGTTGGCTGATGATGTCACACAACGCCGCTTGCAGGCTGTCGTAGGGCAAATCCGTAGGGTGGCCTTCATCGCTGTATGATCCTACAGGGCAGGCCATAAGGCCGCCCTACCGGTGTGGGCCGCATATCATTAATCGCATTCAACATTCTAACAACGCAACAGGGGTTTACAATGAACGCAGTGGCAAACACCGAAACGCTCACGCTGACGGCTCCCGAGCCGGTCAAAAAGGTCGCGCCGGAGCAGGCTTCCTCCTTGGTCAAGCTGGACGAAAACACTCTGGTCAAACTGGATGAAAGGGTCAACTCCTTTGTCGATAACGTCGTCCAACTCGACTCCCACAGTGCGGAGTTCATCGGCAAGGTCAACAGCATCCACGCATTGGGCAGCGATGAAATCCGCTCGGCGGCCAATATTTCCAACCGCCTGTTGGACAAGCCCGTGGCCAGCCTGAATTCCGGGCTTAACGACGGCAATTCCAAGGTTTCGCGTAGTTTGCTCGAATTGCGGGAAACCATCGAAAGGCTAGACCCGACTCGGCAGGGCAATTTGTTGGAACCGCGTAAATTGCTTGGGTTTATCCCTTGGGGCAACAAACTGCAAGATTACTTCAGGCAATACCAATCGTCGCAGGAGCAACTCAATGCCATCATCAAATCCCTTTACAATAGCCAAGACGAGTTGCGCAAGGACAACGCCGCCATCGAACAGGAAAAGGTCAATGCCTGGGAACTGATGCACAAGCTCGAACAATATGCCCACTTGGGCAGAAAGCTGGATGCGGCTTTGGAAACCAAGCTTGCCGGGATGGAAGCCACCGACCCGGAAAAAGCCCGGGTGGTCAAGGAAGAAATGCTGTTCTACATCCGCCAAAAAGTGCAGGACTTGCTCACCCAATTGGCGGTGACCGTCCAAGGCTATCTGGCGATGGACATGGTGCGCAAGAACAACATAGAACTCATCAAAGGCGTGGAACGGGCCACCACGACGACGGTTTCGGCACTGCGCACGGCGGTGATTGTCTCCCAGGCGCTGGCCAACCAGAAATTGGTGCTGGATCAAATCTCCGCGTTGAACACCACCACCAGCAACATGATCGAAGGCACCTCGGAATTGTTGAAGCAACAATCCACCCTGACCCACGAGCAAGCCGCCAGTTCCACGGTGAATTTAGAACAACTAAAAAAGGCTTTCCAAAACATCTACGAAACGATGGACACGGTCGCCAACTTCAAGGTGAAGGCTTTGGATAACATGAAGCAGACAGTGGACACACTGTCCGCCGAAGTGGAAAAATCCAAATCCTATCTGGATCGGGTGCGCACCGATAAAGTGCAGTCGGCGGTTGCCGGCCTGTCGGCCACCACCTCGGGTGAATTGCAACTTTAAGGGCATTTGCGAGAATGCCTTTGTAGGGTGGCCTTCGGGCCACCCAAGCGCCCTGAAGGGTGTCCTACAGGGGGATATTCATTTGCCCGTTCCCAAGCTCCCGCTCTCGTCGTTATACACAAGTGTAAGAGGCCCGTCATTCCGGCATGGACTGCCGGAATCCAGTCACAAGGATGTGAACCTAGGGGCTGGCAACGTACCTGAATCAAGCACTTGTGCAAGCGGCAAGTTACCGTCCTTAGGCTCTGGATTCCGGCAGTCCATGCCGGAATGACGGCGTTTTGGGGTCGGCGGGACTTGTGTATAATGATGAGAGCTCCTGCTTGGGAATGCGGTTTGGGAAGCCCCAGCTTCCCAGGACAAGGCAAGCCAGAGCTTGTAAGGCGCCCTTTGAAAAACGCCCCACAGCTTGCACCCATCCATCCAAGTCGAATATCATAGAGTCCCCTCACCCATTACACTTTACCTGTATTGCCTCAATGAACGTTAGCGAACACCCCCTCTATGACCGCGTCGGTGGCGGATCGGCAATTGAAGCCATAATCCGGGCTTTTTATGACCGGGTGCTCAAGGATGTTGAATTGAAGCCATTTTTTGAACACACGCAGATGGATAAGCAAAGGGCTATGCAAAACGAGTTTCTCAGCCAAGCATTGGGTGGTTCGACGGTTTATACCGGGAAGCCCCTGGCCTATGCCCATCAGGGGCGAGGCATTACCACGCAGCATTTTGCCAAATTTGTCCAACATTTCCTTGAGACCCTGCGGGAGTTTGGCGTTAGCGTTGAAGATGCGGACGAAGTCATCTCCAAACTCAATGCGCTCTCAAACGAAATCACAGGCAAATCATATTGAACTTCCCCTTATACTTCCCCGAACACAATAATCCATACCGTTGCAGCTTTAACATCGCCGATACGCAATGGGCCGTCGCTACCCAGATTCCACTTCGGTTCAACCGGGTTACGCTTGTTAGCCCGCGGGCGCAATAGGTGCGCCTTACCGCGTTTCCTCAAGCCAGCCGTTCCCGCCGCAATTCGGGGGCCACTGCCGCCGCCATCGCCGCCTCGTCCATGCCGCCGCCGAGAAAGGCATTGACCCGCGCCGCTGCCGCCTCCGGGTCGGCCAGTGTGCGGTGGTAATCCACATTCAACACTTGAATGTTTTCCGGGTAGTTGGACAACACTTGGCGAGTCTGTTCGATTTGCTTGAGATAAGTCGCGGCCAGTTGCCGTTCGCTTTGCTTGGAACCCTCGCGACCCGTGCGCTTGAGCATGGCCTGTTGGGAGGCTAGGATTTCGCCCAAGGGCCGTGCCATGAACAGGATGCGATAGGGTACGCCCAAAGGCAAACTAGGCAGCAATTGGGCGATGACTTTGACCGCCTTGCCGCCGGCCTCGCGCAGCCAAGCCTTTTCCGGGTCTTGCGTCAGGCGTTTGACCGCTTCCAGTTCAAAATAGCCGTGCAGATTGCTCTCGTCCGCCGCCCGTCCGCCGTCGGTGAGGATGGGCAATCCGCCAGCCTGCAACATCTGCATCAACATCGACGTACCGGAACGTGGCAAACCGGAAACAATAATCACCGTGTCCTGGCTGGGCGGGGGCAAGCTTTCCTGGCTGGCCAGATCATATAAGCCCGTTCCACGCAGCAAGTCCACATCCAGCTTTAAGTTGGCATCTTCCGGCAAGCCACCCCCGGCTTTGAACGCGGCAATCCGCTGCTCCGCCGCCTCGGCATATCCTCTATGCTCGGCGGCCTTGCCCAATTGCTCGCGGCTGCGGTAAATCTCCGCCAGCAGTTTGTGCGCCGCCGGGAACACCGGGTTTTGCGCCAAGGCGACTTGCAAGCCTTCCATTGCCTCGTCTTTGCGCCCCAAGCGCCGCCGCGCCAAGGCGCAGTGATAATGGGCGATGGGGTTGTGATAAATCAGGCCAATGGAAGCCAGTCCCGCGTCCAGTGCTTTTTTGGGCTTCTTCAAGCCTAAGAATACGCGGCATAAGCCCAATTGGGCATGGGCGTTGATGGGGTCTATCGCTAAAATCGCTTCGAGTTGTGCTTGCGCTTCTTGCCAGCGTCCCAAGGCCAGCAGCGATTCGGCCATTTGTTGGAATAGGGCAGGGCGGTTGTGGACTTGCACCTCCTTGGCTTTGGCAAACTCTTCCAATGCTTGTTCATACTCGCCCATCGCTGCCGCCACCCGCCCGGACAGATAAGCGAAGGTATGTGCATTCACCCCGGCTTTTTGATGCAACTGTCTCAGTTTATGCCGTTCTTCATCGCTATAATCCTCCGGTTTCTTGTCCTTCAATGCCTCGGTGATCTGCTGCAATTCCGCTACGGCTGCTGTTGCGTAGCGTTGCTTTTCCCGGATCAAGCGTTGCAGGGTTTCTTTAGCATCATCGGCCTTGCCCAAACCGAGTTGACAATCCAATAATTTCACGCCAAAGCGGCTCTCGTCCGGGTTGGCATCCCACAATTCGGCAAAGATCGCGGCGGCTTCTGGAAGGCGCTTGGAGTCGGACAAATCCCGCGCCAAATTATGCCGCAGTTCCTTGATGGTGCTGGCGACGGCTTTTTCCAGATTTTCCCCCGGCTTGTCGATGTAGCCCAGTTCCACCAATTGTTTCAGTGCCTCGGCTTGATCGACCGGATCGACCTGCATCCCCGGCGGATGCATCCCGGCATCACCGGGAACCCCGTCCCAACTGTCTATGTATTCCACGGTTGGCGGCTCGATGAAGGCATTCAACAACGGCTTGCCGTCCATGTCGCGGGCTTGCGGCAAGCCATACAAAGCAAGAATCGTCGGCGTGACATCCAACAGGCTCGCGCCGAACAGCAATTGGTCTTGTTTCAGTCCTGGCCCTTTCATGGCGATGATGCCGAACTCCCGATGTTCGTCGGCAGGGCCGGCCGCCTCATTGGGAAGCTCACGCGGGCGCAGGTGGTCGGGATGAAAGCCATGATCGGAGACAATGATGACGGTGGCGCCCTCCCCGGCCAGTTGCAAATAGGTTCCCAACATCAAATCATGAAACTGGTAGCCGACGCTGACGACATCCTTATACAACTCGAAATCTTCCTCGTTGACCCACTCCAAGCGGGGTGGATGGTATTGCATGAAGCCATGGCAGAAATGGTCGATGCCGTCGAAATAGACGCCCATGAAATCCCACGGCTCCAACTGCATCAACGCCGTGGCGGCGGCATGGACAGTGGAGATTTCCGCCAGCACCTTGGCGACCGAACCCAAGCGCTTGTCCTTTTCCTGGTCGATCCCGGCGGCGCGTGGCACGAAGGGCAACAGCATGTCGCCTTCCAACTCGCCGGGATGGATGCGGAATTCTTCCAAAGCCTCCGCCAACTGCGGCGGATGCACCGTGCCGGGGCGCATGGGCCAAGGCTGGTCCACATTGCCAACGGGTTTTTGGTAAAAGTCCGACACCATCACGCCGTTGATCGGCTCGGCGGGGTGCGACGGCCACCAGCCGACCACATTGGATTTCAGCCCGTGCTGGTTGAGGATGTTCCAAATCGCCTTGACCTTGCGCCCCAAATTGGTGATGGGCCGCACCCCGCCGGATTGCGGGTCCGGTTCGGAAAAACCGTGGATGCCGTGCTTGTGGGCGCGTTTGCCGGTGGCGATGGAAGTCCACAGCATCGGCGATAATACCGGATACAGCGTAGACAAATTACCCATCACGCCTTGGTTGACGAGTTTTTGCAGATTGGGCATTTTGCCCTGATCCATCAGCGGGTTGATGATTTTCCAGTCGGCGGCATCCCAGCCGAGAAGTAAGACTTTACGGGGCATGGTGGTTTTCTTGATTTGGGTTAAACTATAAAAATTGTATTTCTAGCGAATAGGAGCCGTGATGTTGACTCAACTTACCCTTGATGTGGACGAAACCTTAGTGCAACGGGCGCAATCATACGCCCAGCGTTCCGGTAAATCACTTTCGGAGGTGGTTGCCGAGTATTTCGCCAATCTTGAAAAGGACGAACTCAGTAACTTACCGCCGATTACCCGGTCACTGTTGGGTAGTATTCCGTCAGGCGTAGTCGATGAAGGCGACTATAAGGCCCATATCGAGGCAAAATTTCGGTGAAAATCCTATTTGACACCAATGTTGTGCTTGACGTGCTGCTCAATCGGCATCCACATTCTGTCATGTCGGTTGGTGTTGATGGCATCGTGACATGCAACCTCGGCGATTTTGCACTGGCAAAAATTCCAGTTTATTCCCCTAGTGAATTGGAAAGCCTGCTTAATGCAAAGCGGACATACAGCGTTTTCAATATCAATTGATTACTTTATTTAAGCCGTAGGAGCGGGCCATGCCCGCGATTGATTGGGCCGATTCAGCAAAAATGGGCTATTTATCGCGGGCATGGCCCGCTCCTACATGTTGCGTATATTCATTTT
>CAIODU010000412.1 GCA_903857165.1 uncultured Methylococcaceae bacterium | reverse complement strand
TTTGGATTTCTACCATAAAGCCTTGGAAATACTCAAACCCGAGTTGCGCTATGTGCTAATTGATGGTAATGGAAGATACAAGAAAGTTACCGCAAAGACTTACGAAATGCTGCCGTATTGGGCCAGCGATGATTGCCCCACGCGTTTAGCCATGGGTGTCCATTTGGATGGCGGCGACACCCCAGAGAGCCGCTCCGACCACAGTTTTTACTTTAAAGAAGGTGGGGATGGTTGTTTACGCATGATCGTCCCGGTTGAATTCATGCTGGACAACCCCAAAGGATTCGTGGAACTAGCTGTACAAATGTGTCGAAGGCTACGATTTGAAACAGGCCAGGCAGGATTTTCCTTGCACATGCATAGTGATTATGATTCCTACGCAAACCATGTTCGTTTCATTAGTCAACGGTTTTTAGGCTTAGATATAGGCAAGCCCTCTTCTTGGTCTGATGCCCTCATTCATGGCATTAAAACAGTCAATTGGCTAACTCTAGTGGGCGACCGTCTATTGGAAAAAATTGGCGGACGCGACGGTTTGCGGGAAAAGCTGCTAACGGACATTCCCGTACATGACTTGGATCATGGCGTGATCATTCAAGCCGGGCCGAAGCCGACTTTGGGCGATGTCAATGCCGGGGACGACATTTCCTATTACCGGCGCGTTTCGCGGGTGCTGGAACCCATCCGTGTTCCTCCCGAAGCTTTACGGAGGTTTAGCGTGGTTGGCGGACGCAACAACACCCGGCGCTGGATGGCACGGTTTGATAACAACCCCAAACTGTGGATGGATCGGTTCATTCCCATCAATGCAAAATACGGGGATGATGAGAACGACGATTAAAAGGGATGGATATGGATATAAAAACTGTAAGTCGAGATACGGCTCACGCCTATTGCGCCCTCGCGGGCTGAACCGCTTTCCGGCGGGGGAAGCCCAAACCGACGAGTCCAATCATGAACAGCGCCAAGCTGGCGGGTTCGGGGATTTCGGCTTCGACTTTAATCAAATAAGGGTCGGCGGTAAAATCCTGCCAAACGCTGTCATGGATGGCATTATTGGTTAAAAAGCCTGGCCCAGACCCAGAGTTGTCAGTCGTGTAACTCCAAGCTAAAGCGTGGTTTTGTGCGGACCCTAGGCCTGAAAGCACCAGATAATAGGTCGTGGCTTTGGTCAAAGTGGTCAGGTTCAATCCCGTCAGGGCGACATTGCCAGCGCTTGCGGCAATTCCAGTCGCATTAATGTTAGTGTAACTGCCGATCTTAATCGGAGAACCGCTCTGGCTATTGTAGATGAACGCTTCAAAAGTATCGCCTGAGTCCAAACCATTTCCAGATAAGTTCACCGTGATCATGATATTTCGAATACTATCAGAATTCGGAGTTGTGAATGCCTGCGCCGCTAGGTGAGATCCAGTCAGTGCAGTGCCGGTAGTGGAGGACTTACCGATATTGTTAGCCACTTCAATAATCCCTGCCGAGGCTGGCATGGCAACGAACAAGCTGGAGGCCAGCAACAGGGGGTAAGTAAATTTTTTAAACGTTAAAGGCATGGCGGGTGTCGTGGGTCGCGTTGTGGACGGCTTGCACTGGGGCAAACGCGGTTATCAAGATGATAGTCAGGCCAAAAATCATGGCACCCAATGCGGGCGCAAGACGCGCCACTTGGGTTGCGTCTGCATTTAAGGCTTGAATTTCGTGGTTACTGTCAATTTGTGCATTGTTTAACATATGTTCACCTTTTACTTTTTTTTGATCGTTTCCACGCTCCGGCGTCACTGCCATTAAGTTAAAAAAAACCACGCCGTTCCGGCAGGGATTGCCGGAACCTAGATGCCATGGAGGGCAAACTAGATTCACTTCCCTGTGTTCTGGATACCGGCAGTCCATGCCGGTATGACGGCTTAACTTAATGGCAGTGACGCTTCGCCGTGGGAACGGTTGGGCCATCAAACCGCATCAGCGGCTATCCAATATCGTCCCACCGGAATGGAAAGGGGCGGGTTCAGAACCCAATACTGTTGAATTAAGCCTATGCAACAGAATCCGTAGGGCGGCAACCCTTTGCCGCCGAGGGAAGAACAAGTTCATTGTCGGCATGGGGATGCCGACCTACCCCTTAATTCAACAGTATTGGGTTCAGAACCCGCCCCTACACTCTTTCAATATTGCCCTTGTCGGTGCAAACACTCACAGGGCGCAGCATCTCCTTAGGCGGCAATTCCCCGTGATGATGATGGTGGTCGTGATCATGATCATGATCATCATGGCCAAGGAACGCATTTTCCAGCGATAAGGGAACCCCATGCGGGGTATTCTTTCGGGCCAGCTCCCACAGCCGTTGCTGTCCGGCCAGGGTTTCCCGGTCGGTCAAGCCCCGCTCGATGAAAATCCGTTCCAGTGCCGAGGCCCAATGGTCATAGTAGGTGTCGCCCCGATCCGGGTCGCCGCGTTCTTGGGCGGCCTTGATCTCCTGGCTGAACACGTCCACCCATTCCTTTTGGGTCATGAATCCTTGTTTAATCAATATGTTCCCCATGGCAAACAGTTCTGCCTCGAAAATATTGCGAAACGGATTGTCCTCGCCTTCGCGCAGCAATGGCTCGGCGGGTTCGCTAAAAAGTTCATCCCGGATGGACTTGCATTCACTCATCTTAACTTCACTCTTGGTTTACAGATGTTACGGTACAGGCTTATTGCTTTGGATCGTCAAGGCTTGCCTTGACTGACAAAGCCAGCTTTGTCGCTCCGAAAGTTAAGATTAACTGTCCGCCACCAACGGGCCAATCCTGCGTAGGTAGGGTTCCCACATGTCCGCGTAGAGCATGGTCCGGCTACCGACGCCAGTGCCCCGTTCAACATACTGGGGGCCCCAAACCGCCGAGGATTCAAAACGCACACCGTAAAGGGGCACTAGGAAACCCTGTAAACCCTTGCAATTGACATCCGGGTAAGCGCCTTGATAGTAGGGTTGAAACGTACCCTGAATCGGTTTGGCTAGGCCGTAATAAGCCACCACGGTGCCGATTTTATTCCGGTACAGCGGGTAATGCCTGGAATGGCCGTCGCTACGCAGCAGAATGGCGCGTACCCGATCCCCTACCTTAAACTTGGGTGCGACAGCCGGTGGCGTGTTGACTTGATATTCGGTCGATGCATAAACCGGGTACGTTTGCCCACTATGCGTTTCCTCCCTGACAGGCAAACCAAAACCTGGCACGGCCTCTTTTTTAGCATTGTTTTCAATTGCAATGGCCCGATTCAATGATTCCTCATCAATGATGGGCGGGTAAGTGGTGGAGCCGCTGGTCCTAGGTTGGATTAATTCCTGCTTGGTCGCCTTGCCGCTGCGTTGCAGATAGCGGGACACTGACCGCAACCACAGCTCAAAGTACGGCGAGTTCGAGTAGTTCCTTGGTTGCATGGTTTCCCGCCCCCAACGCGCCATATCCAAATTATTGTTTAGTGGCTGGGTTGCAGCCTCAAAAACCACGGAGGTAAACGCAAAAATAGAGTGTAAGGGGGCTTCCCATTCGGGTTCAGGCCAAGGATAAGGCCCAAGTGGGTTGTTATTAATCGGTTCGGGCTGTTGTTTATCGGGAATGGCATCATACCCGGACCAAGCGTGCGTATTGTGTGGGCCTTCCATCGTCGTTCCCCTTCTCGTTAAGGTGTTAGATGAGTTCGGTGCCGATCATGCCATTGCGGGTGACCAGCGTGGCAAGATGCATTTCGTTGTCGTAGGTCAAAGGCTCATTCTTTGGCGGCTCGGGAATGACAAAGAAGCGAACTTCAGAATTGGAATCCCATACCCGAAGCTCGGTGACAGTATTGAGATAAGCTTGCACCTCAGCCAAGTTGCCTTTGGATTCGGCAAACTCCAGCATAACCCCTCGTGGTGCGGAAACACTGCGCGCCCGGTATTGGCGGGATTTGTACCAGACGGGTTGCACACCTAACAGGGCTTGCGGGTAGCAAGAACACAAGGTGCAGGAAACCATGTTATGCACGGTTTGCCCCGTCTTGGTTTCAAAGCCATTGGCAACCACGCGTACATAATTCCCCTCAGGGCCTATTGGGGGAGTGTTCTGTAGACCTCCTGCGGGCGGCCAAATGAAACTTAGTCTGCTCGGGTTGGCTTCGGAGGCTGCTTTCAGAAATTCCCCAATAAAAACGGCAGCGGCAAATGGCCCGCGTTGTGGATGGCTTTTGTAGCGCTCGTAGGTGGGGTTTTCGGGGTTAAGCAAGGCATCTTTGAAGTGTGCATCCACCCAAGCATGGGCCACCACGGCCTTGCCGATATAAGGCCCGACTTGCTCATGATAATACTGGATGAAACCTTCGATCACTTGTTGGCTAGTGACATGCCCATTAGGGCCGTCAAAATCCATAATCTGCTTGTCGATGACTAATTGCTTCAATGCATCGGCACGTTTTGCCAGCGGAGAGAGTAGGGTCGTTGGCGGGCTGAATGCGGTCGCATCATCAAAGATGGGCGCTCCGCCTAAATCCGCACGCGCTTCGTCTGCATCACCACAGGCTTGGGCTGCCTCGGCTTCGGCACTTACGCCTAGGGCTGCCACACCGACAACGCCCCCAACACCCGTCGTGCTTGCCGCCAGACCGGCAACGCCCGCCGATTTCAGAAAGTTTCGCCGCGACTCCACCGTCGTCGCCTCAGCGTCTAAATCATCTTGTTGTTTTGTCATTTTGTTAATCCAAGGGCGTTGCTGTTGGTCTGTAGGTTGGTTTTGGCGAATTTAAGAAATATTCACCATCAAAATCCCTTTTTTTAAAACAGGTTTGATGCGGGAAAAGCATAAAGAAAGCTCAGAATACCTGAAAAGGTGACGATTTGTCCATGACGATTTTTGATGGCGAAGGCCCGCAGCAAGAATTTTTAAATGTTTGTTATTGAAGAAAAGACTGGCTACAATGGATTCTCCACAAAGTAGCGTGAAACTGATGTTTCGCCTTATTGTCCGTCATCGCGCGTCAGTGGATCAAAGCTTCTAAGGGCATAGTCGAAAATGCCTTTACCCGTAGGGTGGCCTTCAGGCCAACAAAGCGCTCTAATTTAGTTTCAACCCAAAAAATCAAAAGTTGAGGAGACCAGCCCCTTGAAGAAAAACCCATTCTCCAATCCTCGCTCTGCCGACCCAAAGGCTATAGGCAAATTGGCGCTGGCAACGGGTTCCTTGTCGGCCCTGTCGGTGTTGTCCTTCGGTGTGCAGGCCGGCATTATCTACCATGACACCTCGATTGGCCCGATTAGCCCTCTCCTCCCCATTAACAACACCACATGGGATGTGGACGGCAAAGGCGGGGCTGAATTCAGGCTGAAAGGGGCAGGTAACACTATACAAGAAACTGCCCGGGCCATGCTGACAAGCGGCAACCTGAACGGGCGTGGTCTGATACAGAAAGGCACGACAACCAGCAAAGGGGGTTACAATTTCAGTGGCTATGTATTTCAAAACTTGCACAAAAATTTTGTCATCGGGCCGACTTTAGCGAAAGGTTACGGATTTGGGTCAAGTGGCCAAACTGACCGAAAACTCGCCTCGTCTGGGTATGGAGTCCGACGCATTGCCAACGACGCCGTAGGTTTTCCGAATAATAATGGTGACAATGACTACTTTGGTTTTAAGTTCACCGACGGGGTTGATCTGTTTTACGGTTGGGCCGAATTGAACATCGACGCTTCAAACCTTGCCTACACCATCAACCGCTGGGCTTATAACGACACCCCCAGTGGCAGCATCGCGGTAGGCCAAACCGTCCCCGAACCCGGCACCCTGTCGTTGACCCTGCTCGGCCTAGGCGCGGGCGGCGTGCGGGCATGGCGCAAGCGCAAACTGGCGTTGGCGGCGTAGGGCGGCAACCCTTTGCCGCCGCCGGGGGAATTCGTCGGCATGGGATGCCGACCTACAGCGGCGTAGGGCGGCAACCCTTTGCCGCCGTCACGTGGGCGGTTTGTCGGCATGGGATGCCGACCTACAGCGGCGTAGGGCGGCAACCCTTTGCCGCCGTCACG
>CAIODU010000411.1 GCA_903857165.1 uncultured Methylococcaceae bacterium | reverse complement strand
CCATCAAGAATCTGATCCGTAGGAAAAAAACAGAGTCCACGAAAGACACGAAAAGCACGAACAAAAGCAAGATTCGTTCGTGCTTTTCGTGTCTTTCGTGGACGATTCTTTTGGTGGATTCATTATTGGAAATCACCTTAGCCATATTTAACAACTGCCGCATTCCGTCAGTACCTGCATAACCGCTTCTTTCAGCAGCCAACGCCTTTTCCGCCCATACCGCATCCTCTTCCAGCGCCATTATTTTGTTATACAAATCAGGAGAAACCAACACCGCCATTGAATGACCGTCTTGTTCCACGACAACTGGCTCCTGATTGGCTTTTGCCAAGTAACGGCCCAAGTGCAAACCTAATTCAGCCACATTGATGTTCATACCAAACGCTCCAATTGCTTGTAAATTTCGTCGTAGTTGCGCTTTCAAAAAAAGCAAATCGTAGCTTACCAAGAAAATATTGAAGATTGATTTAGGAATTTATTCGATTTTCGACTTCATCGCGAAGTTGTCTTAGGTCAGGAAAATCAATAAAATTAATCTGAGATTTAGCATATTTGTAATATTCAAGAATAAATTTCTCACTTTGACATAATATTGTTCGAAGATGCTTGGTAAAGTCTTTTCCTTGAAACCAGATTAAATATTCCATTTTAATATAAAACTCAGAAGTATTAAACCGCTGTAGAAATGGTTCTAAAGTCTTATAAAATACTTCATCAGACCATTCATCAGCTTCTTGTCGCTTTTCTCTAATCTTTTCCAAAGCCTTGATTTTACAGAACTCCAAATCAAGCTGTTCTGGCAAGTCTCCACTTCCTTTACGCCATGTTGTGCCTAAATCCAAGTTTTTTCGCAATTTACCCAAAGTATGCCTTATCGCTTGGTAAGCTGATATTTCCTTTGCCACTTTGTCAAAAAGAGCCTTAACCTCATGCTCTGAATTAAGATTTAATTCAGTGCATTTTTTATTTAGTATAAGGTATTCAAAAAAGTGCTTTGGGTTGATTAAATAATTTTCTATGGTAGTGCGATAGGATATAAGCCATTTACCGGCCAATGATCCATCTGGATTTTTCTTTTCGATAATATGTAGTTTTTCTTCATTCGTCTCATCGCATTTTCTATTTTCTTCATAGTCAAAATCATTATCACGGAAAAAAATATAAGAATCTACGTTTTGAACCTTATTCTTGTGAATGCTGATGTATCCGCCCGCGCCTCTTTTTCCTCCAAGAGGTTCAATTGTAGGAATTGAAGGTAGGTTATCGAGTATTTTTTCCAAGATGTCACGATCATGGCTTCCTGTTGTGCCTTCACAATAAATAATGATATTCATCATTGTAGCCGAATTATCTTATCGGGGCTAAACATGGTGGAAACACTATCGGAGTGCGTCGTAATTATAAACTGATTGTTTCGACCAAGCTTTGGCAATGCACGGACTAGCGTCTGTTGCAATGGTGGATGCAAGTGGAGCTCTAATTCATCGATTAAAATAATAGAATTGTTAATATTCCAATTAGCGAAATCAACTAAAATTGGAAAAATTGCACGCTCCCCTCCTGACATGCTACCGAGTTCATATTCTGCCTTGCCATCAAAAAGAAAAAAATCTTCCACTTCATAGTTGTCAGGAGAGTCCTTTGGAGCAGGGCCAGATAAGGAGCGACTAGGAAAAATTACTTTGTAAAGATTTGCAAGTCGCTCATATTTATTGGATTGCCCTTCACGTATGACAATTCTCTTATTTTGAATGTCTTGATCAAAACGTGCCCATGCAATTAATAAATCTTTCATCTTTATTGATGGCTTATCATCATTACCAAATAATATATTTTTCACCTTTGTTGCTGTGTTGTCATCATGAACAGGTTGAAAAGTGCTTGATAAATTTCTTTGCTCTGTATACCAATGTATAGTTCCAACTCGATCAAGTAATGCATTGGCATTTGGTGTTACATTACGTAATTGAAGCGCATATTGATACCCTCTTGCTTGAAAAAATTGGCGTGAATCATCAGAAAGTATTTTATTATTTTCATAATCCAATCTCAAAGCTATTTCTGTTTTTGCTTTCGGTAATTCAAGCTGCCTTTCTGGATGCAAATCTTGCAAGCGTTTTGTATATTCAATAGTCGCTTCAATTTCATCGGGTAAGAATGTCATGCTTGCGCTTATATCCAGAGCAGTTTTCCCGCTGTGTATGTGCTTATACTGAAATCCAGGAAAATCTTCATCCAATTGTACAGGTGAAAAAAATGGTCGGGATGCCCCTCCTACTACCATAGCAATAGCTTGCAAAATTGATGACTTTCCTGTTCCATTGTTGCCTACAATTAATGTGACATCATTTATTTCACAATTTTTTTTTTGATTTTCAGTAAAATAAAAAGTTTTTTTCTGAAGGAATTTTTTGTAACTACGCAAAGTAAGCGATTTTATTTTCATGGATGCCTGATCTACCTATTCAGAATTGCTTGAGGTTTGTTCACCCCGTCCCAAAGCCTCCAACCATTCAATTGCAGTATGGTTGTCGATGCCGCCATTTTCGAGACAATCGAGATAGCGGGCATCCGATCTCCCAAACAGGAGGAAGAGGTTTCACGCAACGACGCAAAGGCGCAACGTAAATAGCTCTTCGTTGCGCCTTTGCGTCGTTGCGTGAGGCTTTCTTTTTTTTCTGGTTCCCAAGCTCTTGCTTGGGAACCCGTCTGTGGAAGCTCCGGCTCCCCTGCCCCGAGCAAAACGGAAGCTGGAGCTTCCTTGGGCCTCCGTTCCCAATCTGGAGATTGGGAGCGAGCAAAAACAAGGGCGGGTTGGCGAAAAAAAGCCAACCTGCCTTGCCGTTTACAACCCTGCGTCAGAACGCAGCGCTTCGGCCTTGTCGGTCTTTTCCCAAGTGAATTCCGGCTCTTCGCGGCCAAAGTGACCGTAAGCGGCGGTTTTCTGGTAGATCGGGCGGAGCAGGTCGAGCATGTTGACGATGCCTTTCGGGCGCAGGTCGAAATGTTGCAGAACCAGTTCGGTGATTTTTTCGTCGCTGATTTTACCCGTGCCGTAGGTTTCCACCATCACGCTGGTCGGCTTGGACACGCCGATGGCATAGGAGATTTGAATCTGGCAACGGGTCGCCAAGCCGGCCGCGACGATGTTCTTCGCCACATAGCGGCCCGCATAGGCGGCGGAGCGGTCCACCTTGGACGGGTCTTTGCCGGAGAACGCGCCGCCGCCGTGGGGCGCGGAGCCGCCGTAAGTGTCCACGATGATTTTGCGCCCGGTCAGGCCGCAGTCGCCTTGCGGTCCGCCGACGACGAAACGCCCGGTCGGGTTCACCAAATATTTGATCTCGCCCTTGATGAGTTCAGGGGGCAGGATGGGCTTGATGATGAGTTCGATGACCGCCTCGCGGATTTGCGGCAGTTCGATCTCCGGCGCGTGTTGGGTGGACAGCACCACGGTGTCAATGGCATCGGGCTTGCCGTCAATATAGCGGACGGTGACTTGGCTCTTGGCATCGGGACGCAGCCAGGGCAGTTCGCCGGAGCGGCGCAATTGCGCCTGGCGCTCCACCAGACGATGGCAGAGGTGAATCGGCAGCGGCATCAACACTGGCGTTTCGTCGCAGGCAAAGCCGAACATCAAGCCTTGGTCGCCGGCACCCTGGTCGAAGTCGTCGTCGTAAGCCTTGTTGACACCTTGGGCGATGTCGGGCGACTGCTTGTCGTAGGCCACTAGCACGGCACAGCCTTTGTAGTCGATGCCGAAGTCGGTGTTGTTGTAACCAATGCGTTTGAGCGTGTTGCGGGCCACGCCAATGTAATCGACATTGGCGCTGGTGGTGATTTCGCCGGCCAGCACGACTAAGCCGGTGTTGGTCAGCGTTTCGGCAGCGACACGCGAATGCTTGTCTTGTTCGAGGATGGCATCGAGGATGGCATCGGAAATCTGGTCGGCCACCTTGTCGGGATGGCCTTCAGACACGGATTCGGAGGTGAAAATGAAGTTTTTGCTCACGGATGGACTTTCCTTTACGGGTTGTGTGCCGACAAATTGTAAAGCTTGCCATTATAGGCCACTAACGGGGTTTGACAAAACACAGCCTGAATTTTCATTTAGGCTTATCCACCAACGCCTGACAACTTGCTGTCGAGGTTACAAGCCGCTTCCACGGTTGGATCCGTCATGCCGATTAAAGGTTTTTCCCCATAATTTGCCGGCAGGTCTTTTAGTTAAGGTAAAATAGCCCCTCCCGGCTCAAAAGCGAGGCAGTCTTTTGCCCTTGCCCCGGCCGCAAGCATCCTCCAATCAATTTCTTAATTTATGCGCTTCCTGATCCCGTTGATCCTGTTCATTGTCATGGTCGCTTTTCTCGCCGTCGGCCTGAAGCTTGACCCTCGTGAAGTGCCTTCGCCCTTCATCGGCAAGCCCGCCCCGGCTTTCAGCCTGCCGCAACTGGCCGACCCAAGCAAGACGTTTGGCAATGCAGACTTGAAGGGCCAAGTCAGTCTGCTGAACGTTTGGGCATCTTGGTGCGTGTCGTGCAAGCAGGAGCATCCTCTGTTGATCGCTTTGTCCAAGCAACATATTTTGCCTATCTACGGGCTGAATTATAAGGACGAGCGGGATGCCGGACTGGGTTGGCTGAAGCATTTTGGCAACCCGTACACGGCCAGTGCTTTCGACGCAGACGGCAAGGTGGGCATCGAATGGGGTGTGTACGGTGTGCCGGAAACCTTTGTGATCGACAAGCAAGGGGTGATTCGCCACAAACACACCGGCCCGATTACCGAAGAGGCTTGGCAGAACTCTTTGCTGCCTTTGATCATCCAATTGCAGAAAGAAGGTTCGCCGACATGAGAGTTTGCCTAATCCTATTCGGTTTGGCTATGAGCCTAAGCCTCCAAGCTATTGAAATACGGCAGTTTGACGACCCCGCCAAACAGCAAGCCTATGAAAATCTGGTCAAGGAGTTGCGCTGCCTAGTCTGCCAAAACCAGTCGTTGGCCGATTCTGACGCCGATTTGGCGAAGGATTTGCGCACCGAGGTCTACAGCATCATCCAAAGCGGCAAGAGCGAGCAAGCTGCGGTCAAATTCCTAGTTGACCGCTATGGCGATTTCGTACTCTACAACCCGCCGCTAAAAACGTCCACTTCCCTGCTCTGGCTGGGTCCGTTCGCCCTGTTACTCGGTGGTTTGGTTTTCTTAGGTGTGCTGGCTAGAAAACGCAGTGCCGGACGCAAAGCCGAACCTGCCCTGACCGGGGAAGAACGTCAACGCTTGCAAGAACTGAAGAAAAAACTCGAAGGATAACGCTAATGATTGGTTTCTGGATTCTGGCGGTGTCGCTATTGGTGGCCGCTTATGCCTTGTTCCTGCCTGCCCTGCTCGGAAAACGGAACAGTTCCACGGTGGACCGCCAGCGGCTAAATTTGATGCTGCACCAACAGCGCAGTGATGATCTGGCCGGTGAATATAACGGGGAAGAACTGGCAGGGTTGCAAGCGGAACTCGACAAGGACTTGCTCGGCGATTTGGCTGCAACCGAAAATACCGGCAAGGCACCGATCGGCAAAGGGCGTGTACCCCTAGCCGTGGCCTTGGTTGTCGCGCCACTACTCGGCGTCATGGTTTATTCGATGTTGGGACGGTTTGATCTGGCCGACTTTCGCGCCCAGCCGGAAGCCCATCAACAGGCGAATGCCGAGCCTGAGTTTCAGGAGATGATTGACCGCCTGGCCGAACGCTTGAAAAAAAACCCGGATGATCTGAAAGGCTGGTTGTTACTGGGGCGTTCCTACCAACAAACCGAGCAATTCGACCTTGCTGTGAATGTCTATGCGCAAGCCATGAAGTTGGAGCCGGAAAACATTGAAGTCAAAGCCGTGTATGCGGAATCACTGGGTGAGTCGCTAGGCGGCAGCTATGCGGGGGAACCGGCGCAACTCGCCGCCGAAATCCTGGCTAAAAACCCCAAGCATCATACCGCACTATGGATAGCGGGTGCTGGCGCGGCGCAAAAGGGTGATTATGCGAAAGCGATAGCCTATATTGAAACCCTGCGCGGCGAATTCCCGAAAGGTAGCCCGGATGACAAGCATCTTACCGAGGTCATAGCCGAAATCAAGGGGGAAGGGAAAGGGGCCGTTTCTGCCGCCAATGCGACTGATGGAAATGCCAACAATGGTCTGCCCGCCACGGGCGAACAGAAATCCATCAAAGTCAAGGTTGGCCTGGCCGCGCCGCTTAAAGCCAAGGCTGCACCCGATGACACGGTGTTCATCTTCGCCCGTGCGGCATCAGGCCCGCCCATGCCTTTGGCAATCGTAAAGAAGAAAGTCAAAGATTTGCCGGTTGAAGTCACTCTCGACGACTCCATGTCGATGATGCAAGGCATGAACTTGTCTGCCTTCGACAAACTCGTCATTGGCGCGAGAATTTCCAAAACCGGGCAAGCCATGCCGCAGCCCGGAGATTTGCAGGGATTGACCCAGCCTACGGAAATTGAAAATGGCGGGGCATATGCCGTGGACATCAGGGAGGAAGTCAAATAATGAAAAAACCCTTAATATCCCTATTATCTTCACTGCTTATGGCCGGCTGCTCAGTATTTGGAATCCGTACCGTCGAAGAAGCACCTTATACCGTATTGCTGCAAGATGGCGACATCCAGATCAGGCAATATAAAGACATTATAATTGCTCAGACCATCGTTGATGGCAGTTACGATAAAACCAGTTCAATTGCGTTTAACCGACTGGCTAGCTATATATTCGGTAAGAATAAGGCAAGGCAGAAAATAGCCATGACTGCCCCGGTATTGCAGGAAATAGGCAATGAAAAATTAGCGATGACTGCACCGGTACTGCAACAAAAATCAGGAGACAAATGGATAATGTCATTTGTGATGCCTTTTGGGTTTACCCTTGATACTTTACCGGAACCGATTGATCCAGAGGTAAAACTTGCTGAAATTAAAGCGAAAAAGCTTTCCACAATCAGCTATTCTGGATCATTGAGCGAAATTGGCATCACAGACCATGCCAGAAAACTAAAGGCATGGTTAGATGAAAAGGGCTATAAAGCAGCGTCTGAACCTCGTTCAGCAGGTTTCGATCCGCCATGGACAATACCTTTTCTCAGACGTAATGAAGTGCATATTGATATTGACTAATCTGAACGTTTTCAGCGATTGTTTGTTTGGAACAGACTTGCGGACATGATGAATTTTCGATGCCACTGCATTATCTTATGCCTCATTCCCATGCTTAATTCCGGCATGGCATCGGGTGAGGAAACGGGTTTTCGGGCGACATTGAGTAAAGATGAAATAAGCTGGCTCAACGCGCATCCGGTGATTCGCTTTACCGGCGACCCTGATTATGCGCCAGTGGAATTCACCGATGCGCAAGGCCAATATAGGGGGATGGGGTCCGATTACTTGGGGCTTGTTGCCGCACGTTTGGGAATTCGGTTCGAAAAGGTGGCGGTCAACAGTTTCTACGAGGCACTGAAACAAGTCCGGGACGGTCAGGCCGATCTATTGCCGGTGGTGGCCGAAACCCAGCAGCGGAACCAATACCTTTTGTTTACGGCCCCCTACCTGCGTTTCCCCGCCGCCGTCATCACCGCCCGGCAGGATGTGGAAAATTGGAGCCTTGAAGCATTGCGAACCATGAAGATTGCGGTAGTCCACGGTTATAACTGGGAGGACTGGCTGACCCATGAATACCCCGACGTGGATTTGGTGCAGGCCCCGGACATTCAAACAGCCTTGATGTCGACTTCCTTTGGCTTGGCCGACGTGATGATCGGCGACATTGCCACGACGACCTATTTCATCGGCAAAACCAACATTGCCAACCTGCGGGTAGTCCACCAGCTTGAGCAAAATCTGAAAATCTCCATGGCCGTGCGCAGCGATTTGCCAATGCTCCGCTCCTTGCTGGACAAGTCACTTGCCAATATCAGTGAAGAAGAAAAGCGCGCCATCGCCAAGACTTGGATTCGCCTCGAACCGCCCGCGTGGTGGAAGAACCCGACTTTCCAACGGGTGGCTTGGTTTGTGTTGGGCGCTCTGGGTTTTGTCATCCTGGCAACATTGACTTGGAACCGGGCGCTGGCGAGAAAAGTCCGGTTGCGCACGCTGGCCCTCGAAGAAGCCCACCAGCGGCTGATCCAGTCGGCCAAGCTTGAATCTGTCGGGAGGCTGGCGGCGGGTGTCGCCCATGAAGTAAAAAACCCCCTCGCCATCCTCCAAATGGGGGTGGATTTCTTGGCCGCGGATATCCAGCCGGGCAGTGACGCCGCTGATGTTGTCAAAGACATGGAAGATGCCATCCACCGCGCCGATGTGATCATCAAGGGTTTGCTGGACTTCTCGCGTGACAAAAATCTAGCCATGCGCAAGACGGATCTCAATGAAGTGCTGCGTGATTCCCTCAAACTTGTGAATTATGAGATGAACCATCACAATATCATCGTCGAGGAAGCATTATCCCTGGAACTTCCGGCAATCAATGCCGACCCTGACAAGCTCAAGCAGGTGTTCATCAATCTGTTCATGAATGCAATACAGGCAATGGGGCGTGACGGCAAGCTCATGGTTGCGAGCGAGTCTAGGCGCTTGAAAAAAGAAGCCGGCAAGGGGGCGAATGCCACCGGAAAGTTTGGCCCCGGCGACCGGGTGATCGTCATTAAAGTTGAAGACACCGGTCCGGGCATCGATCCGGCCAAGGTCGGGCAGGTTTTCGATCCTTTCTTCACCACCAAGCCGGTAGGGCAAGGGACTGGCCTTGGCCTGTCTGTTTCCCGCACTATCGTTGAATTGCACGGGGGTGTCATTAGCCTCCGCAACCGTGACGGCGGCGGTGCTTCCGTCGTGCTTATGTTCAAGATTGCTTAAAGGAGCCTTTTCCATGAAAAAAAAGATTCTGGTTGTCGACGATGAGGCCAGCCTGACCCGTTTGATCAAGGCCAATCTGGAACGTACCGGCAAGTACGAGGTCATGACTGAAAACCAGGGTGGCAAGGCTATCGAGGTTGCCAGGCAATTCAAGCCGGATTTGATCTTCCTGGATGTGATGATGCCCGGCATGGGCGGCGACGAGGTTGCCGCATTGATCGAGGAAGACCCGCAACTCTCCAATACAAAATACGTATTCCTAACCGCCATCGTCAGAAGGGAAGAGACCAACCCCACTGGCAGCATGATCGGCGGACACCTGTTTTTAGCCAAGCCGGTAAGGACCGAGCAACTTGTCGCCACTATCGAGAAGATTCTAGGGCCATGAAGATCGCAACTTGGAACGTCAATTCCCTGCGCGTCCGCCTCCCCCATGTGCTTGATTGGCTTGCCAAGGAACAGCCTAACGTGTTGGCTGTGCAAGAGACAAAAACGGTGGATGCCGATTTTCCGTTAGCCGCCTTGGAAGAGGCTGGCTACAAGGCGGTTTTCAGCGGGCAGAAAACCTATAACGGTGTGGCTTTGGTTAGCAACATTGCGGTGGGGGATATGGTCACCGACCCGCCCAATCTGGAAGACCCGCAGCGCCGCATCTTGGCTGCAACTTATGGGGATGTCCGGGTTATTGATCTGTACGTGCCTAATGGCAGCGAGGTGGGTTCCGAGAAATACGCCTACAAATTGGATTGGTTGGCCAAGATTCAGGCTTTTGTCGCCGACGAATTGACGCGCCATCCCAGCCTGGTCGTATTGGGCGATTTCAATATTGCGCCGGAGGACCGCGACATCCATGACCCTGACGCCTGGCGCGAGAAAATCCTTTGCAGCACACCGGAACGTGAAGCCTTCCAGGGATTGCTCGGATTGGGCTTAAGCGACTCGTTCCGGCTGTTCGGGCAGGAAGAAGCGAGTTTCAGTTGGTGGGACTACCGTGCCGCGGGTTTTCGCCGCAACCTCGGGCTGCGCATAGACCACATCCTAGTCAGCGAGGCGTTGCGGGGGCAATGCCGGTCATGCCGCATCGACAAGGAACCGCGCAAACTGGAAAGGCCATCGGATCATGCGCCAGTGATAGCGGAGTTCTCCAGGGTTTGACTGGATGCCAAACCGAGAAGGTCACACGTAGGGGCGGGTTCCAAACCCGCCCGATTGACCACAGCACAGGAAGGACGGGGTTGGAACCCGTCCCTACTAAATTTCACGATCCATTTGAAAGTCGAATGAGTCAGTCGCCGTCCAACTCGCGCTGCACCAGCCAGTCCGCCCAATTCAGAATGGCTTTCAGGCGGGGAGGTAGAATGGCTTGGGCTTCTTGGTAGGTGACCCAGCGCAGTTCTTCGTGCTCGGCTTTGCCCAGCAAGGGATTGACCGGCAGGTAGGGTTCGCCTTCGCGGCACTCTGCCAAGTAATAGCGTGCGATTTTGCCCAAGCCATAGGGCGCGGTTTCTTGGTATCCTTTGCCCCAGCGGAAATCTTCCAAGCTCAGGGTAAGCCCGGTTTCTTCGTTGACTTCCCGCATCGCCGCCTGTTGAGGATCCTCGCCCGTTTCCACCACGCCTTTGGGAAAGTCCCAATAATTGAAGGCGCGCAGCATCAGATAACGGGGTTGGTCATGGTTAATGCGCACGATCACGACGCCGGCCGATAAGGTGTAAGTTTTCAAAAGTGCTCCATTCATTTTCTATCGTTGGAATGATACAACGAAATGCAGTGTCGGACAGTCATCGAATGGGCTTCATGTTATATTTTATCGTCGGACACTCCCAAAAACAAAAAGTGAGGTTACTGTCATGCAAATAAAAACTGTCCCCATCAGCAGAGGCTTGGATTGGATCACCGAAGGCTTTGGCCTATTTCGCCTGAATCCGTTGATCTGGATCGTCATGTTGATCATTTTCCTGGCCATTGTCATGCTATTAGCCCTGATTCCCTTTATTGGCGCCATTGCCACCCTGCTGTTGCAGCCCGTGTTGATTGGCGGTATGTTGCTGGGTTGCCGGTCTTTGGAGCAAGGCCAGGAATTGCGCATTGATCATCTGTTCGTCGGATTCCGCCAGAACACCAACGCTTTGGTGATGGTGGGCCTTATTTCAGGTGCGGGATATTTTCTCGTCGGCTTGGTCATTTTACTGGTGGTGGGCGGCGGGTTGGGTCTGAGTGCCCTGGGAGGTTATAACGACCTACCCGCTCTTGCCATGGGCGGTGCCATGTTCGCCTATATTTTTTCCGGCCTCATCGGCTTGGCTTTGACGATCCCCATCGCCATGGCATCATGGTTTGCCCCGGCCTTGGTCGTTTTCGACAATATGCAGGCCTGGGATGCGATGAAAACCAGCTTCTCCGCTTGCCTAAGCAACATGCTGCCGTTTCTACTTTACGGGATTATCGCTTTGATGCTCACAGTACTGGCGATGATTCCTTTCGGCTTAGGGCTACTGGTGCTGGGGCCGGTGCTAATCGCTTCGGTTTACACGGGTTATAGGGATATATTCTAAGAAATGAGTTCTCCACACGGTGACGCCCCGCTAACATAAATTAAATCGGGGCGTTTGTCGAAGCGGCGATCTCCTAGGCAAGTTTCTTCACAATCGCATCCGCCAAATCATCGGTGCTGTGGGTTGAGCCCTTCTTCAGGTCGGGGGTTAGGCACTCCCCCTCGCGGATCACATCCCGCACCGCTTGCTCCACGCGGCGGGCTGCTTCAAGTTCGCCGAGGTGTTCCAACATCATGGCACTGGCCAGGATGGTGGCGATGGGGTTGGCAATCCCCAAATGGGCAATGTCCGGGGCGCTGCCGTGGACTGCCTCGAAGATGGCTGCATCCTTGCCAATGTTTGCCCCGACGGTCAGGCCCAGTCCGCCGACCAGGCCGGAGGCGAGGTCAGAGAGTATGTCGCCAAACAAATTGGTTGTGACGATAATGTCGAAGGTTTCAGGCTTCATCACCATTTGCATGCAACAGGCATCGACAATGCGGTCGTCGAATTCAATGTCCGGGTATTGCTTGGCTATTTCACGCCCAATTTCCAGAAAAAGCCCCGATGTGCATTTCAAAATGTTGGCCTTATGCACCAAAGTCACTTTCCTGCGCTGGGTTTTGCGGGCGTACTCAAAGGCGTATTCGATGATTCGCTCGGAACCTTTCCGAGTGATCACCGCGCTGCTTTCCGCCGCAATGGTTTCTTCGTCTACCTTGATGAAATGTTCGATCCCAGCATAAAGACCTTCGGTGTTTTCGCGAATCGTCACCAAATTGACGTTTTTGAAAACGGTGTCCGTGCCCTCGAAGGAAATCGCCGGGCGCACGTTGGCATAGAGGTTGAACGTCTGCCGCAGGGTGACGTTGACGCTACGGTAGCCGCCGCCCACGGGCGTGGTCAGGGGGCCTTTTAAGGCTATGCGGTTTTGGCGTATGGATTCGATGGTCGCCTCGGGCAGCGGGTTGGCGTATTTGTCCACTGCGGCCATGCCGGCCAGTTGGCAGTCCCACTCAATCTTCACGCCGGTCGCTTCGATAACCCGCACGGTGGCTGCAATAATGGCGGGGCCGATGCCATCGCCGGGGATAAGTGTGATTTTATACATGCCTTGAATTCCTTGAGTTTATCATGGTTGATTATGATGGGTTACAAGCTTATAGAAGGTTGAATCCCATTGGAATCCTTGAGCAAGTTTCGTGCATAATTGTTAAACCAATCAGATCCAACCCTGTTGCTTGAACTTCTTTTTCAGCTCCTTGGCAATTTCTTTGGCGGTGTCCTCGGCCCTGCCTTCAACTTTGCTGCTGCCACTGGCCTCAGCATGCGCTTTCATCGCCGTGCTAATGATCAGACCCGCCGGGTTGTGGGTTGCAACCGCGCCGGCGAGCGCCATCGCCGTACCCGGCGATTTACTCCCGCCAGATTCATCAATGCCTGAACCTAGTTTCTTGAGTCCTTTCTCCGTCATCAAAAATCCTTCGACTGCGGTTTTCAGGTGGGAAGCACCGGAGCCAAAGCCAACGGCCACCCGTTTGGCGGCATCGCCTTCGTCAATCGAAAGGATATAACCCCGGATCACCAGGTCGCCGATTTGCGGCTGGGTGGACTGAGTGGCTTGTTCTGCGGGCAGCCCCATCTTGCGGATCTCATCAGTCAGAACCTGCGCGATCTGCGCACCCGCCTTACGACCCGCCGCAATCTGTTCCGGCGTCTGTGGCATGTTCCGGGTATATTGGCCCGTCACAGCCGATCCGGGCGGCACATCGGCAGCGGTTGCGGCAAAGTCATAGACAAGGATGTGGTCGGGCCGGGCGATTTTTGCGCCCTTGTATTCTTGGCGGGCAGTAACGTGGCTGCTGGAGGCACATCCAACCAATAGGGTTAGGAAAAAAATGCAGGGGACTGTGCGAGTCAGTGTTTTCATGGGGATTATCACAGTTGAGTCAATTGGAGGCAAAGCATAAGGCCGGGGGAGGAAGATTCCCCGCCCCAGCCTGTTCGTTATAATTTCACTGTCACCTAAATCGTCCTGGCCTACCGGCGGCTGGCACACCCGCCCGTCCGGCCCCCGCACCCGGCAGGGCGCCCACACCTGAACCGGGGCGTCCAGCCGCTCCGGCGGCTGGCATCCCCGCCCTTCCGCCGTAAGCACCGGGCTGGTTGAATCCGGGGTCACGGGCGTAGGTCTCCGCACAAAAGCTTATCGCCATGAGTCCCGCCATCAACATCATCGGCCAAGCAGTGACATATCTTTTCATTTTCGATTTACTCCGCTATTTCAATTGATTGCCCAAAAATGGGATTTTTGAACCAAAACGAATCAAGCCTCTTCAAGCAGGGCTTTTTTGAGCTTTTTCATCGCGCTGCTTTCCAACTGCCGGATGCGCTCGGCGGAGACGCTGTAGCGCGCGGCCAAATCGTGCAGGGTCAGCTTTTCCTCATTCAACCAGCGGCTAGCCAGTATGTCCCGACTGCGCTCGTCCAATTGCCCGATTGCCGCTGCCAAGTTGGTCTCGCGGTGTTCGCCCCATTCGTTTGATTCCAACACGATGGCTGGGTCTGCGCCGGCTTGTTGTAGATAATGGACGGGCGCGGTGGTTTCTCGCTCCTCGCCGTCATCGTCAGGGCTAAGGTCGAAGGGCATGTCCTGGTTGCTAAGCCGGTTTTCCATCTCATAGACACTGTCAACGCCCACCCCCAGTTCCTCGGCCACGGCAGTGGCCTCGTCTTGGCTGAACCAGCCCAAGCGGGTCTTGAACTTGCGCAGATTGAAGAACAGTTTGCGCTGTGCCTTGGTGGTGGCGATTTTGACGATGCGCCAGTTCTGGATGATGAATTCATGGATTTCGGCGCGAATCCAATGCACCGCGAAGGAAACTAGGCGCACCCCCACCTCGGGGTCGTAACGCTTGACCGCCTTCATCAAGCCAATATTGCCTTCTTGGATGAGGTCGGGCAAGGGCAATCCATAACCCAAGTAACCACGGGCGATGTGGATCACGAAACGCAGATTGCCCAAGATCAACTGGCGGGCTGCTTCCAAGTCGCCCTCCTCACGAAAACGCCGCGCCAATGCGCGTTCCTCTTCGGCATCGAACCGGGGCATCAAGGCGGCCGACCTGACATATTCCTCGATGGACCCTAGGGAAAGGTTGATGGGAAGTGACAAAGCTTGTGACATAACGCTTGACCTAATAAATACGGGTTTTGGGATAAATTATATTAGCACTGCAAAGCAGCGAGTGCCAATGATTCGATGAAAGAATTAGACTAAGGTTCCCTGCCAGCCTTGGTTTTAGGCAAATTACAAGCATGATGTTGCCTGAAAGCCCTAGCCAATTCGAAATGAGAGTCTCACGCCGATGGCTGTGCTTATAACTGGCAAGCGTGGCGAACAAGGATAATCACGCAGAAATCTCATTTCCTGTAAACTATGCATCCACCCATTCCAGAATTAAAGCCACGGTCCATGCCGCTCATACGCCTTGCAGATGTTTCAATCGCCTTTGGTGCCCATCCCGTCCTCCACCATGCTGATTTTCAGCTTGATCCGGGGGAGCGGGTCGGTCTGATTGGCCGCAACGGCGAAGGCAAATCCACCTTGATGAAGGCGATATCCGCCATTATACCCGTAGACGGAGGAGAAATATGGCGGCAACCCGGCATACAAGTCGCGATGCTGGAACAAGAACCCATCTTGCCTGAACAAGCGACGATTTATGATGCCGTCGCCGATGCCTTGGGCGACATAGGCCATTGGATTGCCGAATACCACCGCCTTTCCGAACATGCACACACAAGTGAGGATGCCTTGACGGAAATGGGTCGTTTGCAGCACCAATTGGAGGCCCAGAATGGCTGGCAATTGCAGCAGCGGGTGGACCAGGTGCTAAGTCGGTTGAACCTGCCTGGCGACCTACCGGTGGCGGGGCTTTCCGGTGGCTGGCGGCGGCGGGTCTCGTTGGCGCGGGCGCTGGTCGTGGAACCCGATGTGCTGCTGCTGGACGAACCGACCAACCATCTTGACTTGGAAATCATACTCTGGTTGGAGGATCAGTTGCTTCAGTTCAAGGGCGCGATCCTAGTCATCACCCATGACCGCGCCTTCCTACAAAAGGTTGCCACGCGCATAGTGGACCTTGACCGGGGCAAACTTATTTCCTGGCCCGGCGACTATGCCGATTACCTGGAAAAAAAGGCGGCAGCACTGGAAGAGGAATCCCGGCACAATGCCTTGTTCGACAAAAAACTGGCGCAAGAGGAAGTCTGGATTCGCCAAGGCGTCAAGGCCCGCCGCACCCGCAACGAGGGGCGTGTGCGGGAGTTGGAACAACTCCGCCGGGAGCGGGCCGAACGCCGCAACCGTCAGGGCCAGGCAAAAATCGAACTGGAACAGGCCGAACGCTCGGGCAAACTGGTGATCGAGGCCGAAGCGGTGAGCTTCGCCTATGCGGACCGTGTTGTCATCCGTGATTTTTCCACCTCCATCATGCGCGGCGACCGTGTTGGCCTGATCGGTCCGAACGGCGCGGGCAAATCCACCCTGATTGGGGTGCTGCTCCAGCAATTGCAGCCGCAAAAAGGAACGGTGCGCCACGGGACCAAATTGAGCATTGCCTATTTCGACCAACTCCGCGCCCAACTCGACCCCGGCCAGACCCTGGCGGAGGCCGTCGGGGGCGGCAAGGAGTTTCTGGAAATCAACGGTCAGCGGCTGCATGTGATGTCCTACCTGGCGAATTTCCTGTTTTCGCCCGAACGCGCCCGTTCGCCCGTGAGCAGCCTTTCCGGCGGGGAACGCAACCGGGCGTTGTTGGCGCAGTTGTTCGGCGAGCCTTGCAATCTGCTGGTGATGGACGAACCCACCAATGACTTGGATATGGAAACTTTGGAATTGCTGGAAGAAATGCTGGCGAATTTCGAAGGGACGCTAATCCTAGTCAGCCATGACCGCAGCTTTCTTGATAATGTGGTTTCCAGCACCTTGGTGTTCGAGAGTGATGGCAAAATCAAGGAGTATGTGGGCGGCTATTCGGACTGGCTGGCCCAAGCCAAGCAGTCCGTTGCCAACCCGGCCCGGGAAGCCAGCCTTGCGCCAGCCCTTCCCAAACTCCCGGTGCCAAAAAAAAAGATGACCTACAAGGAGCAGAGGGAATTAGAAACCCTTCCCAGGCAAATCGAAGCCATGGAAGCAAGGCAAGTCAAGCTAAACCAACTGATCAATTCGGCGGACTTTTATAAAGGAAGCCCCGATCAGGTCAAGAAGACCTTGGATGAGGCACAGGCTTTGATTGGCGAGTTGGAAGTCGCCTACGAGCGCTGGAACGAGTTGGAAGCCTTGGCCGAATCGCTTTCCCGTTAGAAAGCGAGTCGGTTTGGAAAAGTGCAGATGTTCTTAGGCGATTTCCGAATAACAAATCACCCAAACTGTAGGGTGTCCTTCAGGACGCCATGGTGGCCTGAAGGCCACCCTACGGGTAAAGGCATTCTCGTAAATGTCCTTAACCCATATCGGCTTTTTAGTTTGACTAAACTCACCAGGGAACCCACTTTTTCTCCTTTTTCCACAGAGTCCACACGCCATAAGCGAGCCCCACCCAGGCGGCGATCTTGACGAGTGGCGAGGCCATGATAATCAGTATGCTGTTTGGACATGTCTGCAACACTCCAGGAAAGATGGCTACCAACTTAAGGCGGGGTACGATCAAGGCTTACCCGTTCGCCCTGAGCTTGTCGAAGGGTGGAGCGGTTAAGCCGTTCATGGTTCGATAAGCTCACCACGAACGGCTTAACCTGCCCCGCCTTAAGGATATGGCCGAAAATAACTTTCTTGCACCGTAGGCCGGAATAAGCCCGTCCACGGGCGTTTCCGGCATACCTCCGACAAGTCTCGGAGGCTGACTTTGCCGGAAACACCCGCCAAGGCGGGCTTATTCCGGCCTACATTTGGCTTCTTTCTGGAGGTTATTTTTAACCAAATCCTAAGCTGGTAGCCGGAAAGATCAATGGTCATTAAAAAGCCCCCGCAACAGCGGGGGCTTGATCCACTCTGAACTCCAACAACAAAACCTAGGTCATGCGGCAGGAATCCTAATTTTCTGACCAGGGAAAATCAGGTTTGCATCTTTAATGACTTCCCGGTTAGCCTCAAATATAGCAGGGTATTTGTTAGCGTCACCGTAGAAATGTTTGGCAATTTTCGAAAGATTATCACCCGACTGGATGATGTAGTACTGCACATTTCCAGAAGTTTCGATGGATTGTGCGCTAATGCCCCCGGGAAGCTTCACACCGTCAACATTGACTGTCGAAACGCCTCCAATATTGCCCGCTATCAATACCGCCTTCTGCACGGCCTCCACCGACTTGGCCTCACCGGAAAGAAAAGCCGTCGAATCGCGAAACTCAACTTTCAAACCGTCAATGCCGGGATTGTTTGCGTTGAGTTCTTTGGCGATTTTCTCGGCAGCTTCCCCGTCATTGGTAAAAAGGCGAGTTCCAATATCTTTGACAAAACTAAAAAGACCCATCTGATTACTCCTCGTAGTAGTGGTTGTAAGAAATTTTTTTACATCGGTGTGACTGAACAGTCATTTTCGATCAGGACGGACTTTTCACTTGTGCTTCAATTTGCAAGGCCAGATCACCTGGGATTTGCAGATGTTGCGCAAGTTGGTTTAGGTAGGCTCTCTCCTGTTCGTTGGCATCATCGACGACTAAAGCCGACACTAGGTAGATTTCCGCAGCCGTTGCCGGGGAATCGGATAAAGCGGCAATATCCTTAGGATCGAGGGGTTTTGCCACTTCCGCGTTGATCAATGCGGCAGTGGCACTGTCCAACCCCAGCTTTGCAATCAATGCCTCGATCTTGGCCTGTTCGGATGCATCAATATGGCCATCGGATTTGGCCGCCGCGATGATGGATTTTAGCAGAACCTGACTTTTCTGATTGGCTTGCGGGGCTGCCAATGCCTCCGCTGGTGTTGCGGGGGGAGGGGCATCAACCTGCCCGCCCTGTTTTTGCACCCAATCTTGGTAGGTCTTGTAAGCGACACTGCCCAAAGCCGCCAGTGTGCCCAGCTTAAGACCCGCGCCAGTCACTCCGCGGCCTGTTTTAGTTCCCAGCAACAGAGCCAAGACCCCGGCCACGGCTGCCCCTTTGCCCGCATTCGCAAGGGCGGCATCGCGTTCCGCCCCTTCCGCCGGCACATCCAGCTTGCCTTCGACATAGGCTTGGCCTTCCTTGGCCAAATCACGTCCTGCATTTAATAATTGCTCAAGTAAGGCTTTTGTATCCATTTGTGCTCCTAAAAAGTTTGAAAAAATTAGGCGTGAACACGAAACGCAAGAAACTCTAGCAGAAAAATATTACAAGTTAAACCAGAAAACGTGACACACTAAAAAATTCATTCATGACCGCGAACAGGTCACACACGGGCAGACTCAAACAGGAATGTCTTTATCCCATGTGCGGGGATCGCCGTTTCCGCCTGAACCCCTTGAGTCTTAAGGAGAAAATCGATGGGGTGTTCGGAACGGTTCAAGGCGACGACGGCAACGCCACCGTCGGCATTCAGGAATGCGCTTGCCTCAAGATCATCCAGCGACTTGGCACAGGCCACTCTCCGGGCGCCGGGGCGGATGAAGCGTGAGAAATGGCCGATGTAGAAATACGAACTTTGGTATAACACCTCCCCCGTTTTTGTATCGGCCAGGATAGGCGCACTACAGAAATTGCCAACGTGGTTGGGCCCGCCGGTCTCGTCCAGGACCATGTTCCAATCCACCCAGCCAACCGTCCAGCGATTTAGGTCTTGTATCATGGAACGGGCGTAACGTTCCCCCGGTTCCCAAGCGCCTGTGTGCGGCCCCCCTTCCTGGCACCCTTCGGTAAAGATGAGCTGTTTGTCAGGATAGGCGTCATGCGTCATCTGCACATTGTCGAAATGATCCCCGCAGTACCAATGAAAACCAACGCCCCAGACATATTTTGCGGCTTGCGGATCATCCAACACAAGTTTGGCCCGCTCATACATCCGGTCGCGGTTGTGATCCCAGATGATCAGCTTGATCTGGCCAAGTCCGGCGCTGTCGAGGGCAGGGCCGAGAAAATCCCTGATAAAATCGCGTTCCTCCTCGCCGGTGTAAAGGCACGAGTCCCAGCTTTGGGTGGCTTCCGGTTCATTCTGGACGGTCAGGCCCCAGATCGGTATTCCCGCCTGCGCGTATTCTTGGATATAGCGGACATAGTAGTTTGCCCAGGCGGTGCGATACTCGGGGCGGAGTTTCCCCCCCCCGTTCATCTGCCCGTTGGTTTTCATCCATGCCGGCGGGCTCCACGGCGAGGCGAAGAGCTTGAGCTTTCCGTTGGACAGTCCCATGGCCTCGCGAATCATCGGGATTAGCGACTGGCGGTCGCGATCAATCTGGAAATAATCGAGACCGACATCGCCCTCGACTTCTGTGTAGGCATAATTCCCGGTGGAGAAATCGCAACTGTTGATAGGCGTCCTGCACAAGGTGTAGGCATTGCCTTTTTCCTGGGAGAAATAAGCATCCAGGATTTCTTTACGCAAATGCGGAGGCATTTTATCCAAGGTGACCGAGGCCGCCTCGGTGAAGGCACCGCCAAATCCGATGATCGTCTGAAAATGCACGGCGGTATCGACGAAAAGTGACGGTTTCGTCGAGTCCGTTGACGGGACGAATTCGACTGGCTCCAATTCCGACAGTCGATGCGCCGTGTCTCGTGCAGTGCAAAACTCCCTTACAAATCGCGGTTTGGTCAAATGGGTATTTCCTGTTGATGAAAGGCTTGCCACCGGGCTTCATTGCCAGTTTGCTTGCCTTGAATGGAATGTGGTGGATCGCATTTTAAATCAATGCTGCCCCATGGCAAGGGACGGAAGCGAGTCATGGCCCGGGCATGATCGGGATTGATGGCGAGGAATAATGATAGGCCGGGATAAGGTCGCCCTGCGACCGTTCCCGGCGATGGGGGCGGGAAACCGGGTTGCCAATGCCGGAAACGCCGCCGGTGCGGCTTATTCCTGCCTACTTTCTTCCTGATTAGGAAGATGTTTCAGTCAGCGATAAAAATGCCGTCATTCCGGCATGGATGCCGGAATCCAGTCACAGGGATGTGAATCTGCGCCTGACTCAAGGACTGGTACAAGCGGCATGTTACCGTCCATGGTATTGGATACCGGCATCCTAAGCCGGTATGACGAAGTTCTCGGCGCTGGCTGAAGAATCTTGCCAATCAGGACTTTCTTTAAGGCCGGTGATACAAACTATCCCTGACCGCCGCCGCCTTGCTGGCGGAGTTTCAATCCACTCCCGGCTTTAAGGCCGGGAGATACGGTAGCCTTGTAGGTTGGGCAAACGGCTTCATCGTTTGCCCATGCGGAACGGAACCCCCCGGCTTAATTCATTCTAGCCCGTCGCCGCCGTGCCAAACGGTGCTATACTGAAGCCATAGCCTCCCTCGCCCACTTCGGCAACAGCCCCGCCTGTTTCTCCGGCGATAGGTTTTGCACGTTTCAATCCACTCACGGGTTTAAGGCCGGGAGATACAAACCGTAGGAGCGGGCTTTAGCCCGCGACAATCGTTTCAATCCACTCCCGGCTTTAAGGCCGGGAGATACT
>CAIODU010000410.1 GCA_903857165.1 uncultured Methylococcaceae bacterium | reverse complement strand
TTCCATTCGCTGATATCCTCAGGCACCACGCCTAAATTATTGATCAACGAGGCCGATGCCCGCTTCATCGGTTACGGCGCGATGATGATGGAGTCCTTTGTGGCCATCATGGCGATGATTGCAGCGACAGTGCTGGAACCGGGGATTTTTTTCGCCATCAACAGCCCGGCGGGGATAGTCGGGAAAGAAGCGGTGGATGCCGTGGCGAAAATCACCGCCTGGGGCTTCCCCGTAACCGTGGAGCAGATGAGCGAATTGGCCCATGCCATGGGCGAGGAAAGCCTGTTCGCCCGCACCGGCGGCGCACCGTCATTGGCGGTGGGCATGGCTTCCTTGTTCGCCAGTGCCTTTGGCGAGGGGCTGCTGTCGCTGTGGTATCACTTTGCGATTATGTTCGAGGCCTTGTTCATTTTGACGACGCTGGATGCCGGCACCCGCGTTGCCCGCTTCATGTTGCAAGACTTGATGGGCAATTTCTTTCCCTCGCTGGGGCGGACGAGTTGGTACCCAGGGGTGTTGTTGAGTTCGGGACTCGTGGTGATGGCATGGGGATATTTTCTCTACATGGGTACGATTGACCCCTTGGGCGGTATCAACAGCCTGTGGCCTTTGTTCGGCATCGCCAACCAAATGCTGGCAACGATTGCCTTGTGCGTGGCGACGACGATCCTAATCAAATCCGGCAAAGCCCGATATTTTTGGGTGACGGTCGGGCCATTGGCTTGGCTCATCACCATTACCAGCACGGCTGCCTTGCAGAAGCTGTTCAGCCCGGAAGCAAGGGTGGGCTTTCTGACCCATGCCGCCGAACTTTCGGCCAAACTTCTCGAAGGCAATCTACCGGCAGCACAAGCCGCAACGACCGCGCAACTGATCTTCAACGATTATCTGAATGCCGGCCTGACTTTGATGTTTCTAGCCGTGACTTGGGTGCTGGTGTTGGATACTATGCGGGTTGTATTTAACATCCTAACCGGCCGGCCTCACCCGCCGAACACGGAATCACCCCACGAACCCAGCCGCTTGGTCGAGGATTGGGTTAGGGATTGAGGGGAAGGTTAAGGAACTTCAGCCGGCCATCTTGTTCGTAGCAAAGGCGTAGGCTGTGCGCGCTGCTGGCTTCTTCGCGTCCGGGGAAAAACAACACGCCCGAGGCAACCTTGCCTGATGGGATCGTGGGGTTGCGCAGATCCTTGTGTTTCAGGTTCTCAGTGATGCGGGTTTCCGGAAGGGCGTAAGCGGTGGCATCCGCCGAGAAGGTGGCGCTTGCGGTCACATTGAGCGCAAAGCCAGTGAGCGAATCCATGGCATCCAACGCGGGTTTGGAGGAATAAGCCAAGTCATGGATACCCGCCTGTTCCAGGCGGCTAAAGGCTTGGACGGAGGTCAGCAGGGGCCATGCTTGGTTTTCCAAGTCGATGAGGAAGGTTTGCCGGGGAATGATCTTTACCGCAGCACCGGCACGATTGTCTATGCTGATGCGCAGAGGCAACAGTCCGGCGTTGCGGATGTCAAGGCCGAAGGCAGCCGCAGATTGTTGGCGGTTCACATAGGCCAGTGCCTGGAACCGGGTGCCGGCCGCTGTGACGGGTGCGGCTAGGCTTTCCGGCAAGGAAACCGCCTCATAACCTCCTTGTTTGGAGTCGCAAGAGAATAGCAGGCAGGCCATTGCGATTAAAGCAAAACCGGGCCGTAGGATAGGGATGCAGGAAGGGGGCATGGCTAAATTTTTGGCGGTGCAATGAAAAATGACTTATCGTCTGTCACGACGGAGCTTCAAAGCTTGCTATGCTTTGACTTGACATTGGAAAGGCAAAGCTCGCTTTGCCTGTAAAAGCAAGCTTTGACGCTCCAGCCCTAGGCCGATGCGTAACATCAGTTATAATACCGCATCGAAAACAACTTATGGCCTCCGGC
>CAIODU010000409.1 GCA_903857165.1 uncultured Methylococcaceae bacterium | reverse complement strand
TTGACAATGCTTTGCAAATACTAAAGATCGGCATGGACACATCCCTAGAAACCCCCTCCAGAATTGAACCCTGTCTCCTTGAAGCGGTCCCGGTCGGGCTTGCCGACCTGATCGCCAACCTGACGGCGGCAGCGGAGCGTCTGGGCGGCAGATTGCACCCGCAGACAGCCGCCAGCCTTGCAGACTTGGTGCGGGTGATGAATTGCTACTATTCCAACCTGATCGAAGGCCACCATACCCTGCCCCGCGACATCGAACGGGCGCTGGCAAATGACTTGGACGGCGAGGAGTCACGCCGCAACCTGCAAATCGAGGCACGGGCGCACATCCGTGTGCAGCGGATGATCGACCGGCTATATACAGAAGGGGCATTGCCGGAACCGGCTTCGGTGGATTTCATTCGCTGGCTGCACCGTGAATTTTATGCCGATGCCCCGGAAGCCATGCTCCAAGTCGAAGGCAGGGGTAATCATTTGCGAATGGAACCGGGTGCTTTCCGGACATCCAACGAGCAAAATGTGATGGTGGGCAGGCATATTCCGCCAGACAGCGAGCGGGTGGAGACGTTCATGCGTCACTTTGAACAGCGTTACCGCTTGGCTCAACTCGGCAAGGGCGGTCGCATCATCGCCATGGCCGCCGCGCATCACCGGCTGAATTACATCCACCCCTTCCCCGATGGCAACGGGCGGGTCAGCCGCCTGATGAGCCACGCGATGGGACTCACTGCCGGGATCGGCGCATCCGGTTTGTGGTCGGTTTCCAGGGGGCTGGCACGGGGGCTGGAAAGCCGACAGGAATACAAGCAGATGATGGATTATGCCGACAGCCCCCGTCGAGGCGACTTGGACGGGCGAGGCAACCTGTCACAAAAGGCATTGGTCGAGTTTGTCGAATGGTTCCTGCGCGTCTGCCTAGACCAAGTGGAATTCATGGCCGGCCTGTTTGAATTGGACAGCCTCGCCACCCGCATGAAAGATTATGTGAAAATTCGGGCCATGAAACCGGAATCCTACCCAATCTTGGAAAGGGTTTTGTTGTTGGGCGAAATGCCACGCGGCGAGGCGGAGCGGGTCTCCGGGCTGAAGGAGAGGACAGCCAGACAAGTGCTATCCAACTTGGTCGAGGATGGTATTCTGGGTTCGACGACACCAAAGGGTCCAGTGTCATTACGTTTTCCTAGCCGTGCCGTTGAAATCCTATTTCCGCGTTTATTCACCGATGGCTAGGTCGCTTGCATACATGGCCCTGCACTCTGATGAAAACTTTCCTCCCGTGTAATCCATTTGAAAAACGGGAACAACTTTACGTCAAAATAAGCCGAACCCCGTCACTATTGGTGACATAAGAATGTGGCAATATTTCAGAATTCGCACTGGACATGAATGAACCGCCACTGTTTCTAATCCAAATTGGCACCTTAGCCCAACTCAACCATCACCCTGCTTGCGTACCCTACCAAGCCCTTCAGTCGGTATTGATAAAACATGACTCGGCATCGCAAGCCCTTGCATTTGAACTTTGCGAGTCAATCGCTTTGCAGATATTGCTCAAGCACTGAGACTGAGCATTCTTTTTGATGGGTTTTCTTGTCTATTTGATCAAATAGACTGAGGGTTGGAGGTTGAACCCCCTCAGGAAGCTTGACTGCAAGCCCCCTTCGGAGGAGTCTCCAATCTACCAAAACAGGAGACC
>CAIODU010000408.1 GCA_903857165.1 uncultured Methylococcaceae bacterium | reverse complement strand
GTCCGCCGCGCCATCTGGGCTGGCAAGTATTTCGTCAACTCCAAAACCGGCAGCGACCGGTTGGAATTATCTTGCCGTGACTGGGATGCCTTGCTGGATCAACTCGCGGCGGTGGCTTAAAAAGGCCAAAGTCGAGTTAGAGAAAATCCGCAAGGTGGCAAAAACGTTAAGAGACGGACAACACCTCAGAGACGCTGAACAAATGATACTGGAAGGCAACAACTACAAAAAACAAGGGGAAACAGTGGAATCCGCGCTAGAAAAAGTCGCCGCACAATTCAAAATGCCCAAGGAAAACATTGAACTCATCAAAAGAGCATGGAGTGCCGGTGGAATTATAGTAAGTTTATGAGAGCGAACAAAATCAACCCCAATATTTTCGCCGAAGCGAAAATTGACAGGTGTACACAAACGAGAGCCAACCGACAAAGACGCGGGCCTTTGCTTGAGGCCGTCCGCGCCAGCGGTCGGCCGGCCTTTTGGGGGGTCGCCACGCGGCGGGGGTTTGTGCAACTGAGGAACGAAGGCGCACAATCCCCCAGGAGCGCCAAAAAAAAAGGATTTCACACCTTTCCGCGCCGGGAGCGCGGCCTCGGCATGGATGCCGGCGGTTTTTTTTTGGGGGGGGGCGGAGCAACCCGACTCTCTGATAGCCTTGAGTCCGCCTGAATTAGCCATTTTTCAAGCTTGTTGCGCCATCCTTGGCGCGGCCTATACTTGCCTTTACATCAAACCACACTCGGCAAAGCTCTTCGTTTCGGACCCGGCGATGATGAAATGATCGAGAACCCTAATATCGACCACTTTCAACGCTTCTTTTAAGCGGTTTGTTATGAATTTGTCCGCCTCGCTTGCTTCGGGTACTCCGCTAGGATGATTATGGGCAAAAGATATAGCCGCGGCGTTTAGCTCCAAAGCCCTCCTGACGACTTCGCGAGGATATACGCTTGCCCCGTCGATAGTGCCTTGGAAAAGCTCCTCTATGTCAATAACGCGATGCTGGTTATCCATAAACACTGCACAAAAGCTTTCTGAACACTTGTCGGCATAGTGCATAATCAGAAAGTCCTTCATGGCAGTTGGTGAACACATTGCGCCAGTTTTCCTTTTTAGCCGATTACCGATGATTAACTTTGCCGCGTTTATGATTGCGTCAGCATCGACACATTCAGCCGAATAAAACCCTGCATCCTGCTCTTTGATGAAACCGGGTATTTTCCTTGCCTGACCGGGGATAATGGATTTGTTGTTCATTTATTTAACCTTTAGTTGATTTGACAAAATGGCTTGGAATCTTTGTTCCTTCACCGTGATACTATTATCTCAAATATCCACCAACTAAGCAACATATATTTGTATACAATTAGATAAATAAACACATTTATTTTTAAGCCATAACAACAAGTATATTAAGGTATATTCTCAAATTATTTCCAATCGGAACCAAGGGTTTAGGGGTGCGGAATCAAAAGCTTTTGAACTGCCGCGAAGCGGCCACAAATCCCAATCGACAGGCAGAGTAATCCATTTTTTGGAGGGCATCGTATACCAATGGGATGAGGGTTTGCGGTAGCTGGAAAATGGCGAGAAAACACCGGCCCGGTCAACGGGGATCGTGGAATACCGCAGACAGGCATCTTTTCGCCTGTCGAGGATATGCCGCGAAAGCCCCTTGACCGCCCAGGCCGGTTTTTTTTCGCCACACTCTAGCCTTAAGCAAACCCGCCCATTGGCATACGGTGGACGCCCAAGGAACGGGCATGGAGATTCCCGCTCTTGATCTTGCTTTTGCCTTTCTTTGGCCCTGCGCCGGTCGCTAGGATTTTCGCTTAAGCGAAAATGGGGGAGCGCGGTGATCCGCGAAGTTGGCCAGCGGATCGGCAAGACGCGGGCTTCGCTTGGAGAGCCGTCCGCGCCAGCGGTCGGCTATTTTTTGGGGGTCGCCCGCGTGGCGGGGGTCTGTGCCGTCGAGGAACGAGACGCACAGTCCCCCATGAGCGCCAAAAAAAAGATTTCACACCTTACCGCGCTCGGAGCGCGGCCACGGATGACTCCGGGGGCTTTTGGGACAAGGGCAGGACAGCCCGACTGCGGGAATCAGCCGCATCTGCCAAGCTTAATATTTTTTGGTTTTATAACAGGCTTACAGGTGTTATCATGACGGGGTTAAGCCGAGGAAAACCCTTAGCTTGATTTGACATTTGCCCGGATTGGTTCGCCCACTCCGGGTTTTTTTTATGCGCCCTTTGCACGTTTAGCCTTCTCAATCTCCGCCTTGAAAATATCAAGTAAATAATCTGGCGCGTCAAGTGTAACGCGGCTCCAGCCTTCGGGCAATTCGGGCGATTTTTCGGCATATCTAACCCCTCCTTCTTCTGCCAAACGCAACGACTCTTTCACACGATTAAATATAGTCCAGACCGTGTTGACTGCGGTGCCGACGGCTTGCCTGTGCCATCCATAAATATTGGCGATTTCTTCGAGTTTTTCATCATCGACCAAGGCGGATCTAGCCGCCTTTATGCGTTCCTCTGACATATTCAAATGGGGTACTACCGTTTCAAACTCGGCTGCTGTCAATCTTCGTTTTCTTGTATTGCCTTTTCCCCTTACAGACATAACTCTATTCTCATATTATTATTGTGAATTATAGTTTAATAATATTGGCATCCGTCTAAAACAAAAAAGACAAGGGAGGGTTTCCCCTCCCCTGCCCTATCCGTTTGCAATCACTGCTTTTGCGTTCCGCCCAACACGTCAAGTACGTTGAAGCTTATCCCGTTGGATGCCCCATGAAGGTAGGCAACCATAGCAAAGGCACCATCGCCTTTAGTGTCGAAAGCACCTTCGCGCAATCCGGTTATCACGTCGGCTGCAAGGTTCTTTGCGTGTTTCCCGTTGTCATAGTGCGCTTTCAACCAATTCGTTGCGTTGTCGCTGTCTTCATCTGCCCATGAGTTTAGAACATGCCGGGGCGTTTCGCCATTGTCGCAAATGCGGCGGTAGGCGATTTTCAGGACTAGGCCAATGGAATCCCCTGTTGCCGGTGGCTGTGCCGGTTGAATCCCTTGATCTTGATTCTCTGGAATGGCTTCCGCTTGGATGACTGGCTTTTGAGCGTCTTCATCCTGCTTGCTGCCTTGCGGGGTCTGCCTTTCGGTTTCCAAATGTTGAGGTTCAGGCTTTGGCCCGTCCTGTGGTTCAATCTCTGGCTTGGCGACATTGCCAAGGCTCGCCATTTCCTCAACCAGCTTGGTTTTCGCTTCCGCGAAAGCATCAAGCATTTGATGACTGCTTGGGGCTTGGGCTGTGATGAGACTGAGCATTCTTTTTGATGGGTTTTCTTGTCTATTTGATCAAATAGACTGAGGGTTGGAGGTTGAACCCCCTCAGGAAGCTTGACTGCAAGCCCCCTTCGGAGGAGTCTCCAATCTACCAAAACAGGAGACCC
>CAIODU010000407.1 GCA_903857165.1 uncultured Methylococcaceae bacterium | reverse complement strand
CGGCGCGAAGGAACTCAAAACCATCAACGCCACATCGGGAAGCATCAGCAATGTCTGTCATCTCTCGTAAGCCATCAACAGTCGGGTATTGTGCTACGAGAACGATCTCTCTGCCTCAAAAAAAGGCCAAAGTCGAGTGTGAGTCCGTGGTTATTATTTACTGATGTTAAGCACAACTTTGTCTAAACGAGCAGAAAGGCGTTCCCCCCCTTTGAAAAAAGGGGGTTAGTTGCTTTACTTGCTGTAAGTTCGCATCCTCCCCGCCGACCATCACTGTGCCGACCGTCCTCCCGTATTTGTCGATAGTCTCGACTTCGATGGTCACGTCCTTTCCGTAAACGAGATCGGAGTTATTCGGTGTGTGTCCAGTTTTTTTGGCAACTGCGGGCGGGTCCACTCCGCGCCCACGTCCATGTGGTTGCCCCATTCCGCGCCGTCCATGGCTCAAATCCACGCGCAACATCACTGTGCGCGTCCTTGGCCAAGCAAGTAGCCCGGACGGAGCCGCCCTGCGGCGCAATCCGGGAAGCCATCAGAAAAACCGGCAGGTGACAAGTTGATGCCCGTGAGACGGCCAGATAAGGCAAGGTTTCGTGTGTCAATCGCATGTGTTACCATCTTCAATACCTTGGCTTTTGGGTTAAAATGTCCCAAACCTCCTTGTTCCAATTCCATTTTCAAAGATTAAATGTAGGTGTGGGCTTCATCCGCCAATGGGTGAATGAGTTTCGCGCCCAGCCTATTTTATTTTGTTTTAATAACTGATGTTACGCAAGGTCAGCGATATGCCAAACATTTATAGTTTGATGCGTAACATCAGTTAAAAATTGAATTACGAGTGAACGCCCATGAGCTACCCTGAAGACATCACCGAACATCTCACCACGCTACGCGATTACGTTCGCTGGGGTGCCAGCCGATTCAACCATGCCGGCCTATTTTTTGGTCACGGTACGGACAATCCCATCGACGAAGCCGTTGCGTTGACGCTTCATGCCTTGCATCTGCCCCACAACCTGCCCGGAGGCTATTTTGACTGTGTGCTGACTCCGAACGAGCGGACGGAAGTGGTCGGCATGCTTGAACGCCGCATCGCCGAGCGCAAACCGGCGGCTTACCTTACTAACGAGGCATGGTTCTGCGGGCTGCCATTTTACGTGGACGAGCGAGTGCTGGTGCCGCGCTCGCCCATCGCCGAATTGATTGAAAAACAGTTCAGCCCTTGGATAGGCCAACCCGATGAGATAACCGACATCCTAGACCTTTGCACCGGTTCGGGTTGCATCGCCATTGCCTGTGCCGTCGCATTTCCCGATGCCGACGTGGACGCGGCGGACATTTCCACCGATGCACTGGAAGTGGCGCGGAAAAACATAGCCACCCATGATGTCGGGGATCAAGTGTCAACCGTGTGTTCCGACCTATTCGACGGGTTGGAAGGCAAGCGTTATGATCTCATCATTAGCAACCCCCCTTATGTCAACAGCGAAGAATGGCGCGGCTTGCCGCAGGAGTACCATGCCGAACCCCGCTTAGGGCTGGAATCCGGCAAATCCGGTTTGGACTGTGTCCGGCGCATCTTGCGCAAGGCTCACGCCCATCTGAAACCTGAGGGTTTGCTGATCGTCGAAGTGGGCAACAGCGCCGAGGCATTGGATTATGCCTATCCCGACGTTCCGTTCTGTTGGCTGGAATTTGAGCGTGGTGGCGACGGGGTGTTTCTGCTGACGGCGGACCAGCTTGCCGAATACCGCAACCAGTTTGCATAATTGAATGAAAGCGTCACTATTGTTGCTGCTTTTCTTGGTCGGCTGCGGGCCTGGCGTCCCCAAACTGAGCCATTTAACCCAAGAGGATGCCATCTTAGCCTTCGGCGACAGCCTGACTTACGGGACGGGTGCCAATCTTGAGGAAAGCTACCCGGCGGTGCTGGAAAGCTTGGTGGGGCGGACGGTGATCCGCTCCGGCGTGCCGGGTGAAGTCACTGCGGAAAGCCTGGAGCGCCTGCCCGGGGTGCTGGATGAATACACCCCGAAGCTGATGATCCTATGCATAGGCGGCAACGATTTTTTGCGGCAATTAGGAGAACAGCAAGCCGCCGATAATATCCGGGCAATGATCCGGATGGCCAAGGAAAAAGGTGTCGAAGTGGTGCTGGTGGGTGTGCCTAAATTTGGCCTGATGCTCTCACCCCCCGAGTTCTATAAACAAATCGCCGAGGAATTTCATATTCCCTATGAAGATGGGATTATGCATAAGGTGCTGTTAAGCCGCGACCTCAAATCTGACGAGATACATCCCAATGCCAAGGGTTACCGCCTGTTTGCCGAGAAGCTTGCGGAATTGCTGAAAAAAGCCGGGGCGGTTTGAGATGAGTGAATCAACTAAACGTTTTATTTTTGTCTTCGTTTTCTTTGCCGGTTTATTCCTGTCGGCAATCCACCCCAAGGATTATTTCACTTGGTTTCTTGAAGTTTTTCCAGCCTTAGTCACTTTCGGCGTTTTGGCATTGACCTATAACCGGTTTCGCTTCACCGACATGGTCTATGTGTTAATCTTGATAGAATGCTATATCCTCTATGTAGGAGGGCATTATACCTACGCGGAAGTGCCATTATTCAACTGGATACGCGACTATCTGGGGCATACCCGCAATAACTATGACAAACTCGCCCATTTCACCCAAGGCTTCATCCCGGCCATGGTTGTCCGGGAGTTTTTCGTTCGCCTAGAAATAATTGCCCGCAAGTCATGGTTGTCTTTAATCGTGGTTTGCGTTTGTGTGACGATTAGCGTGTTATATGAATTTCTGGAATGGTTTGTCGCCGTGGCAACTGGCGAAGCAGCCGAAGCCTTCTTGGGTACGCAAGGCTATGTGTGGGATACCCAATCCGATATGTTAATGGCGTTGATAGGCGCGACCACTGCCCTGTTTACCCTGGCACGGTGGCAGGATAGGCAGATTGAGATGCTTGTACGGATACAAATAGGTAAAAGCAAATAAACCTTTATCTTAAAGAGATAAGATACATGCACCCAATTCACCGGATTATTTTATTTAAAACCATTGACGCTTTTACCCTACTCATTTCCTTCGATGATGGTGTGAGGCAAAGTGTGGACTTTAGGCCAATTCTCAAAGGGGAACTTTATGGCCCCTTGCGTGATTTAAGCTTGTTCAATCAAGTCAGTATCGACCCCGAAGCCCACACCTTGGTGTGGCCTAATGACGCGGATTTTGACCCCGACACTTTGCACGATTGGCCTATTTATGCGCAAGCATGGGAAGAGCGAGCGAGACAGTGGGAATTGCGAGCGGCTTAGTTTATCGTTCCCTCGCCCCGCGGTCACTGGCATTAAGTTAAACCTTGTAGGAGCGGGCCATGCCCGCGATGGAGCTCGACAACACTAGTTTCTTTCGCGGGCTTAGTACCGCTCCTACGGCATCGCTGCCACTAACCTAATTGCAGTGAAGCCCCGCGTAGGAACGATGAAACTTGTGCGATTTGTTCTGAAAAATTGAAATAGGATAATACCATGAAATTTCTTGTCACCATTGATCGCGACGAAGATGGGGTTTGGATCACAGAATGCCCTTCAATTCCTGGATGTGTGAGCCAAGGCAATAATAAGGATGAAGCCTTGAAGAACATAGAAGAGGCCATCCAATTATGCCTCGAAGTCAGGGCGGAGCGGGGTTTGCCATAATGAAATACAATCGTACATTTGAAGAGTTAGAGAAAAAAGCCATTAAGTAGTGGCCTAAAGAATTGGAGGCAACGGTTGCGGAGGCTAGGGTAATTTTATCGTTCCCGCGCTCATCGTCATACGCAAGTCCCGCCGATTTAGAAAACACCGTCATTCCGGCATGGATGCCGGAATCCAGTCACAAGGATGTGAAACTGCGGGCTGGCAACTCACCTGATTCAAACACTTGTGCAAACGGCAAGTTACCGTCCATGGCACTAGATTCCGGCATCCATGCCGGAATGACGGGCCTCTTACACTTGTGTATAACAGCGAGTGCTCAGTGTGGGAACGATTGTATCTTATGGATGATATAGAATAGGTTTGAAATTGATATAATGCCATTAAAAGATATTAGCTTTGACGAAGAAGATAAAAACCTTTTTCAGGTTCCCGATGCCCGTCTTCGCGCCGAGGCTCTTCAGCATTCCATTCTGCCGCGTTTACATGCGGTGCTGAATGAATCAGTTGCGCTAATCCGGGAGATATATGGCCTAGAGGCACTGGAGGATTCGATAGTTTCCTATTATCCTCATTTTCGACCCAAAAGAACTAAGGAACTTGAGCTACTTTATCCCCACGCCTTTGTTGGGTTGGGTGGAAAACGAGACAAGGGCAAATGGAATGGGGTTGCCCGCAAGGATGGAAAACCCGTTCAATTCCTACCTTTTCGTTTCGGATTTTTGATTTCAGAACAAGGCTTTGAACTTAATTTTCACACTTATTGGCTCAAGGGATTAACTGGTGAGTCCCATAAAAAATGGTTTGCGTTTCATTACCAACATGAGGCAATAATTATCCGGCTTTGTTTTGCCGCATCAATGTATCCATTTCTCCATTTTGATGGAGAAGATGTGAGATGGCTGTCAACCATTCGACAGCATTATCGTTTTATGGAGAATAATGGGCTTTATGGTAGCGACTATTTTTCACATGCTATTCAATTTCCAATTACAACTGAGCGAATAGGTAATCTTGCGGAATGCTACGCTTTGTTCTATCCGGTCTACGATTCTTATATTTGTATCGCAAAAGGTGAGCCAGAGCGGTTTTTGGATTTAATCGCCAAATCCAATGATTGGATGGAGGCCCGCTACGATGCGATGGAACAAGAAGACATTGCCGAATCTGAAGCGGAAATATCAGATGAAATTACAAATGCTGCCATGGTTTTAGCTGAACGGAAAGTTCGGGTCATGCCGGCGATCCGCTGGCAGGTGTTAAAAAGGGATAATTGGAAATGCTGTTCCTGTGGGCGAGGTTCGCAACAGAATGTCATTCTTCATGTGGATCATATTGTACCGCGCTCCAAGGGTGGAGCGGACACACTGGATAATTATCAAACCTTGTGTTCGGAATGTAACGCTGGAAAGAGCAATCGGGATTCAACGAATCTTCGATCCGTGTTATCTTGTATCGCTGATTTTAACAAAGAAATTTGATGTTAAAATTTATTGATTTATTTGCCGGCATCGGTGGCATAAGGCTAGGATTTGAGCAAGCCCTGTGGGAACTGGGGATTGAGGCTCAATGTGTATTGTCTTCTGAAATTGACCAACACGCGCAAGAGACTTACCAATTAAACTATGGTGAACGCCCCCAAGGCGATATTTATGGAATCAAAGATTTTCCAGAATTTGATTTTATGCTGGCGGGTTTTCCGTGCCAGCCATTTTCTTACGCGGGTAAGCAACAAGGTTTTGTTGATACGAGGGGAACACTTTTTTTTGAGATTGAACGATTGCTAAAGCAGCATCGACCGATTGGGTTTCTATTGGAAAACGTCAGGGGATTGACTAGCCATGACCAAGGCCGCACCTTTGCGACGATTATTGAAAATTTGAAGGCACTGGATTACGGAGTATCCTATTTGATATTGAATAGCTCCAATTTTGGCATTCCTCAAAATCGTGTGCGGGTTTATATTGTCGGGCTTGACAACAAGCAACCCTCTTTGACGTTGAAATCCAATTTAGGGGCGGCGGATTCGCATAAATTTAAGGATTTGCTGACACAAGCTGATTTATTTGAACATTATCCGTCTAGTGTTGTGGCGGATGTCTTGGAAAGCCATCCCGATGGGAAATACGATTGCAGCCCTGATTTTGTCCAAAGATTACTCAAAATTGTCGGCAGTCCAGAAAAATTGCATGGATACCGATTGATTGACCATCGCAATGGCCATTCGATTCATTCATGGGAGCTTGGCATCAAGGGCGACTGTGACGCGTTGGAGATTGAATTCATGAATGCCCTGATTGCCAACCGCAGAAAAAAGATATTTGGCACACATCAAGACGGCAAGAAACTAACGCTTGACGAGATTAAAACATTTTTCGACCATAAAGACCTAGCCAAAATCATGCAGGGCTTGCTCACTAAAGGCTATCTAAAAGAAACTAACGGCAGATACAATCCAGTCGCTGGCAATATGTCGTTTGAGGTATTCAAGTTCCTTGACCCGGCCAGCATATCCATTACCTTGGTCACCAGTGATGCCCATAAATTGGGTGTGGTGCATAATGGCAGGGTTCGCCGATTAACCCCTAGGGAGTGTGCAAGATTGCAGGGTTTTCCTGATTCGTTTCAATGCCATCCAATAGATACGCATGCCTATCGGCAGTTTGGAAACTCCGTGTCAATGCCGGTGGTTAGGAATGTTATTTTAGATTTATTTAGACACTCGGATATTTTCTTTCATGCCAAGCAGATACCCCCGGTCTGGCAAGAAGTGAATATGCAAATGCAATTACGCACAGTCGAAAGCTCAACTAGGTAACTATTCAATGTCAGGCAACACCATAGGCAAACTTTTCACCGTCACCAGCTTTGGCGAGAGCCACGGCCCCGCGTTAGGCTGCATCGTCGATGGCTGCCCGCCGGGTCTTTCACTCAGCGAGGCTGACCTGCAAGGCGACTTGGACCGGCGCAAGCCGGGGACTTCGCGCCATACCACCCAACGGCGGGAGGCGGATCAAGTGAAAATCCTCTCCGGCGTGTTCGAGGGCAAGACCACGGGGACACCCATTGGGCTGCTCATCGAGAATACTGACCAACGCTCGAAAGATTACACCAACATCAGTGAGCAATTCCGCCCCGCCCATGCCGATTACACCTACCACATGAAATATGGGTTTAGGGATTACCGGGGCGGGGGCCGGTCTTCGGCGCGGGAGACGGCAATGCGCGTCGCCGCCGGGGGCATCGCCAAAAAATATCTCAGAGAGCGGCTGGGTATTGAGATTCGCGGCTATTTGTCTCAACTAGGCCCGATTAAAGCCGAAAAATTAATATGGGAGGAAGTGGGCAATAATCCGTTTTTCTGCCCGGACCCGGACAAAGTGCCGGAGATGGAAGCCTTCATGGACAAACTGCGCAAGGAGGGCGATTCCGTCGGTGCCAGGATCAACGTAGTGGCGACGGGCGTTCCCCCAGGGCTGGGCGAACCCATCTTCGACCGGCTTGATGCCGAATTGGCTTACGCGCTGATGAGCATTAACGCGGTGAAGGGAGTGGAGATTGGTGGCGGCTTCGGCTGTGTGGAATCCAGGGGCACACAGTTTCGCGATGAGATCACGCCGGGGGGGTTTTTGAGCAATCATGCCGGCGGCATTTTGGGCGGCATTTCCTCGGGCCAAGACATCGTTGCCAGCCTCGCGTTGAAACCCACGTCCAGTTTGCACCTCCCGGGGCGTTCGGTGAATGTGCATGGTGAATCGGTGGAAGTCGTCACCAAGGGCCGCCACGATCCCTGCGTAGGCATCCGCGCCACGCCGATAGCCGAGGCGATGATGGCGATAGTATTGATGGATCATTATTTGCGGCACAGGGCGCAGAATGGGGATGTGGTGACGGAATTGAAGCCGATACCGGCTAGAGTCGAATAAGGCATATGATTTGGATGTCAAAGATAACCTCTATTTCTGGTTCCCACGATCCAGCGCTCGGCGTTATACACAAGTGTAAGAGACCCGTCATTCCGGCATGGATGCCGGAATCCAGTCACAAGGACGTGAAACTGCGGGCTGGAAACTCACCTGATTCAAACACTTGTGCAAGCGGCAAGTTACCGTCCATGGCTCTGGATTCCGGCATCCATGCCGGAATGACGGTGTTTTCTAAATCGGCGGGACTTGTTCGTGACGATGAGCACTCCAGCGTGGGAACGAGAGAAGGGGGATGTTATCCTTGCCAGGATTAGCAGTCTGCTAATGCCCACTAACCCCAAACTCCCCTACTGGCGGCTGTCCGGTTACTATGTCTTTTACTTCGCCGCCTTGGGCTGTTTCATGCCCTATTGGGCGCTGTATCTGCAATCTTTAGGCTTCAGTTATGCGCAGATCGGTCAATTGATGGCGATTATGCCCGCCACCAAGATTATCTCGCCCAATCTTTGGGGCTGGCTGGCGGATCATACCGACCGCAGTGTCCCGTTAATCCGCATTTCTTCCTGCCTGACGGCAGTTAGTTTTGTGCTGATATTCTGGGGGAGTGGTTTCGCCTGGCTGGCATTGTCGATGTTGCTCATCGGGTTCTTCTGGAATGGGCCGATGGCACTTTTCGAGGCCATGACTATGAGTTGGCTCAAGGAGGATTCGCACCGCTATAGCCGCATTCGCATCTGGGGTTCATTAGGGTTCATCGCTTCCGTGTTCGGCACGGGTTGGGCATTGGACAAAGTCCTGGTCATCGAATGCCTGCCTTCGCTCCTATTTTATTTGTTTATTGGCATGGGACTGGTTGCGCTGCTGTTGCCTAGCCGTTCGGTTTGGGTGGAGGGTGTTGAGCAGGGTTCCCTGTCGGCCATTATCAAACGCAGGGGGGTGATTGCCTTTTTCCTTGCTTGCCTGTTGATACAGGCCGCCCATGGCCCCTATTACACATTTTTCTCGGTTTATCTCAAGGAGCATGGCTATGATGCCGGTCAAACCGGGTTGCTGTGGTCATTGGGAATCCTGGCGGAAATCCTGTTCTTTGGATTTTCCAATGTGGTTTTCAAACGTTTTAGCTTAAGGGGCATTTTGTTGGTTGCCACTGCATTGAGTGTGTTGCGGTGGTTACTCATTGCTTGGTGGGTGGACAATATCGCCTTGCTGATCTTAGCCCAACTGTTGCATGCGGCCAGTTTTGGCGCAAACCATGTGGCGGCGATCCAGTTTATCCATAAGCATTTCGCCTGGCCACACCAAAGCAAGGGGCAAGCGTTGTATGGCAGTTTGAGTTTCGGCTTGGGGGGAATGTTGGGCAGCTACGCCAGCGGTGAAGTGTGGGTGAGCCTAGGGCCTTCGATTGTGTTCGGCACAGCGGCGGGATTGAGCATGGTTGCCTTTTTGGTCGTTTGGGGAAGGGTGGGGAAGCCCGCAGCAAGGTAGTGTGGGTTACGGTGAGCTTCGACTTTGGTAATAAGCGGACAGAATGTTCAATTGGCACCTGGCAATCATGTCAAAGGCGCGTTGACACCCTCGGAGATGAAGGTACTTCCATGGCAACCCACCCTCCGTTTACGACTTTTAATGTCCACAACCCTTGCTTAGGTTAAAATGCAGACACTATCCTAGTTTTACACATCCAGGTGAACCAGCGTGTTTGAAATTATTTTTGCCGGTGGGTGGGTCATGTGGCCCATCATCGGCTGTTCAATTGCCGCGATGGCGATCATCGGCGAAAAGCTGTGGTCTTTGCGCAGGGAGAAAGTCATGCCCCGCCAATTGACGGTGCAGGTATGGAACCTTTATCGCAAAAACCAGCTTGACTCACCCAACATCCGTCAATTGCGGAACGGTTCCCCGTTGGGGGCGGTGCTTGCCGCTGGCATTCTGAACTATCCCCATGGCCGCGAAATCATGAAGGAAAGCATCGAGCAGGCCGGCCGGGCGGCGGTTCATGAGTTGGGCAGATACTTGAATACCCTGGGCACCATCGCCTCCATCTCGCCTTACCTGGGTTTATTGGGTAGCGTATTGGGGATGATCAAAGTGTTTTCCACCTTTTCCGTCGGCGGCGGCATCGCCAACCCGATGCATCTGGCTGGTGGCATTTCGGAAATCCTGATAACTACCGCATCCGGGCTGGCAATTGCCATTCCCAGCCTGATGTTCCATCGTTATTTCGAGAGCCGGGTCGATGAGTACGCCTTGCGACTGGAAGAGGAAGCCTTGCATTTGATAGAGCGTTTGCATGGCGAACGCGAGGATTGATTCCATTTCAATATCCGCCGGCAAATTTTTTGGGGTCGAATTCATTCGACCCTGGGCGGCTGAAACCGTCCATCCATTCAACCTTTGAAATAGAATTGGAACGAATCAAGGCAACGAAGGCATGAATTTCCGACCCCGCGCAAAGAACAAACCCGAACTCAACTTGATCCCACTGATTGACGTGCTCATTGTGTTGTTGATTTTCTTGGTACTGACCACGACATTCAGCCACGAAGCTGCTTTGCATATACATTTGCCCGAAGCCAGCAACCATGAGCAGGACAAAGACAATGGCATTGAGTTGGTCATCGACGCGGATGGTCATTACATAGTCAATGGACACACTGTTTTGAGTGGCGATGTGGATTCAATAAAGCGAGCCCTATTGGAAGCGGCCGGGCAGGACAAAGACCCTCTGGTGACCATCAATGCCGACAAGTCCACCCGGCACCAAGCCGTGATTAGCGCCTTGGACGCTGCTGGCCAACTGGGTTTTGTGCATGTCACTTTTGCCATCAAGTCGGCGGATAAATAGGCGGCACTCAGATGAAGGTGGCAGACTGGTTACAGCGACAATGGTATGAACCCAGCCCCCCGCTCGGATTGGTCCCGCTGTCTGCGCTGTTTCGCCGGGCTGTCGCATTAAGACGATTGGCCTATGGCAAGGGATGGAAAAAATCAGTGCGTCTGCCAGTGCCGGTCATTGTGGTCGGCAATCTCACCGTTGGCGGCACGGGCAAGACCCCGCTGACCCTCTGGCTAGTTGAATTTCTTACCCAATCTGGATTTAAGCCGGGTGTGGTCAGCCGTGGATATGGCGGGAGCAGGCTCAAGCAACCTGTTGCAGTCTTTGCGGACAGCGACCCGAATGAAGTCGGTGACGAGCCGGTGTTGATCGCCCGGCGGACGGGTTGCCCGGTCTATGTGTTTCCCCGCCGTGTCGAGGCCGGGCGGGCGTTATTGGCTGGAACTACTTGCGACATCATCATTGCCGACGATGGCTTGCAGCATTATGCTTTGGCGCGGGACATTGAAATTGCCGTGGTGGACGGCGAACGTCGCTTCGGCAATGGGGAGTGCCTCCCTGCCGGTCCCTTGCGCGAGCCAGTGGGGCGATTGGCCGGAGTGGACTTGGTGGTTTGCCGTGGGCAGGCGTTGGAAAATGAATTCCCGCTCACTCTTAGCCTTGGTGAGGCAGTGAACTTGACCGATGACACATTGAAAAAGCGCTTGGTCGAATTTATCGGTATCCAGCCGCTCTATGCCATGGCCGGAATCGGACATCCGGGCCGCTTTTTTGGCGAACTCAGGCAGGCGGGGTTACGCTTCGAGGAAAGGGCTTTTCCTGACCATCATCAATTCACCCCGGAAGATTTGAACTTTGGCGACAATGCCACCGTATTAATGACGGAAAAGGACGCGGTGAAATGCCGTGGCTTTGCCTGTGGACGATGTTGGACCATTCCGTTGCGAGGGGTTATGCCTCCCGCTTTTGGCGAGAAACTATTACAACTATTAAAGGTTAGATTCGATGGATAAAAAACTGCTTGAAATCTTGGTTTGCCCGCTATGCAAGAGCGATTTGATTTATAAAAAAGAAGAACAGGAATTGATTTGCAAAGCCGACCGGCTGGCATTTCCAATCCGCGACGAGATACCGGTGATGCTGGAAAATGAAGCACGCAAGATCAGCTTGGAGGAATACGACGAACTCGCCAAACAGCAAACCTCCTTGGTGGATTGATGGTCGATTTTAAAATAGTCATCCCCGCCCGCCACGCTTCCACCCGGCTTCCGGGCAAGCCCCTGCTGGACATCGCAGGCCGTCCGATGATCTATCATGTCTGCGAACGGGGCCTGGAGGCGGGGGCCAGTGAAGTGGTGCTGGCCACCGACGACGAGCGCATCGCCGAAGCCGTGGCCGGTTTGCCGGTGACGGCGGTGATGACCGGTACGAACCATTGCAGTGGCACCGAGCGGATAAAGGAAGCCACCGATATCATGGGTTGGCCGGACGAAACCATCGTCGTCAATCTGCAAGGCGATGAACCTTTCATCCCGCCGGACCTCAAGCGCCGTTTGGCCCGCTTATTGGCGAAGCAAGATGTCGCTGAAGTCGCCACCCTTGCCACGCCGATTGTCGACCGGGCGGAAATCTTCAATCCCAACGCGGTGAAAGTGGTGCTGGACCGTGATGGTCACGCCTTGTACTTCAGCCGTGCGCCGATCCCTTGGCATCGCGCTTCCTTTAACTCAGCCGATGCCAATCTTCCACCTAATTTTCCTTGGTTGCGCCATATTGGCGTCTACGCCTATTCGGTCGGGTTTTTGCGTCGCTACGTCTCCTGGCCGCCTTCGGAATTGGAAGCCGTCGAATCTTTGGAGCAACTACGCATTCTCTGGATGGGCGAGCGCATCCTCGTCATGTCGGTGGATAGCGCACCCGAGGCCGGTGTGGATACAGAAGAAGATTTGCATCGGGTTAGGGCGAGGTTTACGGAAGCTGGGTCGTGATTTTTGACAGGATCAGGCCCATGGGTTGTGCCAACGAAGCAGGTACATCAATCGAGTTACTCGATCAGTGCCATACACTGGCTCGTCTGATTGAGAGAAAATAATTTATTACCGAAATAATCGGATAGTGAATCTTTCCCCGTCTTCGATCAATGCAGGCTCGGTACCGTTATGATTCCTCATGCCCTTCACAATTTTTCTCGGTATTCCCATACCAGAATGCTCAAGGTAACGGTAATCCCTCATCACGTCTTTGATAAGCTGGTTACGAGCAGCCCGGCAGCCAGTCAACATCCTCTCAGGTGTGATGCCATTTGGCAGACGACCCGGAGATATTACTTCCAATCTGTCATCATAAATCGTTAGCTCAATGTCCGTGGCGGATAACAAATAATCACGATGGATAAGCGCATTCACGATGGCCTCGCGAATGGCTTCAGGTGGATAGCTTGGTTTTTCTTCGCGTCTGGCACCTCCCTCTTCGATCTGTCCGGCGACAACTGTATTGCGCTGGACAAAGGCAAGAGCCTGTTCAACCAAGCCAGACTCAACGATCTCACCGTCCTCGTTAAGAAGCGGGGTCATTGATCCACGCAATGTGCTGCGTTCGCGAGCTGTGTAATCTTTGGCATTTCCAGCGAAAGCTGTCGCATCAATACCGGCTTGTGGTAAAAACCGATTTGGATTGCGACCAAACAAGAGAATTCCCGAAACGGTTATACCGTCTTCAACCATGATTTCTGTGTTAAACAGCAAATTTTGCCAACTTGTTTCATCATCGTCTGCTGGAACATCCTGTTGCCGGACATGCGCGAAATAATTTTTTAGCCGCCGCAGATCGAGATCAGTCATTGTTGCGCCGGAAATCGGCCGCAATTCTACACGAAAGCTACCGCGCTGCTGGAAAAGGCGACCAAGCTCTTCGGGTGTTGGCTCGCGGCTTTGCGTTCCGACACGAATGTAGTAAGCATTTTTGTTTTTATGCCAGACAGTATGAACATCAAACCCACGAGATACCCGCACCACCGCAATATCCTTTCCAAGCTCAACCTCCTTGAATAGCTCATAGAAAGGAATGATTGCCGGTCTGATCTTGTCTCGGCAAGCGGTCATTACCCATTCTTCCAATTTATCGCGGGTAATTCCACTGATACTGCCATCATCCTCGACACCCAGCAAAACCATGCCGCCTGCAAAATTGGCAAAGGCGACCAGTTCTTTCGCCAAGTCGTAATTTTCAATGACATCCCGCTTGAATTCTATACCTGAATTCTCACCGTTACGAATGATCTCAAGAAGCTCTGTACGGGTAATAGCCATGTTTAGAATCCGTATTTTTGACGGCGCATCTCAAATGCGGTTTTGCCACCTTCAAGGATTTCTTCAACCATTTCCCGAACGGTTTGAATATCGATTGATCCCCTATGGCGGTCGCTGATCCATCCATGAGCGATGCCATTCTGGCTGCTGGCTGAAAGGCCGACAATCAGATCGGCATCCCCTAGTACGGGAATGTTCGCATTGTGAGTCGAAAAAATAAATTGCCGTTTACGCTTCCCGTCTTTCATCGTTGGAACGACACCATCCATAATGAATCGGTTATCAAGATCGTCTTCCGGCTGATCGACAACCAGAGGAGCCTCAGACTCAAGCAATAACAATAAAAGCACCGCCGTTGCCTTTTGACCGGTGGACAGGTCTTCAAGTGACTGCCATGTGTCGGGCGCGGTGTTCAACTCAATTTTGGTTGTCGCTGGCAACTCCACTTCTTCAATTTTCATGAAAATGTCTGGCGTGGCCACAGCCACCCTCTCTGCTGCCGCTGGCGGTAGACTATATTGAACAACAAGAGCCTCCTTGCCTTCCCTACAACAATCCGCCAGATCGCGCAATGACAGGCTGTCACGATTTTTCAGACGATCTAGGAGTGCGGCAAGATTACCACCGATCTCTTCGCGTAACAGCCGCTCAAGTGGGTCGCGGTTGCCACCCATGGTGACCATGACTCGCACTCGTCCATCGAGTTTCTTCGTGACCTTTTTAGCGGCCTTTTCCAAGGCGCGGTACTCAGCGGATTGGAGATTTTCCCATTCATCAATCAGATTCCGCCGGTTGACCTGATGAGTGGCAAGATCGCGGGTGAGCGCATCTTTTCTCTCCCGCAACGGCCTCAATTCCTCAATCTGCCGCCGCAGGTCGATGAATTCCTTGCCATCTATCTTGTCTTTTTGAAGTTCGCGCAACAGGCTTTGATAGGTGGCATCCACCGCTTGCTGACGCTCTTCCCAACGAGCGCGTAACACTGAAAGTTCGGTATCAGCGTTGGCAAGTAGGGTTACGACCTGATTAGCAACCGTTTGAAGCTGGCTGCTAACCCTTTCGAGAATCGCCGCACACTCAATCAGCAGAACACTATTTGGCAATCCTTCGAGTGCTTTTGCGGACAGGAAGGCGGTATCGATAGGTAATAACTCGGACAATTCTTGCTGTACGGTGGCAATGGGGGCTAACCGTTCCTTTACCGTGTTCAAAATGCGCTCCTCGCGCACCAGAAGGCTTTTCTCTTTGAGGCGTTCCTCTAATCCAGCATCTTGGAATCGCTTCTGTGTTTCTTCCAGACTGGGTAACATGGCAAGCCGCTCGTCGATGAGCTTTATTTCCCGTTGCACATCGGTAATCCGACTCCGTGACCGCTCCAATTCCAATCGCAACTTGGCTTTTTGTGCGCTTGCACCAGGCTCGCGTTCAACAAAACGCTCAAGCAATAGCGTTAGTTTTTCGGGGCTCTTAGTGAGTTCAGAAATCTCGTGCTGGCCAAAAACCTCGACACCGGGAATCACGTCGCGCGGCGATAGATTCAACACATTACCGAGTTCATCCTTGACCACAGGAGGATTGGGAAACGTGCGTTCAATCGTGTAATCCTGTCTTGCCGGGTGGTGAGACCGCACTAAAAGCGAAATCTTGGTGCCACTTTTCAGGACATGCTTTACAACACCTTCATGAGCTTTGCGAGCCTCTTCGCCCAATGGATCGGCAGCAAGGACATAGCGAATACTCTCAATAATAGTTGATTTTCCAGTACCACGGCCACCCACCAACACATTCAGATTGCCATTGAAGTGGATGCGGGTTCCGTCAAGGAATCCACCCTCCCAAGCCATGGCGACAAATTCGGCATGAGCTGGTGTTGGGTCTTTATAAAGCCGAATACGGGATTTGGGGTCTAGGAAGGCTTGGCGCAAACCCTCGACTGACAAGGCCGACATTTTAATAAAGCAGGTCGAGCGTGGCGCGGCAAGATCCTCCGGGCTATTCACATCGGAAGCATTAATGACAGCAACAGGCCGATCTCGATGATAATCGCGGTTCTTGTTTTTCAAAATAGGCTGGATGTTTTGCGGAGCATCGTCGATTGGACCGGGCAAAGCGCAAGCATACAAGTCAGGAGATTTCCAAGCATTCATGCGCGGCTGACCCTCAATCGTCTCCAGTAGGCCATTATCGGCGGCGACATGGGCAGCAATGGCTATCCCTCCCTGTTTGCGGACACATTCCAACAGATCAAGACAATCTTTATCCCCATTAGGAGATAGAGCTATATTATGATTATAAATACCAAATTGACCGATAAAGCCTGCCAAGCTTTGGTCCTTGTCGGGGTCATAAAGGCAAAGAAAATGAACACCATCCTTGGATGACGCCTCGAATCCCCCAAAAACGAAAATGCCGTTTGCACGAGCCTCTTGGATTAAATTCCTTGAATCGGAAACCCGGTAATGATCGGTAACTGCAATTGCCTCAATTTCATTTTCTTTGCAAGCCGCCACGATAGCAGCATTGTATTCAGTCTCAGTTTGGAAATTCGGCTGCTTGGCATGACGCTCATGATAGGCAAATGGGTTCACTTGGAGGGCGCAACGATAAAATCGTGCGCCGTTCGGCTGTTTCAACGCTTCATTCAGTGGCTGTGATCTGGTCTTGTCATCTTCCATTGGTTATTTCATCATGTCGCTTGTTGTTGTGATGTATCCTTTCCAATCCCCGTTACGGACTCAGTCAATTGATGCATGATTATAGCGACTTCATGGGTTTTCATAAAGTCTGTAAATTTAGTCTGGGGATGGTTTTCTCGCCAGTTTTTCGGCGGCGGCGGCCTTCGCTTCGGCCAAGGTGATTGCACCCAGTTGGCTCGCCAACCGGTCGCGCCAGCCGCAGCAATTCTCATTATGGCTCCATTGCCGTCATTCCGGCTTAGGATGCCGGAATCCAGTGCCACGGACGG
>CAIODU010000406.1 GCA_903857165.1 uncultured Methylococcaceae bacterium | reverse complement strand
TTCCTTGTAATCCAAAGACACGGTATCGTCGTCGTTCGTCCAGCGGGAATTGCCCTTTTCGCCCTTCCATTTTCCCTTAGTCGGCAAGTGTGAGCCAAAGCGGTTGGAAGGCTTGGGGCATTTTTCGCATTTCATGGACTCAGCCCAGCGCTTGCCTGCCTCCATGGCGCGGCGGGCGCGTTCCGCCGCCGCTGCCATCTTGCGCTGGGCGATGCGGATGGCGGCGTCCTTGTAGTGGGAGATGGTTTTTGCCAGCGCGGCGGCTTTGCGCTCGATGGCCGCGACGGTCTTGGCCGCACGGGCGAGTTTGATCGGCTTGGCGATGGTGTCGCCCAGATAGGGGACGAAGCTGACCCCGGACAGGAACGCGCCGACCCAATCGCTTTCGGCAATGCTCATGCCCATTGAGATGGCATCCGAGGCTGGCGTCGGGTCAACGATGCCGGCGAGATCGGCGGCGGTCTTGGTCGCCTCCCATCCTTTGCTTTTGCTCAGTGCGGCGAGTTCGCCTTCGGCGCGTTCAAGTTGCGCGGCGGTGTCGCCTTCGATGCGTTGCAGGTATTGGCCCATCGCCTACTGCCCTGTCTCGTCATCCGGTTCGGGTCCTATCCAAGCATCGGAATCATAGAAAGCCGGATGTGCCGCCCGTTCCCACGCGGCTTTGAGGGCCGGCGTGTCGGCGAACAAAGCCTTCCAGCGTTCAGACGGTTTCATCCGGGTGTCTGCCAAAATAGCCTTGAGGGTCGGTTCCTCGTCAAAATTCGGCGAGATCTCATGCATGACGCTGACAAAGCCGATGATGTCTTCGTCGGTGGTCAGGCCATGCTTGCGCGCCCGCGCCACCGCCACTTCGATTTGATACCAAACCAGATGGGGCGGAATGCCGCGTATTTCCCCGGGCATGGTTTTCGCGATATGGCGCAGGATGAGTTCGATGAAGCGCACCGGGTCATTCTGCAAATACTCGTCGGTTTGGTCGTCGCGTATCTTAACCATGATATGACTGCCTCTATGTGTTGGGTTGGGTTGGATTTTCTGGTTTATTGAGCAAACTGTTCACTGCCCCACGGGGCGGTCGAAACGGATATGACTTTCCTCGTCTCCCGCCTCGGCGAAAAACGCCATCACCGGGCCGAATATATCGGCCAACTGCTCTGCATCCGCTGTGCGCAGAAACCAGCGCAGCACCCGTGGATCGTAAAAACGGAATAATCGGGGCTGGTTATCCCGGTTGTAGACCATGGTGTGCTTGCGCAAATGTTGCAGTAGCCCGTGCAAGCCCTCCCGGCTCAGGGCGAAGATGCCCCAGTGATTGCCTAGGCAGTTGGTTATGGCCCATTCGGCAAAAGCGGTGCCTTGCTCCAAGCGGGCAAGGTAGGGGGCGCATTCGGCCATGTCCGGCTCCAACTCGCCCCGGTACAGGCAGGCGAATTCGGGCCGCTCGCCATCATAGAGATGATCCAGCAGGGCCGGGTTGGACGCGCCGTCCAGCACGGCGTAGGCGTTTAGCCTAGTGTCGGCAAACAAATGCCGGGCCAAGTCTTGATGGCGGATGGTTTGTTGTTGAACAATGATGGGGGATGGCATATCGGTTGGCATAAAAAATATGATATTTAAGCCCAACTACCCAAATTAAGCCATCTGATCAGAAATACCCTTCCTTCTTCTTCTCTTCCATCGACCCGGCTTGGTCGTGGTCGATCAGGCGGCCCTGGCGCTCGGAGGTTTTGGTCAGCAACATTTCCTGGATGATTTCGGGCAGGGTCGTTGCCTCTGATTCCACCGCGCCGGTCAACGGGTAACAACCCAAAGTACGGAAGCGGACTTTCATCATTTTTGGAGTTTCGCCAGGATTTAGCGGCATCCGCTCGTCATCCACCATCAGCAACATGCCGTCGCGCTCGACCACCGGGCGCTCCTTGGCGAAGTACAATGGCACGATGGGGATGCTTTCCAAATAGATGTATTGCCAGATGTCCAACTCGGTCCAGTTGGACAGCGGGAACACGCGGATGCTTTCGCCCTTGTTGATCTTGCCGTTGAACACATTCCACAGTTCGGGGCGCTGGTTTTTCGGGTCCCAACGATGATTCTGGTCGCGGAAAGAATAGACCCGCTCCTTGGCGCGGGACTTCTCTTCATCGCGCCTGGCACCGCCAAACGCCGCATCGAACCGGTACTTGTCCAAGGCTTGCTTGAGCGCGTCGGTCTTCATCACGTCGGTGTGTTTCTTGCTGCCGTGGGTGAATGGGCCGATGCCCGTGCGGACACCTTCTTGGTTGATGTATACGATGAGTTCCAGACCTAAATTTTGAATGTGCCGGTCGCGGAATCCGATCATCTCGCGGAATTTCCATGTGGTGTCCACATGCATCAGCGGGAACGGCGGCTTGCCGGGGTAAAACGCCTTCATCGCGAGATGCAGCATCACCGCCGAGTCCTTGCCGATGGAGTAAAGCATGACGGGGCGCTCGAACTCGGCGGCGACTTCACGAATGATGTGGATGCTTTCCGCTTCCAACTGTTTGAGGTGGGTTAGTTTGTGTTCGTTCATCTGTTCCGGGGCAGGTATGAGGTTTCAGATAGGTTCTGCCGCCTGCTTGCGTTCCGTACATCGCAGCGGGAAAAACGCTAAATACTACCATGAAACACGGCTAAGGCGGCAACTTACTTATTTCAGGTTATAGATGATGCCGATGTTGCCGGCGAATTCAGTCCCGGAATGCGGCCCCGGCACACTGACCCCACAATAAGTTTGCAGATTTGCCAGCGGATAATAAACCAAATTGACGATGGCCCCCGAGATATTTGAATTACCCGTGAAATAATCCCCTTGCAGATGCAAAAGTTTTGGAATGAAACGAATTTCAAAACCCGTCATATTCATAGTTTTGCGCACCGCTGCCGACGGCTGGCACATTCAACAGTTGCAAACCGAACGTCCAACCGGTCTTGGTCACATACTCAATGACGGTGTTGGAATAGACAGTGCCACGATAGAGGTTGAATTCTTCGGTGAAATTAAACCCCGTTGTCTCTTCATCGGCGGGATTGATTTTGATGCGCTTGGGCTTTTTGGCGTGGGAACCTTCACTTGCCGCCGCATTATTGACAAGCGCCGTCATGATCAAGGCCAAGGCCAAGGACAATGTTGCTTTGGTCACGGACAAACATTCCTATTTCGTAAGAATACGGGCAAGGTCTAGTTGTTGCCCGACAACCGGACCCGTCGGACGTATAAAGCCGCGCCTGTCCTTGGCTGACTTGGTTTCAAGCCCACAGATCGTTTAAGGGGAATTCGATTGCGTCATGTGCAACTCCCCGTTGATGATTTCGCCGGTCACGCCTTCCGGCAACGCACACAGTTCATCATAAAGCGATGACTGACGAACGGCGGCGGTATTCATGACTTGCTATGCAATTCCAAATGCAGGGCGATAAATTCCTCGGTCAGTTTGTGGTCGGGCGCATAGTGGATTAATGGCTGCGACTCGCTGTGCGACTCGCGCACTTTGACCGAAGGGGAAATTTTCGAGTCCAGCACCGGATGGCCTTCCGCAATCAAGGCTTCGACCAATTGCTGCGGCAGGTTGGCACGAGACTGGAACTGGTTGACGACGATGCCTTCGATGATTAAATCCGCATTGAGGTCGGCCTTGATTTCAGCGATGGTCGCCAGCAGGTTGTACAGGCCGTCGCGGGAAAAGGCATCGCAATCAAAGGGGATCAGGCAATGCTTGGCGGCCACTAACGCGGTGCGACTGTAAAAATTGAGCGCCGCCGGGGTATCGAGGTAGACATGGTCGAAACCTTCCAGCAGATCCAACGCCTCGCGCAATTTGAAAATCTTATAGCGCGATTCCAACCGGCTTTGCAGCGGTTCCAGTTCGGCATGGGCGGGAATGACAAAGAGATTGGGCCAGCGGGTCGGGTGGATCACCGAGGCCAGCAATTCATTGGAATGGGTCTTGCCGAACAGGTTGACGCCGAGCGTCTCCTTGAAGAAATGGGTTATGGTGCGGTCCGGGTCGGCGACTTTTTCCCCCAACAGATAATGGGTCGAGTTGCATTGCACGTCCAAGTCGATGACCAGCGTTTTTTTGTCGTCAATGGCGCTGATGGCGGCTAGATTACAGGCGATGGTGGATTTCCCCACGCCGCCTTTCTGGTTGAAGATCACCCTGCGCATATTGCCCCTCTAGTAAAATTCATAATTGATCGTGTGGCCCCTAGTGGCAGTTTTGGCGGTCACTTAGGGCTGAATAGTGTCCTGCCGGGCCCAACCCTAAAAGTGTTCGCTTTGGATTTGCCCTTGGCTGCTGTATTCTAACTCTTTTTTTTACTGACAACCGAAAGACATTTAGCAAGCACAGTAAAGCATTTTCTCAACACACCCTCTATTTTTTCAGCCACAGAAAACATTTTTCTACGTTCCTTGGAAGTTTTTGCAAGCCTGTTGGAGTTTCCGGCGAGCATGACGAAGGTTTTTGCAGGGCGGCAATGCCTTCCCCTGTCTTCTAAAATCATTCCGCCATGCTTGTTTGCGATGCAATAAGCGACACTCGAAAATAATTGTTGACGAAAACTCTTTCTATAAAATAGACTATTCCCCAAGGGAAAATAAAAGAAGCTTCCTCCGTCGTTGCTGAACCCTTCAACTCCTATGCCCGCCCCCGGCATCCAAAAGCGCCTATTCAGCCAGATTGCCCGCATCAAGGCCGCTGCCAGTTATAATGAGGCCATCGGTCATGATTTGGGCATCATCGGCACGCCCGGCACGGTCGACCATCCCATCCCCGAATATGCGCTGACCGTGGAAATGGGCGCGACCGGTGCCCGCGTCCGCGTTGACTTCAAGAAATACGGCCATGACGGCATCTGGATCGAATCCCGTATCAATGGCGGCGTGTGGGTTTTCCTCGCCATCGACACGGTTAAGCCTTATTACGACGAGCGCCCCTTGGCCCCCGGCAACACCCATGAAACCCGCGAGTACCGGATGCGTTGGTGGGACAAGAGCGAAGCCCATGGCGAGTGGAGTTCGGTGCAGAAGGCGGTGGTGGGGGGTTGGTGCGTAAGATGGGCAAGCGGATTTTTAGCTTGCCCACCGATTGCGCCGGTTCCGCGTGGGGAAACGATGGAGCCGTTTGCCCACTCTACCGGGCTGCTGCGCACGTCACTGTATCCGCCCCATGCTTTACATGACTATAAAATTTTCATTCCACTTACCAACTGAGGTTTAGATATGAAACACGGTGATTACCGCTGGCGCACCGCGCTGCAAGCACTGGCGATGCTTGTGGCCTTGGCGATTCCCTTCTCCTCCCGCGCCGGACCATTGCCAATTCCCTTCTCCCCCGGGACTTGCGATGTCCCCCAGACCATTACGAACGATAAGCCGTTCGATGCCGCCCAGGTCGCCGATTCTTTCTCCAACCATGAATGCGTACTACAAACCTTTACTCAAGATACAACGTTCTATCGATACTACAGCTTTCCCAATCTCCCCAATATCAATATTGGCCGTTATCTCACCACCAATTTTTTTGACTTGAATTCCGATGTCATCGTCTGGTTGGCCCTTTATCCCTTCCCTCCCAATCCGCAATTTCAGAACTTTGGCTATTATCGTGAGGAGGTGCTTGTCCTGGCCGGCACCGAGCTTTTTGAGGGAATCGCCGGTCCGCAACCTTCCACCAATATCGGCTCCTGCTATGCCGGCGGGGCGGCACAGTTTTTTTTCGCTGGGGCGAATATCAGCAACAACGCGAGCTTTACGTTTAGTTCGGCGCAGGCACTCACCAAAGATACGCGCTACCCGAATCAATATGGCGTCGGCGACCCCTGCAATGTCGTGCCGGAACCTGGCACCCTGATGCTTTTAGGAATTGGCGCTGCCGGTATGCTGCTGGTCGGTGTCAGGCGTCGGAAATACGGGTAGGGGGCTATAAGCCGGGGTGGGCAACGTCTTTTTGTTGCCCACGCGGAACGGAAACTCAAACCCCGGCAAATGGTGGGCAAGCAAAAACAACAATCCCATAACTTTCGAAGAGAACGGATATGCCAAATTTTAAGACTCTCTGGGACAATTACCCTGATGCAGAGGGAATAAAAGCAAAATGCTAGAACAAGCAAGCGAAGGAAACAAAACCATTTGAGAACTACTGCGCCATCCTAATGAGCGAATGCTTTATCAAGTCAGGTATTGATCTAAGCCAGTGTCCTTCGCAATACAAATGTTGGTCTCATCCTGGGTCGCGGCATGTAATTCTTGCGGAAAACTTGGCTGATTGGCTCGCTAACTCTCCGCCAAGTGGCTTTGGAAAAGTTGAAAAAATTGAATCGACCACATTTCAAAAGGCACTTTCTGGAAGAACCGGCGTTGTTTTCTTTAAGGACTATTGGCAGAGGCCCGGCGAGTCCTTTGAAGGCAGAAGTGGGGATCATATAGACCTCTGGAACAATAGCCGGATAACTGAAGGATCGATGTTGTATCGAACCATCATTGAGTTCTTAGGCTTCGTGTCTGTCCTGAATAAAAGCAGAGAAATATGGTTCTGGGAAGTGAACTAAATGAATTCCATCAAGCCTTTTATTATCGCATGCTTAGTTTCAGTTCTTAGTTTCGCTTTAAACTTTGGTATCTTTGTTCTTGGTTACGACCGTTTGGCGGTTCCTTTCTTGCTAGAAGAACAGCGCATGGCAAATGCTGATTTCATAATGAGTATAATTGTTGGCGCTTTTGCTCTACTCGCCATTTTGGTAGGATTCATTGTTTATTGGTCATTTGGCGTAAATCGCCGTCAGTAGCCGGTCAACGCGGCGCAATAGCGGCTCCGCCGCGTATTGCGCCGTATGGTGATGATTCATCATTCGTCGTAATATAGCTTATGGATTTGTTCTATGTCCTCTAACTTGTCTTGGAGTAAATGAAACGCAAGGTCTACCTTGAAACCTCGGTCATTAGCTACCTGACGGCTCGTCCAAGCAAGACGATTCTGGGTGCTGCCCACCAGCAAATCACTTTGGCTTGGTGGGAATTACGTCACCGCTATGAATTGCTGATATCCGAATCGGTTATGCGGGAATGTGCCGCAGGTGATCCAATCGCAGCACAAAAGCGGCTGGCTGTGTTGGCTGACTTACCTTTGCTATTGATTGATGAACTCGCCCTAAGCATCGCTTCTGAATTAGTGCAAAACAAGATTGTTCCAGCCAAAGCCGCCGAGGATGCCTTGCATATCGCTGTAGCAACGGTTTATGGCGTGGATTATCTACTGACTTGGAATTGTCGGCATATTGCAAATCCAGAAATGCAGAGAGAAATTTCGGGATTTCTCGAACAGAAAGGATTATATTTGCCGTTTATATGCACACCTGAAGAACTTTTGGGAGAAAACAATGCTGAATGATGAAATTGTTGAGGAAGTAAGGGCTATTCGGGAGGCTCACGCAGAGAAATTCAACTTTGATTTGCGGGCAATTTACGATGACCTAAAGAAATCAGAAGCCAAACATATTGCCGATGGACATCCCTACATCACGCTCCCCACCATGCCCGTCAAGCCCAACACGGCATTCCAGCGGACTCGCTTCGCTCGCCGCTGAATGCGGCGTTAGGCCACACCAAATGCGTATTGTTCACGCCGAGAGTTTCTACCACGACGGCAGAGGGCCAAGCCTAATCAAGGTCCATCTCGCTCCAAAGAGGGCCGTAGGATGGGCTGATCTTGCGAAGCCCATCATTCGCGAATGATGCGCCTCCTTCGTCGGCGCATCCTACGACGACTTGCAGGGAGTTGAGATGCCGGCGGTAGCGATGGAACTTCTCCCCGTTGTAGGCCGGTCATTCACATTCGGCGGTTCACATCCCTGTATCCGCCCTATTGACTTTCGATTTTCCCTAGGCTGCGGTATGCTAGACGCTTCATGCACCGACTACCGTATCCTCGATAATGGAAGAAATTTACCAGCCGTACAAAATCGAAAAACAAGCCCAGGAAGCATGGGATGAAGGCCAAGTGTTCAAGGCGGTAGAAGATTCCACCCGCGAGAAATACTATTGCCTGTCCATGTTCCCCTATCCCAGCGGGCGTTTGCACATGGGCCATGTGCGCAATTACACCATCGGCGATGTCATCAGCCGCTTCCAGCGCATGCAGGGGAAGAATGTGCTGCAACCGATGGGTTGGGACGCCTTCGGCCTGCCGGCGGAAAACGCCGCAATGCAAAACAACGTCGCCCCGGCGGCGTGGACTTATGCCAATGCCGATTACATGCGCAATCAGCTTAAAGCCTTGGGGCTGGCGATTGACTGGGATCGGGAACTGGCGACTTGCCGCCCGGATTATTATCGCTGGGAGCAATGGCTGTTCACCCGGCTATTCAAGAAGGGATTAATCTACAAAAAAACCGCCCCGGTGAATTGGGACCCGGAAGACAATACCGTATTGGCGAATGAGCAGGTGATTGACGGGCGCGGCTGGCGTTCCGGCGCATTGGTTGAAAAGCGCGATATCCCGATGTATTTCATGCGCATCACCGCCTACGCCGAGGAATTGCTAGGCGAGTTGGACCATCTGCCGGGCTGGCCCGAGCAGGTTAAGACCATGCAGCGCAATTGGATCGGCAAGAGTTACGGTTGCGAGGTGCATTTTCCGGTAGTGCCGCCCTCTCCCCCAACCCCTCTCCCGGAGGGCGAGGGGAGTGTATTGAAGGTCTACACCACCCGCCCGGACACTTTGATGGGCGCGACTTATGTGGCGGTTGCGGCGGAGCATCCTTTGGCCTTGGCGGCAGCGGAGGACAACCCAGAGGTGGCGGCGTTCATCGAAGAATGCAAGCAAGGCGGCACGTCGGAAGCCGACATGGCAACCGTGGAGAAGAAGGGAATGCCGACCGGGCAGTTTGTAATTCACCCGTTGAACGGCGAAATGCTCCCGGTGTGGGTGGCAAATTATGTGCTGTGGGGCTACGGTGAAGGTGCGGTGATGGCGGTGCCTGCGCATGACGAACGGGATTTTGAATTTGCAAACAAGTATGGACTACCAATTATTCAAGTTCTAAATCGTAAAACGCTAGGTCTTGGCTCCACAGACGGTTTTGGCGATGGCTCCGGTTATGGTGGAGGTAGTGCTGGAGGTGCTGGCTATGGCGATGGATCTGGCAGTGGTGCGCTTGATACGATGTTTGAACAAAAGCACTGGCAGGACTGGTATGCCGCCAAAGACGACTTCATGATTTTGGTCAATAGTGGTAAATATAACGGGTTGCCCCATGCGCAAGCCTTCAATGCCATCTCCGCTGATTTGCAAGCCAAAGGACTAGGCCAAAAGCGCACCCAGTTCCGTCTTCGCGATTGGGGCATTTCCAGACAGCGTTACTGGGGCTGCCCGGTTCCGATTATTTATTGCCCGACTTGCGGCGATGTACCCGTGCCGGAAGACCAATTGCCGGTCGTGCTGCCGGAGGACGTGACCATCGGCATCGGTTCGCCGTTGAAAAAAATGCCGCACTGGCATCAAACCACTTGCCCGCAGTGCGGGGCGGCGGCGGAACGGGAAACCGACACCTTCGACACCTTCGTCGAGTCCTCATGGTATTACGCCCGCTATGCCTGCCCGGATTCGTCAACTTCAATGTTGGATAACCGGGCCAATTATTGGCTGCCGGTGGATCAATACATCGGCGGCATCGAACATGCCATCTTGCATTTGCTGTATGCCCGTTTCTTCCATAAACTGATGCGGGACGAGGGCTTGGCCCCCGGCAACGAGCCGTTTACGAATTTGTTGACCCAAGGCATGGTGGTCGCGCCGACGTTTTACCGGGAAAGTGCCGACGGCAAGAAGCAATACCATAATCCGGCGGATGTCGATGTCAGTGCCGACGAACGGGGCCGGCCGATTGGCGCAGTATTGAAAGCCGACGGCCGGCCGGTCATCATTGGCGGCACGGAAAAGATGTCCAAATCGAAGAACAATGGCGTTGACCCACAGTCGTTGATTGACCAGTATGGCGCGGATACCGCCCGGTTGTTCATGATGTTTGCCGCCCCGCCGGAGCAATCCTTGGAATGGTCGGACAGCGGCGTGGAAGGGGCTTATCGTTTTTTGAAGCGTTTGTGGACGCGGGCGGCGGCGAATGTCAACGGTGCCTTTGCGGCCTACCCTGACCGCAACGCATTGCATGTCAAGGATTGGGCAGGCTTCCCGTTGGAGTCCAATCATCGGGAAGTCCGCAGGGTTATCCATTTGAGCCTGAAACAGGCCAATTTCGACTTCGCCAAACATCAGTTCAACACGGTTGTCTCGGCGGCAATGAAGATATTGAACGCTTTGGCCGACGACAAGGGTTTTTGGAATGGAGACACCCTGCAAGGCCAGCCGGGACGTTTGGAGGCTTTCCAAAAAAGTGCCGCCGTCGTCGCTTTCGAGGGTTATTCGATCCTAGCCCGCTTGCTCTATCCCATCGCACCGCATATCAGCCATGCGCTTTGGCAACAGTTGGAACCGGGCGTGGATATTCTGGAAATCGGCTGGCCCGTCGCGGACGAGGCGGCCTTGGCGCAAGATTCCATCGAACTGGTGGTCCAGGTGAACGGCAAGTTGCGCAGTAAGATCACCGTGCCGGTGTCGGCGGGAAAAGAGGCCATCGAAGCGGCGGCTTTGCAGGACGAAAACGTGCAAAAATTCGTCGAAGGCAAAATCCCCAAAAAGATAATTGTGGTGCCGGGCAGACTCGTCAATATTGTGGTGTGATAAGCATGTCATTCGTTAAAACTTTTACCCGATTCAGCGCAATCACCGCATTCATTTTGGTGGCTTTACCGAGTTGCGGATTCCATCTGCGTGGCAGCGGCGGAGACAGTTCATTTGCGCAACGGCTATATATCCAAGGACCCGGTGCGGGCTCTAGCTTTGTGGCCGTTTTTGGCAGCGCACTTACAGCGGTTGGCGGTAGCCTGGTCACTACGCCCGCAGAAAGCACCGGTGTCGTCCATCTTTACCGGGCGACCTTCCTGCGCCAACCCATCACCCTAAGCAGGACAGGCCGCGCCACTGGTTTCGATTTGAGCTACCGCATCATTTACGATGTGCGCACCCCTAAAGGCGAGGTGCTACAGTCGCGCAGGGAGTTCGAGGTCAAGCGCGATTACTTCAATGACCAGTCCCTGCCTTTGGCGCAACAAGAGGAAGAAGGGCAGATCAGCGCGGCGCTTGCCAACGAGGCTGCACAATCGCTGTTGCGCAGGGTGGTGAACCAACTTAGGAAGATGCCCGAACCCGAGCCGGAACCGGCAAAACTGCCCGAAGGGAAATCATGAAACTGCCTCTGGATCAATTGCCCGTGGCGTTGGGCAAATCGGTCGCGCCGATTTATATCATCTCGGGTGACGAGCCGCTGCAATTGAACGAAGCCTTGGACTTGGTGCGCAAGACCGCGGCCGGCCGGGGATACGTCAACCGCGAATTGTTTTACGCCGACGGTAGTTTCGATTGGACGCGGTTGCTGGAAGCTCGCGGGTCCTTCTCGTTGTTCGGCGAACCCAGGATACTCGATGTGCGACTGCCCGGCAAACCCGACAAGAATGGCGCGGCGGTGCTGGAAAATTATGCCAAGCGCTTGCCCGACGATGCGATATTGATTGTCACCCTGCCCAAACTCACCGCAACCGACCAGAAAGCCGCCTGGTTTCAAGCCTTGGACAAAAAGGGAGCCTTCGTTCAGGTTTGGCCGCTTTCCGGGCAAGCATTGATGAATTGGCTGGACAAGCGGATGATCGCAAAAAAAATGCTGGCCGACCGTTCGGGGTTGGCGATTCTCGCCGCCAGGGTGGAAGGCAATCTGCTGGCCGCCGCGCAGGAAATCGAAAAGCTGCATATCCTGTACGGCCCGGTGCGGATTAGCGATGACATGATTCGCAAGGCCGTGGCCGACAGCGCCCGTTATGATGTCTATGACTTGGCCGAAGCGGCACTGCAAGGCCAGGTCACCCGCGCCCATCGCGTGTTGTCAGGCTTGCGCGGGGAAGGCATAGCCAATGCCGTGGCCCTGTGGGCATTGGCACGCGACATCAGGTTGCTGTGTGGGATTAAACACCTGATGGAAAATGGCGATAACCTTGAGTCCGCTTTTGCCAAGCAGAAAGAGAGGGTTTGGGACAAACGCAAAACCAGTTTGGCGAGTGCCGCGCAAAGATTGACCCGAAGCCAGGCACATCAAGCCTTATTATTGTGCGCCAAGGCCGACCGGATGATAAAAGGGATGGAATCAGGCGATGCCTGGGAAGCCTTGCTGGATGTCTGCCTGAGTTTGGGCGGCGGGCCCTTATCCGGGATCGTTGCGGCATGAACCAAAAACCCCGTCATTCCGATCAGGGATGCCGGAATCCAGTGCCATGGATGGTAACGAATAGGCTGCATACAGCGTTTTTAATTCCAATTGATCACGTTGTTTAAGTTTTGAAATCGTTGGCGGCAAAGGGTTGCCGCCCTACAGTCCTTGTTACGCAGTAGGTCGGCAATCCTTTGCCGACATGGGCGTAAATAAATAAATAACTAATAGATATAGAAAACGCTGTACAGCGTTTTTAATATCTATTAGTTACTTATAAATACTCTGCGGCGTGATTTACATATCCAATCACATCATCCTCAGTTACCGTTGCGATGGCACTCCTTATGGCCTCGAAAAGTGCTTCCGCCGTTCGCGGCTTGCAT
>CAIODU010000405.1 GCA_903857165.1 uncultured Methylococcaceae bacterium | reverse complement strand
TTTTCGATGCCGAGCCTGCCGTTGCCTTCGGGTAAGGCGAAGGGCTTGCCGATCTTCTGCGCCCACCAGCGCGGTTTTCCAACGTGGATCTTGGGAACCACAGAGTTCTATACCTTATCGTCGAAAAAACCTATCCCGCACCCGCCAAACTGCCGGTAAGTCGAGCTTTTCGCCGCTGAACACAATTTGCCGACTGGCCTTGTCCTCACGCTCTTTCAAATACTGCGTAATATTCATCCAACGAATCGCCGCATCGCCGCTGCGTTCGTCCTGTTGACGAATGACCAGATACACATCCACCGGTTGGTTAACCCAGTATTCCAAATGCCGCCCGTCCGGCGTGTCCTCGGCAATGCACAAGGAATGTTCGAGTAGAGTCTGCACCAGCGCCCGGAGCAGCAGAACCTCGTCTCAATCTAAGCAGCTTGCTCGTGAGCGAGTCTCAACGCCTCCCGATAAAGCGCATCGCCGAGATAAAACCCCGCCTGCTGCCGCAAAGCATCCAATAGCGGCCTGATTTCAGGGATGCAGCCCCGTGCCTTGGCCGTCAACAAAACGCCTATGACGCCAACCGGCCTAAGCCCGAGCTGCATGGCTTTATGCCTGCCGTCCCGCTCGTCCATCAAAATAAAATCGGCCTGCCATTCCAATGCCAAGGCAATACTTTCGGCCTCCCCCAAGTCAAGGTCTTGGCGAAGGGCCATGATTAACAGCCGATTTTTCGGCGCATGACGCTGAATCCAAGGCGAAGCAGCGACTTCATTCCGGCCCGGCCAATGTTGGCCAGTCGCATTCAGTTCATCCCAAACCGCCTCGGCGATCAGCAAGGAACCGTAGAGCTTTTGCAATAGTGCAAATTGACCGATGGCAGCCAGATTGGTCAATGGCGAAGTATCGCTAACGACCAGACTCATAAATTTTCACCCAAGGCCCGCAGGTTCGCTAAATCCTCCGCCAAGTCTTGCGTATCATAATGCGGAGGTATCTTGCGCAAGGCGAGTATCTGACGGAATTCCCACAAGGACAATCCGGCAAGCTCCCGCGCTTTGCCCACACCTAAACGCCGCTGGGCATACAGCGCGAGGGCCAGTTCCAACTTTATCCCATCCAAATTTAATCGCGCGGAATCGAGGATGTTTTGAGGAATGTCCAAATGGACAGTGGGCAGAGGGGTTTCCGCGATGGGCTGATGCGATGCCATTGTTTTTCTCCTAGTTCACGAAAGTATTAAAGACTGCGGAGAATGCTGTCATAGGCCAGATTCACCGACAAGTTTCGGCTACGGTATTAACGAAAAGTTCAGCCACGTTGTCGGGCTTTTCGCTCGTTCCCAAGCTCCGCTTGGGAATGCGGCTTGGGAAGCTACAGTTTTACAGAGTAACTAGCTTGTCACTGCATCGGGAAGCAGAGCTTCCCAAGCGGAGCTTGGGAACCAGCCTAACATCCGCATTCGATTCGTTTCACTATAGAAGATGAGATAGGTGTCCGAAAGTTATCCGCTAGGCGTTCGGCAATTCTCATTTTGGCCAAAGTAAGGCTTTCTTCGTCGTTCCGGCATGGGCTGCCGGAATCCAGTGCCATGGACGATCACTCGTCGGCATCGTAAGGGTCTGATTAAATTGTTTGAAAAACCCTGCTTTCACGTCCCTGTGATCGGTTTCCCAAGCTTGACGTTGAGTACCACACAGTCCTACGCCTTATCGTCGAAAAAACCTATCCCGCACTCGCCAAACTGCCGGTAAGTCGAGCTTTTCGCCGCTGAACACAATTTGCCGACTGGCCTTGTCCTCACGCTCTTTCAAATACTGCGTAATATTCATCCAACGAATCGCCGCA
>CAIODU010000404.1 GCA_903857165.1 uncultured Methylococcaceae bacterium | reverse complement strand
GTCAACACCATGATGGTGGTCGGGCCGTAGATGCAGAAGCCCGCGCAGACCTGCTTGACGCCCGGTTGCATGAAGTCTGCGGCAGTCGGGGTGGTGGTTCCCCCAAGTGCGCGGAGGATGGAGAAAATGGTGCCCACGGACATGTTGAGGTCCACATTCGCAGAGCCGTCCAAGGGGTCGAAGCAGACGAGATAGTTGCCTTTCGGAAACGCTTGGGGGATTTGGATGATCTCGTCATTTTCCTCCGAAGCCAAGGCCGCCAAATGCCCGGTCCACTCCAACGCCTTGATGAAGATGTTGTTGGTGATCACATCCAGTTTCTTTTGAACTTCGCCTTGGATGTTCTCTGATCCGGCAACACCTAAATTGCCCGCCAAAGCCCCCCGGTGAACCTCATGGGAAATCGCCTTGCAGGCACTGGCAATATCGTTCAACAACAGGGTGAACCCCCCTTTTGCCTGGGGGGTTTTGCGTTGTTCGTGGATGAGAAACTGAATCAGGGATACGCCCTTCATGATCCTTGTCCCCTTAAGCGATTTTCGAAAAATAAAATCACCCGTTGTAGGGTGTCCTTCAGGGCACTTTGGTGGCCTGAAGGCCACCCTACGGGCATAGGCATTCTTGTAAATGTCCTTAGGTTAAAGATGGCTTTACGCTTTGGCTGTTGGCGCAGCCGCGAGTACATCATCAACACGCGCAATTTTCAGGGCGTTGGTGCTGCCCGTGCGCCCGGCCAGATCGCCTTTGGTCAGGATCACCATGTCATCCTCGACTACCAGTTTGCGCCGAAGGAATTCCTCGACGATGGCGCGGTTCAGCACCGCGTGGTCGGAAATGCCCTTTTCATTAAAAAAGATCGGGTACACGCCCCGGTAGAGGGTCACCTTCCGGCAGGTTTTCTCATGGCTGGTCAGCGCAAAGATGGGGATGCCCGAACTGATGCGCGACATCCACAACGGCGTCGAACCGGTCTCGGTCAACGCGCCGATGCACCTGACTTTTAGCCGATTGGCGATGTACATGGCCGACATGGAAATGGCTTCGTCAATCTTCTCGAATTCTTCAGACATGCGGTGGTCACTCTGCCGCATTCTGGGATATTTCTCTGCCTCCAAGCAGACTCTGGCCATCGCCCCCACGGCACGATCCGGGAATCTCCCGGCGGCCGTTTCGGCGGACAGCATCACCGCGTCGGTGCCGTCGATGACGGCATTGGCCACGTCGGAAACCTCGGCCCGGGTGGGCTGGGGGTTTTCGATCATGGATTCCATCATTTGAGTGGCGGTGATCACCACCTTGTTACGCATTCGGGCCAGACGGATCAGGCGCTTCTGTTCGTGGGGCAGTTGGGCATCGCCGATTTCCACGCCCAAGTCGCCTCGCGCCACCATGATGGCATCGGAGGCATCAATGATGCCTTCGATCACCCCATCCCGAATGGCTTCGGCCCGCTCGATTTTGGCGACTATGCCCATGTCACTGCCGGCTTGGCGCAACAGTTCACGCGCTTCCAGGATATCCTCTTTCGAACGTGGGAAGGAAATCGCCAAGTAATCCGCGCCGATGCTTACTGCTGTGAGCAGATCCTCGCGATCCTTGTCGGTGAGCGCCGGTGCCGAAAGGCCGCCGCCCAGCTTGTTGATGCCCTTGTGGTCGGACAGCACACCCGGGATGGTGACCACGCACTTGACCCGTGTAGCCACCACTTCCTTGACCTTCATTTCAATTAGTCCATCGTTGAGCAGCAGGATATCCCCCGCTTTGACATCCCTAGGCAAGTCATCGTAACAACAGCCCACTTGGGTTTCATCGCCCGCATCCGGGGAGAAAGCGATGTCCAAGTCAAAGTCTTGGCCTTCCACCAACTGAATCTTGCGTTTGTCCTTAAAGCATGCGATTCGAATCTTCGGACCCTGCAAGTCGGCCAGGATCGCCACATGGCGTTGGAGCCGTCCTGCGATGCTACGGACCAACTCCGCCCTTGCCCGGTGTTCATCGGCGGTGCCATGGGAAAAGTTGAGCCTAACCACATCCGTTCCGGCGCGGATGATCTTCTCCAATACCTCGGGGGATTCGGAAGACGGCCCCAGGGTGGCGATGATTTTGGTTCGACGGATTGCCTGCTTGCTCATTTTTTATCGTTTATTTCGCATTCATAAGGGCGCGGGTGGTATCCAACATGCGGTTGGAGAAGCCCCATTCGTTGTCATACCAAGACAGCACCTTCACCAAGTTTCCGCCGATGACCGTCGTCTGCGTGGCATCGAAGTTGGAGGAGGTAGTGGTGTGGTTGAAGTCACTGGATACTAAAGGTTCAACATTGTACCCGAGAATGCCCTTTAAACGAGCGCTTTCAGACGCTTCTTTCATGATCGCGTTCACTTCTTCCTTGGTCGTGTCGCGGGCGGAGATGAAGGTTAAATCGACCACTGAAACATTGGGGGTCGGAACGCGGATGGCAAAACCGGACAACTTGCCGTTCAGTTCCGGGAGCACCAGGCCAACCGCATTCGCAGCACCAGTCTTGGTCGGGATCATGTTCAGCGCGGCGGCGCGGGCGCGGTATAGGTCGGTGTGGTAAACGTCGGTCAACACTTGGTCGTTGGTGTAGGCGTGGATCGTCGTCATCAAACCGGAAACCAGCCCCAGCTTGTCGTTCAACGGCTTGACCATGGGTGCCAAACAGTTGGTGGTGCACGAGGCATTGGAGATGACGGTGTCCGTAGCCTTGAGGAGATTGTCGTTTACGCCAAAAACGATGGTGGCATCCGCTTCATTCTTGTCGGCGGGCGCGGACATGATCACTTTCTTCGCGCCGGCATCAAGATGCGCTTGGCACTTGGCTTTGGTGCGGAAAATGCCGGTGCATTCCAATACCACGTCCACACCCAACTCGGCCCAAGGCAGCTTGGACGGGTCTCTTTCGGAAAGTGCCTTGATGCGGTCGCCATTGACAATGATGTCGCCGCCCTCGATTTCCACGGTACCCTTGAAGGGTCCATGCACCGTGTCATGCTTGGTGAGATGGGCGTTGATCTTGGCATCGCCCAAGTCGTTGATGGCTACAATCTTGATATCATCGTGGCCATATTCGTAAACGGAACGCAGAATATTGCGGCCAATTCGTCCGTAACCATTTATTGCGACTTTAATCGTCATAAGTTTTCTCCTGCTAGGATGTAATGAAAAAAAAATTGGGAATCTTGTGGATGATTCATGGCATTGAATATAACAAACTCGCACTTGCCGAGTCCAGCGCTTGAACTGCGGCGGGTGGGCCCGGCGTTGCAATCATCGACCCCGGTTGGCAAGTTTCTTGCTATAATAATGGCGAATTTGTGCGGCATAGTCAAGCACTTGACCGGACTTTACCTGTACGGCGGCCTTCAGCCACCCTAGCGCCCTGAAGGGCTACCTACAACGGAGATTGTATTTTTCGAGCATCGCCCATTGCCGTCACCCAACCTAAAATTCAGGAGTTTCCGTGACTTTCAGCGAACATCCCCCAGCATTGCCTCCCGACCGGTTGACGGTTCGCATCGACCCAGACACCATGGCCTTCGCCACCACTGCCGAGGGGATCGTTGAGCCTTACCGGGGTGTGATCGGCCAGCAAGGGGCGCGGGATGCCATTGCCTTTGGCATTGCGATGGCCCGCCCCGGCTACAACATTTTCGTTTCCGGCGAACCCGGCACAGGACGCCTTTCCCTAGCCCGGCAATACCTTGAGAATGCGGCAAAACTGGAGGAAACACCGTCAGACTGGCTTTATTTGAATAATTTTGGCGAACCCAGGGAACCCGTTGCCCTGCCCCTTCCGCCGGGAAAAGGCAAGGAATTCCTAGCTGAGGTTGAAAAACTTGTTGATAGTCTGTTCGCAAGCTTTCCCGCTGCTTTCGAAAATCCAGCCTATCAACGCGGCAAGGCCGAGATCGAACGGACATTTACGAAGCGCTACAGCCAAGCCATCGATCTCGTCGAATGCCAAGCCCGTCAGCAAAACATCGCCTTGTTTCGCGACGGGGAAACCATTTCTTTCGTACCGATGCTGGATGGCAAAGCGGTCAGCGAAGAAGAATTCGCGGCCTTTGCCGAAGCGGAGAAGGAGGTTTTCAACCGGCAAAGCCTGCTCTTGCAGGACTATCTGACGGAAATGCTGGCTGAGCTGCCCCAGTGGCGGAGGGAAACCAATGAGCGCGTAAGCCAACTCAATCAACATACCATTGACCAGGCCATCGGACCACTGCTGGACAATCTGGCTGGAAAATTTGCGCTGCACAAGGGTGTGTTAAATTACCTTGAGGCAATGCGCGCTGATTTGCAAAGCAAATATTCGGAGCAGTCGCTGGAGGAGCGCCAAGCGGAGCATCCCGACCAAGCCCCCCGAGTTGCCCCATGGGTGGAGCGTTATGCCCCGAGGTTGATGGTTTCCCACTTGGAGGAGTCTGGTGCCCCGGTTGTTTTCGAGGCCAACCCGACCTATCAGAATCTGTTCGGAAAGGTCGAATACCTAGTCGAACAGGGCTTGTTGAATACCCATCACCGGTTGATTTGCCCCGGTGCGCTGCACCAAGCCAACGGCGGCTATCTCATCCTCGAAGCGGACAAACTGGCCGAGGAGCCGCATGTCTGGCCGGCCTTGAAACGGGCGCTGAAAAACCGGCTGATCAGCATCGACCCCCCTTGGACGGATCAGTCTTCACCCACTGCGCCAAGCCTAAACCCACAGCCCATTGCCATGGCCTTGAAGCTCGTGCTGATCGGGGGCCGCGAACTTTATTTCCTGCTACAGGAGATGGACGACGAGTTCAACGGATTGTTCCGGGTCTTGGCGGACTTTGACGACCACCTCCCCCGCAATGCGGAGACCATTGCGCAGATGATCGGGCTGGTCAAGGATTACTCTGAAAGCTCCGGTTTTGCGCCCTTGACCGCCGGGGCGAGCACCCGGATTGTCGAATTCAGTGGTCGCCTGGCCGAGCATCAGCGTCGGTTGTCTGCCCACATTGGCGACATTTTCGAACTGACGGCGGAGTCTGATCTCATGCGCCGGCAAGAAGGCGCCACGCACATCGAGGAGAGGCACATCGTTGCCGCATTGGGCCGCAAGGAGCAGCGCCTGGGCCGAATTAGCCGTCGTCTGCTGGAGGAAATGCTGGATGGCACCATCCTCATCGGCACGGAGGGCGATGCGGTCGGTAGGGTCAACGGCCTCACCGTGCTGGAGTTGGGCGGCAGCCGATTCGGCATGCCCGCCCGCTTTACCTCGACGGTTTCGCCGGGTAGGCGCGGGGTTGTCGACATTGAGCGCGAGGTCCAGCTTGGCCAAGCCATTCATTCCAAGGGGGTGATGATCCTTTCCGGCTACCTGGCCCACCAATATGCCCGCGACTTCCCTTTGGCCATCTCCGCCACCATCGCGCTGGAGCAATCTTACGGCTACGTCGATGGCGACAGCGCGGCATTGGCGGAACTGCTTGCACTCGTCTCGGCGCTCACCGGCTTGCCTATCCGCCAAGGCTTGGCAGTCACCGGCTCCATCAATCAGTATGGCGAGGTGCAGGCAGTGGGCGGAGTCAACGAGAAAATCGAAGGTTTTTTTAAGCTGTGCGCCGCGCGTAAGCTTACCGGCAGGCAGGGTGTTGTCATACCCGAGGCGAATGTCGCCAACCTGATGCTGGACTCGTCCGTGGTGGATGCAGTCCGCCAGGGCCGGTTTGCCATCTATGCCGTGGCTACGGTGGAGCAGGCGTTAAGTCTGCTGACCGGCAAGCCCACCGAAGAAGTCAATTGTTTGGCAATAACCCGGTTGCGGGAGATGGCAAAATGGTTTCAGCGGGAATAGGGCATTTCCCGGTCAAAAGTTCGGCATTGGGCGCTCCCAACCCAAATGAATCATCCTGTGCAAACACCCTACAACTGGAATCAATGCCTCCTCGAAGCGTCCGACGTGGTTTCCAATGTCTCGCAGCGCAACAGCATCGACAGGATTTCCAGCCGTTCAGGGAGCGTGACAGCCTCGATAAGCAACTGGCGCTCGGCAACCTCCAGAGGCAGTACACACGTCAGGCGGTTAATCAGATCGACCATGCTGACATGCTCCAATACCGGCCATTCGATGTCCAGGCGCTTGTACTCGCAATAGCTACGCAACTGTTGCAGGAAATGGCCACGCTCCATGTCGGAGACCGAGTCCTCTTCGGTGTCGCCGCGGAATCTTGACCAATCCACTAAGACGCGCCGATAACCGCGCGTGGTCGGAACCTCCTCTTTGATGTCGAAGCGGCAAATTCCGGTCAGCACGACCATCAGCCTGTTATCGTTGGTTTCATTGAAGAATGTGATGCGTCCTGCCGTCCCGGTTTTGTAAAGGGCCAAAGTCTTTTCGTCAGAGGCGGTAATCTCCGGCTGAACCATTCCAATCAAGCGTTGTTCGGCAAGTGCGTCGAAGACCATGTTCAAATAGCGAGGCTCAAAGATGTTAAGCGGCAACTGGCAACCCGGCATGACGACGGCATGCGGCATGGGGAAAAGCAGCAATGATGCCGGCAGCTTGTCGAATGGCAGGGTGAATGATGGGGGGGTGGACATCGTGTATGTTCCTCTTATTCAGGAATTTGCCAGCGGTACAGAATGTTAGACTCTACTTCACCCGGCGGTAAAAAGAAAGGCCACGCTTTGGCCTTAGGACATTTACGGGAACGTCTTTGCCCGTAGGGTGGCCTTCAGGCCACCCAAGCGCCATGAAGGATGCCAGCAATTCTCATTATGAGCCAAAGTGCCGATAGACAACTCGTCATTCCGGCATGGATGCCGGAATCCAGTCACAAGGATGTGAATCTAGGGGTCGCCATCAAGCCTTTTTCAAACACTTACGCAACCGGCAAGTTACCGTCCATGGCACTGGATTCCGGCATCCATGCCGGAATGACGGCAATGGAG
>CAIODU010000403.1 GCA_903857165.1 uncultured Methylococcaceae bacterium | reverse complement strand
TTATTTATTTATTTATTTACGCCAATGTCGGCAAAGGATTGCCGACCTACTGCGTAACAAGGACTGTAGGGCGGCAACCCTTTGCCGCCAACGATTTCAAAACTTAAACAACGTAATCAATTGGAATTAAAAACGCTGTAAAGCCCCCTTTTAAAGTAACCTTAACTGAGACATGCTTAAATTATTACGATTTAATTTAACAACTGATACATTATCCTCCGAGGCTATGGGAAAGTTGTGCCGCTTTGAACTACCCGGCATTCATGTTTTTGAGCGCCACTCAAGCAAACGTCCTAGCCCGTACGGAGAGCCGGTAAGGATGCAGGTGGACAGTAAGGTGATTTCCAATAATGAACCCACCAAAAGCATCGTCCACGAAAAACACGAAAGGCACGAACAAGACATGCTTTTGTTCGTGCTTTTCGTGCCTTTCGTGGACTCTGTTTTTTGCCTACGGATCAAATTCTTGATGGGATGTTCTTTCTCAGGAATCACCTACGCGTAAGTTCTTTTGCTTGGCAAAAACAACGTGGTTCTATTACAATAGAGTTTTGAATGCCAATCCACCAACCGCAGCTTGGTATTTTTATGGAGTGTGAGGATAGATTTTATGCAAGTCCATGAAAACATAAGAGCCAAGCGGCGTTTCAAAGGACTGACGCAGGAGGAAATGGCCGTCAAACCCACCATGTCGGTGAATGGTTATAGCGATATTGAGCGCGGACTCAGCGACATTAAACTGACCCGGTTGGAGCAAATCGCCGAGCTGCTGGACGTGGAACTCTCCGAATTATTTGAGGACGGCAGCAAAAATACTTTGAATATGATGGGTGAACATAGCACAGGCACAGTACACAATCACGGCGTAATCAATACCTTATCACCCGAATATTCCGAGATGAAACTGAAATTCGAAAAGCAGAAACTCATCTGCTCCAACAAGGACAGGGAAATCGACATGAAGGAACAAGAAATCAACTATTTGAAAGACATCATCGAAGTGTTCAAAAATGCGGGTTGGCAGCAACCTTAGCTTCAAAACCATTAACTTAGGTGATTTCCAATAATGAACCCACCAAAAGAATCGTCCACGAAAAACACGAAAGGCACGAACAAGACTGCTTTTGTTCGTGCTTTTCGTGCCTTTCGTGGACTCTATTTTTTGCCTTCGGATCAGATTTTTGATGGGATGCTCTTTCTCAGGAATCACCTAAGCCGCTTTCGCTTGCCCGACACCGAAACACAACCTGAACTCCACGGTTCGCCAAGGAACGAAACATTGATTATGTTCATTGATTGCAACGAGATCATGGTCTATCAATGCATTGATATCTTTAGTTATTTCTTCCTCATTCCTAGCCAAACGCCGCGCTAAGTGTTGGCAAGGCAGCGCACCGGCTTCAATCAAGGTTTCCACGATGCGTAACCTCTCAGGCGTTAACTCGTTAAACAATTGTTGTAGACTGCCGAAATTCATCATGAACAGGCATCACCAGCACCGGCTTGCCCGTTTCATGCAAAACCCCCTGTATCGTATCCCCCAACAAAAAGTGGTGTACGGCCCCATGCTTACTGGAACCAACCACAATCATGTCAACCCCAAGCCTCTCCGCCTGCTGCACGATGATTTTGCCGGTTTCGCCTTGAATCAACAAGGCTTTGGCGTCCACACCCTGTTCACGCAAGGATTCGGCCATTTCTTGCAATTGCACATGTTCATCGTGGAACTGTTTGGCCATCTGATCACGCATTACCGGGGGGTCAACCCCATACCCCACAAAATCCGGATCAGGTTCGGCAACATGGAGCAGCCATACCGAATCCAGTGTTTTCCACAGCAAGCCACAGGATTTACCAACCAGATTCTTGGAATTTTCCGAAAAATCAATCGCAATCAAAACTTTCATCTATCTCCACTCCACTCCACTCCACTTCAGCCAAACTTACCATCCATCTTTACCTCACATGAAGCCTTTCCCGCACCGGGATGGGGCATAATGCAGCAAAATGCCCAAAGTTCACCCAATCATAAATTTCTAAATAATTGATTTTTAGATTGCCACATATATGGCACAGCTAATGCTTAGAAGAACATCAAGGAACACATATTGGACAAAATAAATTGATTCAGTCAAGATTGGCGTCTGAATTATTGAAAAAATCCGATGCAAGAAATTCTTGTGGTAGTTCCCCTTAAAATGTACTCAAGCAATTGAGTTTACAGATTCCGGTTCTGGTAAATACAAACTTTAAGAGAGGTAAGTCCCATGGTTTCCCCCGAAGAGTTGACGATCGATAAACTGGAAGAGCATAAAGAAGTTTGGTTACGCGCCTGGTGTGCCGCCGTTACATCAAATGCAATCAAAGATTCCGAATTGGCGGCAGGATGGGCAGACGCTTGCTTGGAATCCTACGAGAAAAGGTTTATCGAGTAATGAGCGCATGGGGCTTTCGCCAGGCAATACCGGCGTGGCTTTATCGTACCCGGCATCAGCTAACACTTGTTTTTATCAGGCGACGATAAAGCCATTGCCCTAACCCAACCCAAACGCTTCCGATAAATCGTCGATGGGCTTACTTCCAAGAGCGCTGCTGCTTTGGGAACATTGCCGTCGCATAAGGCAATAGCCATTTCAATGGTTTCCTTTTCCACCAGCCATAGTGGGCGTATGAGTTTATTCGACCCTTCCTGTTCCGTGTTGATATCCCCTAACACGTCTTGGTTAATCGTGTTCGGCTTATCCAACGGCGGCGGTAGCATTTCCAAAGTAACGTGTGTCCCTTGGTTCAAAACCACAATATTACGAATGATATTCTGCAGTTGACGGACATTACCCGGCCAGTGATATGCGCGAAGATGTTCCTCGGTTTCCGGGGCAAATCCTATGAAATTTTTGCCCTCCTCCAAAGCGAATTCGGCTAAGAACCCCTTGGCAATTGGAATGACATCCTCCTTCCTCTCACGCAAAGGCGGCAAACTTATGGCGATGACGTGCAGCCGGTAATAGAGGTCTTCGCGGAAACGTCCGGACTCCACCTCTTTCAACGGATCCCGGTTAGTGGCACAAATCAGCCTTACATCAACCGATTCGATTTTGCCGCCTCCGACCTTCTGGAAAGTTCCTGTTTGCACAAAACGTAGCAGCTTGCTTTGAATATTCAAATCCATCTCACAGATTTCGTCCAAAAACAGTGTACCTCCATCAGCCCTGGAAGCCACACCAAGCCGATCAATATAGGCTCCCGTGAACGCACCCTTAACGTGACCAAATAATTCGCTTTCAAGCAAATCCTTGGGTATGGCCGCGCAATTGAGGGTGACGAATGCTTTATCGTTACGAGGACTGTTTCGGTGGCGGTGAATGGCTTCAGCACAAACGTCCTTGCCGCTGCCACTCTCACCAGTAAGGAACACAGTGGCTTTGCTGGCGGCAACTTGATCGATAACTCGATATACCGCTCGCATGGAAGGCGAGTCACTCACATAACCGAAATGATCGCCAACAACTACTGCGTTTTCATGGGCTGGTCCCATTCCTCGAATTTTCAACGCGTTCTTAACAGCACAAAGCAAGCGTTCAGCGTTGCAAGGCTTTTCAATGAAGTCAAAAGCCCCTTCACGCATGGCTTCCACAGCCACATGGACCGAACCATATCCAGTAACGACAACAACGGCACACGGCAACTTGTCCTTGATCACACGCCGAAGTATATCCAATCCGATCATATCTGGCAGTTTGAGATCCAGTATCATCACATTGGGCAAGTGTCGGTATACGAGATCCAGTGCTTGACCGCCTGTTTCGGCATAAAGAACATTCCAGTTTTCCCTTTCTAGATAAGCCCTATAAAGATGCGCGAGGGTCGGAGAATCCTCGACCAGCAGTATGTTAACCTTGTTTTCATCACTCATGGGCATTCGTATATATCTTTTAATATTTTTGTATTTGCTGATATTCCGACTTTGCGAAGCAAATTGCAATCGCTGTTTAAGCAATAGCGCAAAATTTATCTTCCAGAAATTGAAAATTACCCATAAGTCACTGATTTAAAAAAAAACCCCCGCGCCTTTTGGCTTGGGGGTTTTGGTTTGGGAGCCTGGCAGTGCCCTACTTTCGCATGGGGGTCCACACTATCATCGGCGCAGGGCGGTTTCACTTCCGAGGTCGGGATGGGATCGGGTGGTTCCCGCC
>CAIODU010000402.1 GCA_903857165.1 uncultured Methylococcaceae bacterium | reverse complement strand
CCCATCAAGAATTTGATCCGCAGGCAAAAAATAGAGTCCACGAAAGGCACGAAAAACACGAACAAAAGCATGTCTTGTTCGTGCCTTTCGTGTTTTTCGTGGACGATTCTTTTGGTGGGTTCATTATTGGAAATCACCTTAACGACCCTCTGCCCCGGTGAAGAGGTTCATTTGTCCTGCTAGGTCTGCCTTATTCGGTTTGGCCTTGGGTTCAATAACCGGCGGGCCGGGTGGCACAAAGTCGGGTTCGTCCGGGTCGCGGGGCATGTCCACGATATGCAAGCTGTAATCATCCCGGTCAAACTCGCAGCGGCCTAACAACATGGACGGGATTTTCTTGATATTGATGCGCGTATGACGGTCTTCCGCCCCTTCAAAATACGATTTGCAGCAGATCAGCAAATGCTCGTCCGGCTGCATTTCATCATGAATGCTGTCCAAATGTTCCGGGGTGATGTGCAAGGTGGTGGTGAAGATAAAATCCTGTTCCGAAGACCGCCCCTGTTTCCAATACAGGTTTTCATCCGGCCGGTAGCGAAAGCCTTCATGCTTCGCCATGGCGGCAGCCAGCATGGTCGGGTTATAGTCGGTGTTGATAATCCACTGGTCGTAACGGTCTTTTTTCAATAGGCTGGGGGCCAAGTCATAATATTTAAACCCGCCGCCGCCTTGCCAGTTAACCGCCTTGGAAATGCCGCCTTGGTCTGTGCCGTCACAAACCTTTTGCATGCGCGGCAGGATATGGGTGTGGCAATGCTCGCCCAACTCCACCATGATCCATTTTCGCCCCATCTTCTGCGCCACCGCGCCCGTGGTGCCGGAACCGGCGAAGGAGTCTAGGACGAGGTCGTTGGGGTTGGAAGCGAGTTCAAGTATGCGTTTTATTAATCGCTCTGGTTTAGGTGTGTCAAAAGTATTATTAGCCCCAAAAAGGATGACCATCTCTTTTTTTGCTTCTTGGTTATGTCCAACTTCGACATTGGGCCACCATGTCCAAGAATTCTGGCCTACCATTTCACCTAGAAAGCGTTTTAATCTTGGCCTCGCTTTTCCGTTTTTACCAAACCAAACTCTTTTGTCAGCAATAAGTTTTTTTAAGGTATCTTCAGCAATAGCCCAACATCGACCTTCTGGTGGAGGATGTCCAACTCCTTGTGGAGTGACAATTGTATAAAACTGGTTAGGAGTCGCATGTCCTGTCATTCCTGTAAAGTCAGTTGATGCCCAAACTCCTCTAGGATCATTGTCAGGATTTTTAAAATCTTTTGAACGGCTTTCATTAATACTTAATTGATTAAATGTTTCTTTTCCTATAAAAGCATTTTTTTTATAGACAATAATACTGTCATGAGCATCCCCCAAACGTAACCTGTTGTCTGGAGAAGTTCTTTTTTGCCAAACCACATTCGCAACAAAATTCCCCCGCCCAAATATCTCATCACATAACACTTTCAAATAATGCGCTTCATTGTCATCAATCGTTATCCAGATTGAGCCATCTTCCGCCAACAAACGGCGCAGTATCACTAAGCGGTCACGCATCAGCGTGAGCCAAAGGGAATGTTCCATGCCGTCGTCATAATGGGTGAACGCACTGCCGGTATTGTAAGGCGGGTCAATGAAGATGCATTTGACTTTTCCAGTAAACTCCTGCTCCAAGGCTTTCAAAGCCAGCAGATTGTCACCGTGTATCAGCCTATTCCCGCTACGTTGGTCGCCATAGGATTTGCCGGTGTCTTCAAGCAGAATCCTAGGTTCCAGTCTCGGCTGAATGTCTTTCCCTATCCAAGTGAGTTCTAACTTTTGCCGGTTGTTCGCCATTCATTCATTCCCATTATTAGCTCGTTCCCAAACTCCAATAGAGGTAGGCCGGAATAAGGTCGCACCGCGACCGTTTCCGGCATCATGCCCGGTTTGCCGGAAACGCCCGCAAACGGGCTTATTCCGTCCTACATTACTGCTTACCCTGTTGGAGCGTTAGAACGAGAGAAATTAATTACGCGGCCCGCTTGTCTGCAACTGCACAGACATACCGGTATAACGTCTTGGGTTCTATGTCCACTAGGCCATTTAAAAATTCGAGACATCCCCATTCAGAATCGATGTGTGCGGTAGACAACGCATTTGGATCGACATGCCGTCCAATCAGCCCTTGTAGATCAGCCTCTTTTACCTCCCCGTTTTCAAAGGTCAGCCTAAAACGATAGGCTCCACAATATTCAAAATAACGAAGTTTCATCGGTCACTCCAAACGATTCAACGGCAAACCCCAAGCGTATGGCATTTGCCGCCATTCGACGGTCGAGCGTCGCCAGCACGCAACCCACTCTGGTAGTCACTTACCCAAAGTGCAGCCTCTCGAAAAGCTGCACGGCTGACTGGCAACAAACGCAGGCCATCGGCAACCAGTGAATCAAACAGTTTAGTCACGCCTACTGCCTACTCCTTACTCAATTGTCCTGTGCGAGTTTTCAAGGCAATGGCGCTGGCAAATTCGGTAAAGCACCAATCGGCGCTTGCCAACTGTTGTGATGCTGCTGCATACCAGCGCTTCACCGCAGGTGTCATCGGTTCGACCGTGAGCAAGGCCACCAACACACTGGTATCGACGTAAATCATCAGTATCTCGCCTCATCCCGCATTCTCTCAATAATCGGCTCTGTGGCTGGCATATTGGAATGCAAAGCTTCAAGCTCGGCTAGAAAGCGAGCTTTGTCGAAATGAGTTTTCACGATGGGAATAAGGTGCAATTCACCACCCGGCATCACTTCAATGTCGATGGCATCGCCCGCCTGAAGCCCCGCCGCTGCGACACATTCAAGCGGAATGCAAAGCGCCAAGCCATTTTCACCTTGGGAAATTTGTGTACGCATGGTTCTTTCCTGTTGTGTTAGGCTAATAATGCGTGATACGCACCAATTCTAGGTGATTTCATACTTGGCTGACAAAAATTCTTTATATTTTGGGTCGTCTTCGGAAAAGATAACCTCACCCGCCAGCATATATGCCTGAAGCAATTCCGACTCAGCCCGTTCTGTCTGCCCCAATTCAAACAGTGATTGCCCAAGACGTAAATGGATAAACGGGTTTTCCATGGCATCGGGCCCGTTCAGCGCATCGAACTCGGCCTCAGAGCAATCGGCAAATCGCTTTGCATGGAAATGAGCATCGCCGATTGATGCTTTAAGCCATGTGTATGCTTCCCATTGCGTTTGTGGTTCGGGCAACAATCCAAGCGCAGTTTCAAATGCTAGTATTGCATTGTCAAATTCGCCACCTTCCAGATAATCATTCCCTTGCTCTGATAAATCAGTTATTTTTATATAAACGTCGTCGGAT
>CAIODU010000401.1 GCA_903857165.1 uncultured Methylococcaceae bacterium | reverse complement strand
TGTAAACCCAATAATATTATTAGCTGCTCTTTAGCTTATCATGTGGCAATACTCTTGTATCAGATAGGGTTTTGATTGCTTTCTATTGCTCAACCAATTGTTTTAAATGATATTATACACTCCATGAAGTCCTGAAGAGCCTCCATCCGGGCTACTTGCCAATCCTTGGAAGCGGCATGAAGGCCCAATGCCGTTGAATTAAGCGATAACAACAAAACCCGTAGGGCGGCAACCCTTTGCCGCCAAGGGATGAGACAGATCCGTTGTCGGCATGGGAATGCCGACCTACGCTTCAATTCAACAGCATTGGGTTTGCAACCCCGGCCGGCGTTGAATGGGCGGGTTTGTGGAACCCGCCCCTACGTTGTTTGGCTTTTGTCAGGGGGTTTTGGGCACCTTGGCGGGCGCTTGCGCGATCTCCTTGAGCAGGTTCCGCGCTTGCTCAATGCCGACAAAATCGCCCTGCTTCTTGGCGAGTTCGAGGGCGCGCTCCAATTCCACCTTGGCCCGCGCCTTGTCGGACGACTGGAAATAGGCGGTGCCGAGATGGTAACGGTAAATGGCCACCTCGGGGGCGGCGGCAACCACCCGCTTCAACACCGGGAGGGCTTTGTTGATGTCCCCCGTCCGCAGCGCCACCCAGCCGTAGGTGTCCAAAAGGTTGGGATTGGACGTTGCGGCAAAGGGTTCGACCAGCCGGGCGGCTTGTTGCAGGCTTGCCTTGTCGGTGCGGTAGTCGGCGAAAAGCGTTGCGAGATTGTTGACGGCCACGCCGTTTTTGGGGTCTTTTTGCAGTATCTTCTGGTATAAGGCGATGGCCGCCGCGCTGTCCTTCGCACGCTCGTAAGCCTGCCCCAAACCGACCATCAGCGGCACGTCATCCGGCAACTCGGCCAGGCCCTTGCGATAAACCTCGATTTCCTCCGCCGATTTGCCTTGGGCGTAGTAGACGTTGGCCAGTGCCTGGTAGGCCGGCGGCGATTTCGGGTCGATGCGCAGGGCGTTCTGCAAAACCTTGGCCGCGTCATTCCATTCCTTGTCTGCCGCATGGGAAAAGGCCAGCGCAATGTGGGCCGCGATGACTTTTGGGTTTTTTTCTACGAATGCCGCAAAGTACGACCTGGGTTGGGCGCGTTCGCCCTTGGCGTTGTAAACCTGGGCCAAGCCGTTGATGGCCTCGGGAAAGTCAGGCCGCTCCTGCAGCGCCGCTTGGAATTCCTTGATGGCCAGGTCGTAGCTCTTTTGGCTGGCAAAAATCTCCCCGCTGAGGAAATGGCCGCCCGCCGAGTCCTTGGTTTGCTGCCCCAGTTGGGTGGCCAGTGACTGGGCACCCGCCCAGTCTTTTTTCAGCACCCGCACCTGGGCCAGCAATTGCAGCGCGGTGGGGTTGTCCGGATGGGCCTTCAGCGCGGCGTTGAGGACGGCTTCCGCCCGGTCCAAGTCCCGCCCCATGATCAATTTGGCGGCCACCGGCAAGGCCGCTTCCAAATTGCCGGGGTTGATTTCGAGCGCTTGGCGCAAATTGCTTTCCGCAATCTCGGCGTTGCCGTTCATCTGGTAAGCCTTTGCCAGCATGACCAGGGCCTGGTCCCGCCTGGGGTTGGCGGCGATGACGCCGCGCAAATCGGCAATGGCCGCGTCCGCCTCGTTCTTGTCCAGGCGCAGGGCCGCCCGCAGCAGCAGCGCGTCCGGATTGGCGGAATCGGCGGCAATGACTTCCCCAATGAGTGACGCGGCCTTCTTGTCGTCTTTCTGCAGCACTGCTATTTTGGCCAATTCCAGCTTGGCGGCCAATCCGCCACGGCCGTTCTTGTCAACGTCGATGATGTGGTTCAGCACGGCCTGCGCGTCGGCATAGCGTTGCCGGCTGGCATAAAGACTGGCCAGTTTGGACTGCAGGGAGATGTCTTTGGGGTTTTCCCCGGCGAATTTAGCCAAGGCCTTTTCACCCTCCGCCGCGTCCCGCTGTCCGATAAAACCGACCAGCGCGAGCTTGGCATCAGTGTCTGTGGGGTATTTGTCAACAATCCCGCGCAGGATCGCTTCGGCTTGCGCCTGTCGGCCCGCCTTTACCAATAGTTGGACGAGGGCGTAGTTGAATTCCTTTTTGTCCGGATTCTGTCCGATCAGGGCTTGGTAATCCGCGATGGCGGCATCGACATTCTTGCCGTCCACTTCGGCTTGGATTTTCAGCAGTCGCAAGCCGATGTCGTTCGGGTGGGCCCCGATGCCTTGGTTCAAGGTCGCCAGCGCTTCGGCAGGGTTGCCTTCCTTCAAATACAGCGAGGACAAGATGACGGCAGCGTCGTAATTCGCAGGTTCCTTCCCCAGCGCCTGTTTGATTTCTTTAATTCCCTCGGCCTTGTTGCCTTGGAAAAAAAGGATGTCGCCGCGCAACAACTGGGCGATGGCCTGCCCCGGCTTCAGCTTTTCAATCAGGGCCGCCTCCTCCGATGCCTTGTCCAATTGACGCCCGGCCAGATACGCCAGCCCCAGTTTAAAATGCGCATCGACGTGGTTTTTATCCAAACTGACGGCTTCGAGCAAGTTGCCGTACATGGCCTTCCAGTCTTGGTTTTTCTCATCAATCAGGGCGAGGTTGTAATAAGCATCGGCGAGCTTCGGATTGCTCTGCACGGCACTCTTGAGTTGCACCCGGGCCTGTTCGGGTTTGCCTTGCTCCAAAAGGGCCTTGCCCTCCTGCAGATAACGCTGCGCAGCCTCTTCTTTCGACGTGCAGGCAATTTGCAACGCAGGCAATAGGGCCAATAGTCCAATTAGAGCGGTTTTTTTATGACGGAACATTATCTCACCAGCCAAATTTGATATTAAGGGGATTATTTAAAAAACCGGATGATTTTCGCATGTAAAATCTTACCACAAGTTTTTAACCGATTGATGACAGCAGTCCTCATTATGGCGAAAAAGCGCATGTTGTGGGGCGGGTTAGGTGCGCATCCTGCAAAACTTACCGCTTGCTTTGGCCTTGGGCGCGCAACATAACCCGCCCAAGCTGCCCCGTTACCGGGTTACGGCGCACACAGGGGTTGGAGCTTGGGGGCAGGGCATCTCTGTGTGCGGCTAACATCCATCCCACGGATAGCCCCGCCCTGATTCCATCACCCAATGCTATGTTATAATTCCACCGGCCTCGTCAATAGGCAGTGTCCGCGCCCACTTGGCACCCGGCCCGCATCCATTCCCCGTTCGGGGCATTCACGTCGCACCACATTGACTTTCCGGTATCTGGTCTTTACCGACAGGCCCGTTGGGGGGTGATTTATTACCAACTATTAAGTAATTGACGTTACGCATCGTAGGCCGGAATAAGCCCGTTCACGGGCGTTTCCGGCAAAAGCACTCAGTGCGTAGCATCAGTAAATAATTATTATGTCAATCCAATTACTGGCTCGGGGATCATATTGATGGATAACCAAAGAATAGTTTGGCGTTTTAACACAGCCGTGTGGGTTTTAGGCGCTATCGCCCTAGCTCTTTCGATCTGGGGGTATTCATCCAGCTTGGCGAATTTAATCTCCCGCTGGGATGCGGAGGAGGAATACAGCCATGGCTATCTCATTCCGCTGGTCTCGCTGTTTTTCATTTGGGAGCAAAAGGCAAGATTCCAGGAAAACAAATTCCAACCATCATGGTGGGGGCCCATCGTCCTATTGATTGCGCTGCTGCTGTTCGTCATGGGGGAATTGACGGCACTCTATTCCCTGGGACAGATTTCGTTTATTGTCGGTTTGTTTGGGTTTTCGCTTGCGCTGCTGGGTCGGCAGGGGGCCAAACTAACCTTCGTCCCTATCGGCCTTCTGGTGTTCGCCATTCCAATCCCAGGCTTTCTGGAGGCGACGCTGACCGCCAAGCTGCAACTTATTTCCTCCACGCTGGGCGTTGGATTCATCCGGCTGTTCAACATACCGGTGTTTCGCGAGGGCAATCTGATTGATTTGGGCTCCTATAAGCTTGAGGTCGTTGAAGCCTGTAGCGGTCTGACGTACCTTTACCCCTTGCTATGGTTTGGCTGTATTTTTGCCTATATGTATCGAACCACGGCGTGGAAAAGGGTTTTGGTCGTTTTTTCGACGATCCCGGTCGCGGTCTTCCTCAACAGCATCCGCATCGGCGCCATCGGCGTATTGGTCAACAAATTCGGCAACTCGATGGCTGAGGGTTTTCTGCACGCCTTTGAGGGGTGGGCAGTGTTCATGGTCTGCGTGGCCATTCTGCTGGGCGAAGTCTGGCTGTTGACCTTTGTCGGGGCGGACAGGCGACCGTTCAAGGAAGTTTTCGGATTGCACCCGCCCAGCGCCGGGCGGAAGGACGGAACCCGCCAGGTGCGGCCCATGTCCAAGCCGTTCCTCGCCGCCGTGCTGGTCGCCGTCACAACGGCGGCCCTTTCAGGCTTCGTCAGCGAACGGCCGGAAATCAAGCCCGTGCGCGCCTCATTTTCCGCCTTCCCCATGGACATAGGCCAGTGGCACGGCAAAACCAGCCTGATGGAGGAAGACAGCCTAAAGATCCTGCGTTTAAGCGATTACATCCTCGCCGTCTATAACCGCGGAACCGGGGCACCGATCAATTTCTACGCGGCTTACTACGAATCCCAACGCAAAGGCAGTGCCCCGCATTCGCCGGCCGTGTGCATGCCGGGGGGCGGGTGGCAAATGACCGAGTTGACTCAGCGCAGCCTTCCAAGCACAGCGATTCCAGGGGGCGACTTCTCCTATAATCGCGCTGTCATCCGCAACGGCGATGCCACCGAATTGGTTTATTACTGGTATCAGGAACGCGGGAAACGGATTGCCAGCGAGTATTCGGCAAAGGGGTATCTGTTCAGTGACGCCTTACTGATGAACCGCTCGGACGGGGCGCTGGTGAGGCTGGTCACCCCTATCGTTGCCGGCGAAACCGAGGATGCCGCTGATCAAAGACTGATGGAATTTGTGGCGGCGGTAGTGCCTGTGCTGCCGCAATACATACCCGATTGAACTCGTATGGGAGCCTTTTCGTCGATCCAGTGGCTTGGATTTTAGGGAATATGACGGGTGGCTTATCGCTCAGTTGGGTTTTAGCTGCGGTTTCATAGATATTGAAACCAAATATTTTGGTTGCGCCCACGGTGGTACCCACCGCATCGGCATCGGCCGCAGTGGTCAAGTAGGTTCCGCTGAAGCCCATGGAACCCAAGTTTAGCAGTGTATTGCCCGCTGTCTCTTTAATGGCAAAGCTTGCGGGGGCGAGGACAGGCGGAAGTAAATTGGCACCGAGAAAGCCGGAGGCTGTGACTTTGGGGTCGTTGGATTCCTCTTGGGCTTGGGCAGCCAAGGGCAGGGTTTTCGCCTCGTCAAACAGGATCGACGCTGCCGAGGCGGCGTTGGAAAGGACAATTGAGCCGCCGAGAAGCGCGGCGATTGCTAGGAACCTGTCCGACTTAGAGTTGTACGACAGTTTTCCTTCCTCAAAAAGGCTGAAAAACGATTGCCACGCCTTAATTCGCCCCTGTATAGGGCGTTTTTCGACATTAATGCGGCTTTTCCTTCCCTTTGGGCAAAGTTATCCCGC
>CAIODU010000400.1 GCA_903857165.1 uncultured Methylococcaceae bacterium | reverse complement strand
GCCTCGGTCTCCAGTCGGACCGGCGGGTTAACGGTCTCGGCGGTCGGTTTTTCCGTGGTGTCGGGCGCGGGCGTGGTGAGGTAGATGCCGGGGCAGTTGCCGTTGTTCAGGGTGCAGGGGTCGCCCTCGCGGACGACGCGCCTGCCGCCCGCATGGATCGAGGAGGATGCGCCGGTCGGTTTGACTTCGCCGTTGACGGTGCCGCTTTTCACCCCGCCGGCACTCCCGGCCTCGTCGCCGGTGCAGCGGGGCTGGGTGGTCTGGTCCAGCACATAGGCGGGTTCGCCGTTGAAGCGGACGCTGTTGACGGTGCCGGTGCTGGCGCTTAAGTCTTGGCTGACGGGATAGGGCAGTGGCGGCGTCGCCGCGCCCACCGGGGTCTTGTTGATTGAGGGCGCGGTGGAGACGGCCCTGAAGCTACCGCTTTTGCGCGCGCCGAGCGGGTTAGCCACGGTTCAGTTGCGCCCTGACCCAGGCATCATAAATCATGGGGTTGGATTTTGCCGTTCGGCGCAATACGCGGGTACGCCATTGCACCCTACGCGGGCCAGGAGGCATCCCCACCTAGGACGTGGGGGCGATGGCAATCAAGCGAAGCTGCCCGGATACTCCCGCTTGAATTTCCCGATGACTTGGTCCAACAGCGGCGTGTCGGGCTGCGGCAGCGGCACCGGCTGCGGCATCCGGGCCAGCGGCTGGTTCATCAAGGGATGGTCGAAGGTGCCTGGGTTCGGCAGCCCTAGCCATTCGCGCACCCGCAGGAAGCTTAGAATTTCGTGGGGGAAAAGCATATAGTCCTCATCATCGAATTCGGCGATCTCGTCGTGTGCGGTCTCGCGGGCCTCGCGCAGATGAAAGTCCGCCATCGCCGTGACGAATGACTGCACGGTGTCGATATCAGGGGTGCGCCAGTCGGCCAGAACCTTGTCATAGGGACTCATGTCTTCGGGGTAGGAATAAAGGGAAGTATTTAGGATCAATCCTTTGGCGGAACAGTATAGATGCAGCAGAAACCAGAAGTGCCGGTATAACTTACCCTTTTCGTGCCGGTCGTTATGTTTTAGATCGAGTAATGAAGTGTCAAGACCACTGACTAATAGTCGGCCAACTGTGTTGGCATCGGTGCGCCATCCGCTCAGGATGTTTAGAGAAAAATTGAACGCAGCCTGATGTAGCAGTATTGATCCATTTTGCCCCGCATCGGCAAACGCCGCTTCAAACTGCACCGCCGCCTTGGCGTACCGGGCGCACAGTGCGAACTCGTCCAAAGGGTAGCGGTCTTCGTTCAGTACTGCGTTGATATATTGGCTATAGTGCCAGGTGAGCAATTTTCCGATACGAGATCCGACGAATTCCCACTTCTCACCCGTTGAAACATATTCCGAAAGATCCTTTTGCGGTTTATCCCAAAACAGTTCTCGGATCGTCTCACTCACTATCCAATCGCTGTAAAAACGGCTCAGTTTTTTCGTTAGCCGTGTAATTCGCTTGCTCATATTTGTGTCCATCATAATACCTCTATTAAATTCTATTTCTTCAGTGCTTTAGTTATCCATGGCTTTGAGCGTGAAGGCCGGTTTGGGTGTTTAAAGCAACCCTTGTCTAGGTCGTCTACAAAGACTTCGTATTTTTCATGAGTAATTTTGGCATTTCTCTTCTTCGCTTGCTCAAGCCAGTCACTTACTTTGTCAGCATTCTTCATCGCTTCTGGTACTTTGCCGTAATTGCCTTTGCCAGAGGAAGCTCTATTAAGCCGATCCTTTGTGAAATCCTCTCCCCCCAATTCTGCCTGTGCGTGACTCAACGACGGCGCTGAGTTGCTATCAGTGGTCTTGACTTCCCAGACCTTGACCTCGCCCGTGGTGCTGTTGCGCCCAATCAAATCGACCCCGTGGCCTGAGTTGTTTTGCACGGCCACGACCTCGTCGAAGCCTTGTT
>CAIODU010000399.1 GCA_903857165.1 uncultured Methylococcaceae bacterium | reverse complement strand
TGGATGGCGATGGCCATCGCCACCTGGTGGCTGCTGTCCGTCGGCGGCGAGGCGGAGGCACAAGCCGACACGCCGTTGGACATTAAAACCCCCTCGGTTCCCGGAGCGGTGCGGCGGCGCGGGAAACGCTGGCGGCTGGTCTTTGATCGTCGCGGCCTTGCTTAACCATCAGCTTCTGCCCGTCAAACCCGGACGACCGGAGGGATGGCCTAGTTTGCCGGAAATCAATGCCCCAACTTTGGCAATTCGCACGGTGGGAGGCGGAGGGTGAGAAAAACCTACACTTGTAAGGTACCCTCCCCCCCCCCAGCAGTGAGTTAACCCCTCGCCAGCTTTCAGGAACTACCCGCCACCCACACCTTTGATAATGAAACGCTGCTGACTCTAGCCAAGGAGATGCGGGCGGTTGTCCATATAAAATGGTAAGATTTCATTTCGTTGGATTTTCATAATGCTCTGAATCGCTGAGGTGGCAATGATTTATAGCGTTTTTAATACCAATGAGTTATTTTGCAGTGTTGTAGGAGCGGGCCATGCCCGCGATAAACTGACCACGATTGCGAAGGAACCAAACATTCGCGGGCATGGCCCGCTCCTACGCATTGTATGAAATTCATTTTTTAAGTAACTAATAGATATAGAAAATGCTGTAAATGAATCTTTCCTGGGCTGCATCCAGCTTCAACATAAAATTTTACGCGATATGCCACGGAATATTCGGGAAATCACATACCTTATCACAGCGACTTGAACCCAACTAATGCAACGTTACGGCGGGGAATTGATTTATCACGGACGCGATGACGAGGGGGTGCTTGAAGTGGTGGATACCCACGGTGTGCGCTCCCTGCACTTCGGTACTTCACCCAAGCAAAGCGCACTGTCCCTCCAAAATCCAAATCGGCCGGAACTTGCCTATGTGCGAGCCATGCTCAGCGCGTTGCTGTTCGTCGATGATCCTGCCAGCGTATTGCTGATTGGGTTGGGGGGAGGTTCGTTGGCCCGGTTTTTTCTGGAGCAGTTTCCTGACTGCCGGGTGGATGCGGTGGAACGGCGGGCTTCAGTGGTTGAAATCGCCCACGCCTACTTCGGTTTGCCCCGCCATGGAAGGCTCGGCATCCGCATCGGCGAGGCCGACCATCTGGTTGAAACCCAGGCACAACACCAAGCAGGGGCATACGATTTGATCCTAATCGATGCGTATGACCATTTGGGCATGGATTCATCCGTCAACTCCTTGGATTTTCTCAGTGCTTGCGTTGAACTCCTGCACCCCCAGGGCGTGCTTGACTTTAACCTGTGGGGGAGCCATCCGGTCTCGCTTAAGCACTCGCTCGCGTTGTTGAAGACCTGTTTTTCCGATAGGGCTTTCCGGTTGGCGGTGCCTAACCGGGGCAACGTGATTGGGTTGGGGCTGGGCAAAGCGTTTGCCTCATTCAAACTAAAACAATTCGAACCCCGCGCACGCAAATTGGAAGTCAGGACTGGAGTGGAAATGACCTATTTCTTACGCAATCTTCGCGCTATTTGAAGGATGCGGCAGCAAATGGCCTGTAGGAAACCCTACATCGACCCGCAAGCATGATAAAAAAACATGAACTCCCCGGAACAACAACAAAAAAGACCCATCCGCAGCTTTGTCCTTCGCCAAGGCCGAATCACCATCGGACAGCATGCGGCATTGGAACGACTCTGGCCAATTTTCGGGGTGGACGCGGCACAAGATTTCAATGTTGTGGAAACATTTGGCCGCGATGCGCCGTTGGTGTTGGAAATCGGCTTCGGCAACGGGGAGAGCCTGGCACAAATGGCAATGGCCGCACCGGAGAAGGACTTCCTAGGCATCGAAGTACACCGGCCTGGCGTGGGCCACTTGTTGCTCAAAGTACAGGAATTGGGTTTGAAGAATATCCGGGTTTTTTGCGCAGATGCGGTGGAAGTCATTGGCAACAGGATTCCGCCAAACAGCCTGGACAGAGTCCAAATATTTTTCCCCGACCCTTGGCACAAAAAAAAACACCACAAAAGGCGTCTGGTGAATGCCGAGTTCGTCGCTTTGGTTGAGGAAAGACTCAAGCCGGGCGGCGTTCTACATTGCGCCACCGATTGGGGGGATTACGCCGGACAGATGCTAAAGGTTTTGGAAGGCACGGTGAATCTGCGCAATCAAGCGGGGCAGGGATGCTATGGCGAAAGACCCGCATCACGCCCGTTGACGAAATTTGAAGCGCGAGGGCAGCGCTTGGGGCATGGTGTGTGGGATTTGCTGTTTGAGAAATTAGGCAATTTCCGGTGACACCGCCCGCCGGATTTCCTTGATTTCACCGTACTGTTGATTTAACAACGCCAGCCTTTTCTCCAGTTCGGTTATTTCCGCGTCCAAAGTTTCGGAGGACTCGGTCACTTTGCGCAATACCCCCAGCCTGCTTTCGATCATTCGCCTACGGTCTTTGATACGGCGCGCCAAAGGTGACAGGGCGCTTGCCCCCCATGCGTTGATTTCCTGATGGGCACGGGCGAACAAGTCGCGGGCCTCGGCAATAATTGTGCTGTAGAGCTTGTGGACCACGGAGGTTTGTTCCATCAGAGTGGAAGAGGTACTTTGCCGGAACTCCTCACCCTCTTGGAAGATCCTCTCCAACTCCAGTTGATAGTCCTTCAGGGAAATGGGGGAGGGTTTAATATCGGTGCAACCATATTCAACCTCGAAGCGGCCATAAATGGCCTTTATCAGCTTTCCGGCCTCGTCGGCACGAACGATGGCCTTTTCCATGGCCAACCGCAAATCCTCCAAAACTTTCTTCATGTCCATCTTCATGCCAAAGGTAGTCAAACTGGAAAGCATCTCCTTCCGGGCGCTCCTGACCAGAGGGTCGATGGTGGTGGCGGAGACGGCTTCCCCCAGTTTGGCAAGCTTGTGCACAAACGCCCCATGGCTGGATTGAAAAATATCCACGCCCGACAAATAACTCTTTTGGTACTTATGGGTTTCCTCCATCAAGCGGCGTGTCATGTCCTGATTGTTCGTATCGATCTGCCGCATGCCATGGAGTTGGCGCTCGGCATCGACAATCTCGATTTCGAGATGCACCACGGATTCATTGACAAGCTGCCCCATCGTTGCAACCACCGTCTCGCGGAGCAATCGTTGACGGTCATGGATGACCGTATTGGTCAGATAATCTTCGATGCCCTTCAGTCGGCTTTTTTCCAACAAGACATCATCGCGCCTGACCTTCGCCAATAGTGCCTTTTTAGCCGATACCGGGAAAATCAGATTTTCAGCCACACCGAGGATATTGGATGCCTCCCTGATTTGGGAACAGAGGGATGCCTCCAGCACATCCTCGCCCTGTAATTCGTCGCCCCAAAGGGAGTCGATTTTGTTCATCGCCACGGCGAGTCCGTTCTTGCCCGCATTTCGCGAACCCCGCACATGGTTATTCCACATGTCCAAGTCACTATTGGTCACCCCCGTGTCCGCAGCCAGCACGAAAATAATGGCCTGTGCGCTGGGCAACATGCGCAGGGTCAGTTCAGGCTCCGTACCCAAGGCATTTAACCCCGGGGTATCCAGTATGGACAAACCTGCCTTGAGCAATGTATGGGGGAAGCTGATGAGGGCATGTCTCCAGCAGGGGATTTCCACCGACTCCGGTGTCCCCGCCGAGGCATCCCCTTCCATTTCACGGTTGAAAAGGCCGAGCTTTACCGCTTCGGCACAAGTCACCTTCTTGACCGCTGCCAACTCTTGAAATGCTTCCTGCATTTGCAAAGGGGAAGTATGGTCCAAATCAATTTGCAACCACATATAAGCATGTTGTTTATGCTCGTTTAGGGTCATGTCGCTCAGGCGAGTTTCAATCGGCAACAGGCGAATGTAGCTTTCCTGTGAAGGATCGTGAAATATTTCGGTGGGACACATGGTCGTGCGCCCTGGCAGTGAGGGTAGCAAGCGCAGGCCCGTGTCCGAAAAGAAGAGGGCATTGATCAATTCCGTCTTGCCGCGCGAGAATTCTGCAACGAAAGCCACTACCAAGCGCTCATTGACCAAGGTATCCCGTAAGTTGCGAATGGTTTCTTGGGCCACTTCGGTTTCACTTGCGCTACCCAGCGCTTTCAGCCACTGACTGTAACAATCCGTCGCCCGAATCAGTTCTTCGCGCCATTGCCCATAGCCGTGGAGCTTTTCTTGGAACTGAATTATGCTCATCTCTAAACTTAGTCTTCCTAATTTAATAGGGCAATCAGTTGCTGAAGCAAAGGCATAACCGCCATTTTGGCAAACTGGAGTGCAATCAAAGCCACTAGCGGAGAAAGGTCAATCCCCCCCATGGGCGGTAAAAGTCGGCGGAAAAATCCCAAAAACGGATCGGTCAAATCATACAATAACTTGGTCGCCGGATTATAGCCACGCGGTGCAACCCAACTGAGCACCACGGAAATCAGGATGGAATAGAACAGAAGGTTATACAACAATTCCAGCAATTGGCCCAAGGCCACCACCAACAGGCTTGCCGGACTGGCGCTGATTTGCTGAAGCATGAAAATCAGATAATCGCCCGATACTTGCAGGGCCAGCATCAACACCAGCGATGCCGTGTCGATCCGCCCCATGGAGGGTATGTACCGGCGCAAATAGCGCAAAGGAGGCTGGGTTATCTTGACCAAGAATTGCGAAATTGGATTATAAAAATCAGCCTCGGCCCACTGTAGAAGGAATCGCAACATCACGGCAAACACATAGAGGCTGACCAGCGTGTCGATCAGGAAAACCCCCAAGCCGGAAAAATAGCTGTCGCTCATTTTGCATCCCCCAGTTCAACCGATAAACTGGCTGCACGCTTTTCGGCTGCGAGTATCGCATCCAGCACCAAGTTGGTGAATCCCGCGTCTTCAAAAGAGCTGATGGCCGCTTCCGTGGTGCCTCCCGGCGATGTCACCCGGTGTCGCAGTTCGGCGGGGGATTCATCCGACTCCATCGCCAGACGTGCCGAGCCAAGGGCGGTCTGCTGAGTCAGCAACCTTGCCGTGACTGGATCCAGCCCCAAGCGCACTGCCGCCTCCTCCATCGCTTCCATCAATAAGAAGAAATAGGCCGGACCGCTACCGGAAAGCGCGGTGACCGTATCCAGCAATTCCTCCCTATCGACCCAGACGGCCAAACCCACCGCCCGCATGATCGCCTCCGCCCGGCTGCGCTGCTCTGCGCTGATGTTTTCATTGCCGTGCAGGGCGGTTGCGCCCGTTTTCACCAATGCGGGGGTATTCGGCATACAGCGGACGATGTCGTTGCCGCCGCCCAACCAACGGTCTATGTCGGCTTCGGCCACACCGGCGGCCAGGGAGATGATTAAAGGCTTGCAGCGTTGGACCGTGGCGGCAATTCCTAGCGCAACTTCCCGCAGCGACTGGGGCTTGACCGCCAATACCAAGATTTGCGATTTCTCGACCAATGCCTGGTTGTTGGCGGAGGTTTTGATGCCGAAGCGGCTGGCGAGTGTGTCCAACTTTTCCGCGTCAAGGTCGGAAGCGCAAATTTTTTCTGCGGCGTAGCCATCCGCGCAAAGACCGGCAATCAAACTACTGGCCATATTGCCCGCGCCGATAAAACCAAGAGTCAGTTGTTTCATACTTTTCAGGGATGTTTGTTAAATGGAAACCATTTTAACCCAGAGAACGCCCATATCGTAACTTCGTCGGGCAAGGAGTGCCATTAAAAGTGGGTGTTCATAAGTTTTTTACATTTTCCACAGTCGTAGGAGCGATCCAACCGGGGCAATCGTCCATCTACAATGGTTAAAACATTTTTGGTCAACGACTCATAAACCTGCATCTTGCCTATCCATTGCGTTCCCCAACCGCCACCAAAGCAACCCGAACGCGATGCCGGCATGGATGGCCATGATGAAAACACTATTCCACGGGTTAACCAAGTCCACCGGCAACAACAAATGCCGCAGATAACTCAGACCGGCGACTTGCGCCAAAAATGGCAGCACCATGTCAATGACAATCAGGTAAAACAGCGCCGCGCCGAAGGCACGCTTGGCATCGGATGCCAAGGTGAAGAACAGGAATACGCAGATATCGCGCAACAGCATCAGCGCCAAGCCCAAAGGTGCCAGTCCGAACAGCGGATTGAGCATTGGCATGTCACTCCAGCCCATTGAGTTGGCAGAGGCCAGTGCCGCAAAAATAAACGCCAGCACCAGCGTCGTGGGCCATAGCGGCAGCTTTTCCAACCAGCCGCGCCAGTCGCCCGATTCTTGGCGTCGTTTAAGCCGCTGCCAAACCAACAAACCGGTCGGCTCGGTAATCAGGGCGAGGTAAGTCATCGCCACGGCAACGACCAGCGCCGTCGTTAAAAAGACATAGGGACTGTCCGCGCCGCCGGCAAAACCGGCAAAATACACCGCCAGCACCACGGCAAACAACGGCCATGCCCACGGCAGGGTGCGCACTTGCAGCGCGTTGCACATCGTCCGCCATGCCGCGAACACGGCACAGCCTGCAAACAACAAACTGCTGGACAACGAAAAGTCCGACGTGGCAATGGACATGCCCCACCAGTTTAGCGACGCGGTTGACAACAGCCTGACGCCAGTGGTCATCAGTAAAAACAACACCAACAAGCCAAACCAACCCACGCCGCCCCGTTGCGAAATCCGAGCTTCCATCTGGCTGGTATGCAAGTTCAAGGCGATGCTGGCCGCATGGAGCAAAATGCCCGTCGCCGCCAAGCTCACCAAATTCAACAACGCGACCGGACCCTGTTCCAGCCAACCGCAAACCGCCGCGACGGCAAGGCAAATCAGCCCGGCATACCACACAAACGCCGTTGCGCCGAACAGCTTCCCCCAAGTCATCGTCCACGGCTGCAAAGCACTCATGCGTTGCTGGTCCCAAGTCTTGTCCCGCATTTCGTCAATGATGGATGCATTGGCACAGCGCAAGCCCCAAAACCAGGCGATGAAAACGAACAGAAGCCTAGCCAGGCCATGTAAGTTAGACGCGAACCCGTCCATGTTGAACAGTGCAATCGACACAAAAACCAAGCCCAACAAAGTAGGCGTGACGAGCAACCGCTGCGGGGTAATCACTAGCCACAGGTTACGTTTGAATTCTGGATTCATCGCTGGCTCCCCTTTGGCTGGACGGCGACCGATTGCAAATAAGAGTGTTGCAGGTTTTCTTTGTGTTCGGCAAAACTCGCCACCGCGAAACCGGCGGTGACCAATTCCCCTAACAGCGCGGATTGCGCGGACAAGTCGCCTTGAAAATCGAATTCGGCAAAATCGGCCTCCGCCTTGATCAGCGTCACTGGCACCTGCTGCTCCAACCACGTTGGCAAACGCGACTCGGCCAGTGCCAAGCTCAGCCGCAGCCTTTTGCTGGCTATCGCCGACTGTGCGCCGCTCAAAGCGCGGTTCTCCAATACCCGGCCATTGCGCAAAGACAGCATATGCGTGGAATATTCGTCCAACTCGGCCAAAATATGCGAGGACACCAGCAGCGTCATGCCATTGGCTTGCAATTGCCGGAACAGCGTCGCCAAGCTGGCCCGCGCCTCCGGGTCCAAGCCGGAGGCCGGCTCGTCCAGCAGCAACATCTTCGGCCCGTGGATGATCGCCTGGCCTATCGCCAAGCGTTGGCGCAAGCCCCGTGACAGGCTGCCGCCGGTCTGCTGCAAGCGGTCGCTGAGATCAAGCCGGCGGGCGGTCAGCGCGATGGCGGTATCAATTTCCTGGGTCGGCAAACCTTGCGATGCCGCCGCGTATTCCAAGCATTGCGCCACGGTCAAGTCTTCATACAAGCCAAAGAAATCGGACAGATAGCCCATGATGCGATGGACTTCGCGGGGTTTTTCAACCACATCCATGCCGCCGACTTGAATGGAACCGGACAGCGGCGTTTCCAAACCGGCGATGCAGCGCATCAGCGTGGTTTTGCCCGCCCCGTTCGGCCCGACCAATGCCGTCACGCTACCCGTCTGCACCGTCAAGCTGACCTCATCCAAGGCGCGATGGCCGGGATAGTCAAAAGTCAAGTTGCTTATTTCAATCACGCAAAACCTCTTCCGCCGCAGTGGCGGTCGGCAGCCTTGCCAGTCCATTCAATCACCCGCTCTGCCAACATGTTCTTCACCTCTTGCAATTTGTTCAGGTTCTCGAAATCCACACCGGCAACAGCACATGCCTCAACCACACCGTGAACGCCCGACGTAACGAGTCTTGTCCGGTTGCCTTCAGCCATCTTGCGCAACGGAGCCAGTTCGTCATCAACACAGCGGCCCCCATCCAGCAGCAGATAACGCAGATGCGGGCGGTAAGGTGATTTCCAATAATGAATCCACCAAAAGAATCGTCCACGGAAAACACGAAAGGCACGAACGAATCTTGCTTTTGTCCGTGCTTTTCGTGGACTCTATTTTTTTTCTACGGATCAGATTCTTCATGGGATGCTCTTTCTCAGGAATCACCTAAGGATATGGCCGAAAATAACTTCCTTGCACCGTAGGCCGGAATAAGCCCGTCCACGGGCGTTTCCGGCATGCCTCCGACGAGTCGCGGAAGCTGACTTTGCCGGAAACGCCCGCCAAGGCGGGCTTATTCCGGCCTACATTTGGCTTCTTTCGGGAGGTCATTTTTAACCAAATCCTAACGGTCCGACCCATCGGATGCCACGGCGATAAGGCCGGCGCGTTCCAGCGTGGCTTGCCATTGTACAGCAAGACCGGCAGGACGGGCGGCAGGCGGCGATCTGCCAGCAACTCCCGCTATGGCTCCATTGCCGTCATTCCGGCATGGATGCCGACCTATCCCTGAATGCCCATAAACGTATATACTCAGTATGTACTCTATTTTTGTCAAGGAAACCATTATGCAAACTGCCCGCGTGTTTAACAGTGGAAACAGTCAGGCCGTCCGCCTACCGAGAGAATTTCGGCTTGATGAGGACGAAGTCGTCATCAAGAAAATTGGCGACATGATCATTTTGTTGCCCAAGCATTACCGTGCTGAAAGCCTTTTGGCGATGCTTGAAGAAATTGGGCCTATGGACATTGAACGCCAACAGCCGATTGCGCAACAGGAGAGGGATTTCGAGTGAGCCTTTACCTTCTTGACACCAACATCTGCATTTTCTTGATCAATCAGCGATCCGGGTTCAAGAACATCGTGGAGCGTATGGACGGCATGGATAGGGAAAAGGTGGGCGTTTCCAGCATCACTGTAGCCGAATTGGAATTTGGAGCCGCCGCAAGCAAGCGGCAAGGCGACAATTTCAAACGCTTGGAGCGATTTCTGCTGGACTTTGAAGTGATTGCTTTTGACCGGGAATCAGCCCGGCCCTATGGCCCTCTGCGTGCAGCCTTGCAAGCCCAAGGTACGCCTATCGGACCCATGGATTTTTTGATCGCTGCCCACGCCCTTGCCTTAAAAGCCATCCTAGTCACCAACAACACCCGTGAATTCCTACGAGTGCCTGCGCTTGCGTTGGAGGATTGGTCAGCTTAAGCCTTCACCAAGCTTGCATACGGGTTGGGAGCGATGCGTATAGGAAAAAACAAGTCCGCTGTCGGCATGGGGATGCCGACCTACCGCTTTCCGCAAAAAAAAATCGTAAAGCCGCTACGCGGCGGGGGAAGTCTCCCCCCACTACTGTTGAATTAAGGAGTAGGTCGGCATCCCCATGCCGACAATGAACTTGTTCTTCCCTCGGCGGCAAAGGGTTGCCGCCCTACGGATTCTGTTGCATAGGCTTAATTCAACAGCATTGAGTCTCCCCCACACCCCTCTGAGCCGGGCCATCAGAGCATCAGAGTACAGAGCTTCAGAGGGCAGAGGTCAAGAAACAGGGGCAGAGCGCAACACCACCACACGGAAGCCGTAGTTGAGGTCGCGGTAGTCGGATAGACTCCCGTTTCTGACGGCACAGCGCGTGTTGTCTTGGTTGTGATACCAAGAACCGCCCCGCACGACCCGGCCTTTGATATCCCCTTCCCTTAATTCCTCACGAGTCTGGTCGTCAAGGCCGTAGACATACTTGGAACCCCACAGGCTCCGCGTCCATTCCCAGACATTGCCAACCATATCGTACAAGCCATAAGGGTTGGACGGGAAGCAGCCGACGACGGAGGTGTTGCCAATATTCGAGTCACGATAATTCGCTCGGTTCGGGTCTGGCGTGTCGCCCCAAGGGAAGATTGCACCCACTAACCCGCCCCGCACCGCCTTTTCCCACTCCAATTCACTCGGCAAGGTGATGCGCCATTTGCCTGATTGAATCAGGGGAAGTAAGTCAGAAGCCGGTAGGTCGGCATCCCCATGCCGACTGTAAACTGGTGGACCCTCCGGTTGGCGGCAAGGGGTTGCCGCCCTACTATATTGGTTTATTTCAACGGCATTGGGGGTTGGCGGAGATTTCATCAGCGCATCATTGAGCCAGTCGCAATAAGCCAGCGCATCATGCCAACTGACGTAACGCACCGGGCGGCTATCCGGGTCGCGCAAGGCATTCCCATTACCCAGTTTGAACCCTGTCGCCTCGACAAAGGCGCGAAACTGGTCGATGGTGACGGGATAGCGGGCAATGTAGAATTCCCGCGTCGGCGTGGGCTGGTCGTTGATCTCGGCTTTGAAAAAATCCCTGTTATTTTGTGAAATACCAACCGTGTCCATCACCCGGTCGAAATCTCGTGTGCGTGTTCCGATCTTAAAGTCTGGATCGGCCGGGATAGGCACAAAACCGAGCATCCCGTCATTCGGCAGATAAAAACGTTGCGGGTCAAAGCGCGGGTCGCCGAGTTGTGCAAGCCGGTCGCCCGCACGGGTGCGAAAGACGGGCTTGGATTCTTGAAGTGCTTTCTCATCATGAAGCAACTCGACGATTCGCCTAGCACACTCCGCCCGCCGCGCCGCGCCGCTTTCATGCCATTCCAGTGCCGCCATGCCGGCCAGTTCGGCGGCGGAGAACTGGGCGTTCGCGGTTTTGCCCGCTTTGGCCAGGGCGACGATGAAATCCCTCGCCGGTTTGGCGGCATTCGTGCCCATGTAGCCGACGAGCAGCAGAATGGGTTCGCGCCACCAAGGATCGTCCAGCCAGTTTTCAAGATAGGCGAGGATGGCTTCACGACCTTCGCCGCCGATGACCTCCCTGAGGTAGCGGGCCACCAGAAATTCTTGGAAGGCCAAATGAATGAACCGATACGAGCGATCACGCTCTTCCAGCACGCTGCCGCGTTGGCGGGCATGGATGAGGAATTCGGTTATACGCGGGACGAATTCAGCCTCTTGGCGCAATACCGTTTTCAACGTCGGCTCATCGATCTCGCGGCCTTGGTCGCGGCCTCGGCTGTGCATGTGGACAGCAAGATGCTGCGCCATGTCGCGGTATAGCTTCCAATCCGTGGAAAGCTCACGGATGTCGCTTTCCTCCCGCCCATAGTCCACTTGCAACAGCGCGTTGATGGCCTTGTCGAACAGGTCGGCGCGTTCGTCGGGCAGGGTGCGGTTGTTCACATGGACGATCAACAACAGCCGCACCATTAGCGGGCTGTCAACGAGGGCAACGGAATCCTTGCCCAGTCGCGTCCGGCGATCTTCCTCCAGCCTCGCTATGCCACCCAGCAAGTCGTCGATGCGATCTTGGCGTAGCGCGACATCCAGCGGATGAATGCAGGCATAGGCTTGCCGCACCATTGGTGCGACATGCTGCTCCAAGTCTAAGGGCTGCACGGTGACCTCGCGGAAGTCCGCCCCCAGTGCGGTGCGCCCGCTGTGGTAGGCGATGGTGCGGCAGGTGACGACGACGCGCAAAGCGGCCCGTCCACCCACCAGTTCCTCGACTGACTGGCGCACTTCGGCGCGTTCGTCCTCGTTGGCGACTTCGTCCCGCCCGTCCTTGAGCAGTTGCACGAAAAAGTCGGCGGGCAGGTCGAAATCGGCCTGCTTGCTAATCAGATGGTGGGAAATGAAAAAGGCCAGGGTCTTGTCGCGGGCCGGGGCGTTGGTCGTCAGGTTGCGGCGGTAACGGGCGAAGGATGCCAACGGCACGAAGATGGGCAAGGGCAGTGCGTTCGGCGGCACGTCCAAACCAAGCCGAGAGTGGGCCGGTTCGGCTATGCCCGCAAGCAGCGAAGAGGCCAAGGCCCAGGCCATGTGCAGCAACACGGTGGTCTTGCCGGAGCCTGGCCCGCCGATAATCACCAGCCGCTTGCCTAGGCCGAGTACCTCATTCAAGGCAATGTCGGCTTCGCGTTCGCCGGGTTCAGCACCTTCGTCTTGATCATGAGCGCGCTTGGGTCGGCGCTTTGCATCCAACGCATTCAATCCTTCGCCCATGCGTGGCGTCGCCTTGGCCCGCAGCGGCACATAAGCCGTCTCCAGCGGCAACAGCACCACTGGCGCACCGCCCGCCCGCTCGATGCCGCGCAGTTCTATGCTGGCCGTGCGTTCTTGCAACCAAAGCAAATAGCTTGCGACCTGGCGGGCGATGTCTCCTTTGCCCTGTCCCCCGGATGCGCTATGGTAATGATTGATGATTTGGGTGCCGCTGATGATAGTGCCATAGTTGCCGCCTTCCAGATAGGCGCTACGCTCGCCAAGTGCGATGCCCCCACTTTGCGCGACCGCACCCGAACCACTGACCTCGGCCTGTTGGGCGGAGGCCAGCTTGGCTCGCAATTCGGCATTCTCCCGCCGCAACGCTTCAATGTCGTTGGGTTCAGCCATGCTGCGGCTCAGGCGCATGCCGGCACAGGGATGCCGGCCCACCCAACCCAGCTTGATTCCCCCCCGCCCGTGTCATCACCTTCACGCCCCGTCATTCATTCGGTCGGGATTCAACGACGGATTCCAACTCAATCCGGTTGGATGCGATTTCAATATTGTCGGCCACTTGATACGCATGGACAATGAAGGAAAGTTTCCCGCTCCTCTTGGCGATCAATTTGAACCACTTGACCTCGGAATCACCGCCGAATTTCAAATTAAACATGACGCTTGCCGGGTCGATGGCAAAGTCTGATGACTTGATTTCAACACGATACTTGGCAATCTGCTGATTCGAATTGCGCTCGACGATGCCGCTGGCGTGTAGATAATTATCCAGGTCGGCAATGGCCAGCGCGGGCGAACGGGGTTGTTTGATGGCAACGGCAACATCGAACTCAACGCCGGAAACGACTTTGGACGGTGACGCGACATCCAGTCTTATATCCTCATAAAGTTTATTTTCACCGCCGGTGCCAGGCTCGCCGGCTTCATGCCTGTCCTGTGGCTCGCCGACGTATACGTTGATTGTCTGGGCATGGAGTTCGCTGTTTTTAAGCACTTCGTTATGCGTGGCCTTGGCGTCGCGACCGATGGCGACAGTGCCGGTGACATCGCCTGTGGTGTAATTGTCGCCCTGTTCAATCTTGTCACGCCCAATGAAATCACGGCCTGCCGTTACGTTTCCGGTGACATGGGCACCGCCGCCCGTGTCGATGCTGCTGCCGGTGTTGATGTTGCCGCGCATATTGCCTTCGACGATCACGCCCCGCTCCCCAACCGCCTTCGCCCCCTTGCCTTGTGCAATCGCGCCACGGCCACTCAGTGTTGCCAAGTGGCTTTCGCCGCCCGGCGGCTTGGCAGAAGTCCAGCCTTGCTTCGGATTTAGTTCGATGAAACCGCTGGCGGCCAGTTTGTCCAGTTGTTGGTTGAATTGGAATCTCAAGCCGTCGATGTTTTTGTAGCGCGTGTAGAAATGCCCCAGGGCATCCAGCTTTTCTTGGAATGCCCATAAACTCATCAAATCCTGTTTATTGGCACTGCCGGTGCTAATTTCCGCCTCCTTGAAATAGGTGAAGATAAGCGGCTTATGGGTGGCTTTAAACTGCCCAAAGGCCGTCTCGAACTCCTCTTCCGTGTATTTTCCAACCTTGGTGCAAAACAACATCACGAAGATATCGCAATCGCGAATGGCTTTGTTGTATTCGTCCTGTAGCCGGGTTTGCGCAACGGCATCGAGGAAATCTTCCCAGACGATGAGTTCGAGGAAAACGCCCTGTCCAACCCAATCCTTATTCTTGCGGTTGATGAAGATTTCAAATTCCTTTCGGTCCTCGATCAGTTCCGAGGACGAAGCCAGAAATAGTTTTTTCTTCTGCATGTGATGGTTTCCTGTCTGCTATTCTTCGTTATGCTGAAGCCCCTATGTAGGCCGGAATAAGCCCGCCCTAGCGGGTGTTTCCGGCGAAGTAAGCCGCACTGGTCCGGGTGATTATGCCGGAAACGCCCGTGAACGGGCTTATTCCGGCCTACGGTGCGTAACATCAGTCCGTTAAGGTGATTTCCAATAATGAATCCACCAAAAGAATCGTCCACGAAAGACACGAAAAGCACGAACGAATCTTGCTTTTGTTCGTGCTTTTCGTGTCTTTCGTGGACTCTGTTTTTTTCCTACGGATCAGATTCTTGATGG